>JAFGVU010000123.1 GCA_016937855.1 Bacteroidales bacterium | reverse complement strand
TTTTGTGACAAGCAATCCATTTGTGCAAAATTGAGATTATACAAAGTATAAAATGTAAACAATTGCTACACAAAAAGCCCCATGCCCTATGCCCCATGCCCCATGCCATGTTTTGAGGAAAAGAAAATACATATTCTTATTTCAAACCAGCAAAACAATTACAAAAACAGATAAATAAATTCACTTAAACGGCCTTATTGTCTAATAAAAATTTTAACTTTGTAAATTAATATAATTACAAAAATTTTTCATTAAAATGGGACTAAATAAATTACTTGGTGGGATCTTTGGATCAAAAGCTGACAGAGATATGAAGGATGTGCAACCTTATTTAGAAAAAGTGCTTGCAGTAGAACCACAAATTAAATCATTATCTAACGACGAACTTCGTGCTCGTACGGAATCACTAAAACAAGGAATTAAGGATTTTATAGCAACCGACATAGATGAGATTAACAATCTCAAACAAAAAGCAGAGTCGTTGGACATTTGGGAAAGGGAAGAAATCTTTAACGAAATTGATAAAATAGAAGAAAATATAGATAAAAAGCTCGAGGATCATCTAATGACCATATTACCCGAAGCTTTTGCAATTGTAAAAGATACAGCCCGCAGGTTTAAAGAAAATCAAACAATCGAAGTAACAGCCTCGGACTTTGACCGTAATCTTGCAACATCAAATGACTTTGTTGATATTTCTGGCGGCAAGGCGATATGGAAAAACTCATGGATAGCAGGTGGAAACACAGTAACATGGGACATGATTCATTATGATGTACAGATTATTGGTGGTGTTGCACTGCATCAGGGTAAAATTGCCGAAATGGCTACCGGTGAAGGTAAAACATTAGTTGCTACTTTCCCTGTTTTTCTAAATGCCTTAACAGGAAGAGGTGTACACTTGGTTACTGTTAACGACTATCTGGCAAAACGTGATGCCGAATGGATGGGACCAATCTATATGTTTCATGGTTTATCGGTTGATTGTATTGACAAGCACGAACCTAACAGCGATGCAAGACGTAATGCATATGCGGCAGACATTACTTTTGGAACAAACAACGAATTCGGTTTTGATTACCTGAGAGACAATATGGCATTAAGTCCTAACGATCTGGTTCAACGAAAGCACAATTACTCAATTGTCGATGAGGTTGACTCTGTATTAATTGATGATGCCAGAACTCCTCTGATTATTTCCGGACCAACTCCAAAAGGAGACGATCAACTGTTTGAGGAATTTAAACCTCAAGTTCTAAAACTTGTAAATGCTCAAAAAGCACTTTTTAATACAATATTTACCGATGCAAAAAAACTTATTGCTGAGGGTAATGAAAAAGATGGCGGTTTTAAATTATTGCAAGCATTTAAAGCTCTGCCAAAAACAAAACCACTGATCAAATTCCTAAGTGAACAAGGAATGAAAGCCCTGCTTCAAAAAACCGAGAACCATTACATGGCTGATAATAATAAAAATATGCATCTGGTGACAGATGATTTATTCTTTGTTATTGACGAAAAAATGAATTCGATTGAACCAACAGACAAAGGTTTTGACTTATTGTCAAGTTCTACCTCCGATTCAAACTTTTTTGTTTTGCCCGACATCTCGACAGAACTTGCTAGTGTCGATAACTCCGACCTCTCTGATAGCGATAAACTTAAGAAAAAAGATGACATAACACGCGAATACTCCATAAAATCTGAACGCATACACACTGTAAATCAGTTACTTAAAGCCTATACTCTTTTCGAAAAAGACGTGGAGTACGTAGTTATTGACAATAAAGTAAAAATCGTTGATGAGCAAACCGGTCGTATAATGGAGGGACGCCGGTACTCAGATGGCTTGCATCAGGCAATAGAAGCAAAAGAGAGCGTAAAAATTGAAGCCGCAACTCAAACCTACGCAACAATTACTTTACAGAATTACTTTAGAATGTACCACAAACTGTCGGGTATGACAGGGACAGCCGAAACAGAAGCCGGAGAGTTCTGGGACATTTACAAACTCGACGTAATGGTAATTCCGACAAATCGTCCAATTACACGTAACGATTACGAAGATTTAGTTTATAAAACTACACGCGAAAAATATGCCGCAGTAATTGATGAAGTTGAAAGACTAACTAAAGAAGGACGTCCTGTTTTAGTTGGTACAACATCAGTTGAAGTTTCCGAATTGTTAAGTAAAATCCTTACACGAAAAGGGATAAAACACAATGTTCTTAACGCTAAATTACATAAGAAAGAAGCTGATATTGTTGCCGAGGCAGGATATTCAAGTAATGTAACAATTGCCACAAACATGGCTGGTCGTGGTACCGACATCAAACTTAGCGACAAAGTAAAACAAGCAGGAGGTTTGGCTATTGTTGGTACCGAAAGACACGAATCGCGTCGTGTTGACAGACAGTTAAGAGGTCGTGCAGGTCGTCAGGGTGACCCGGGATCATCTCAATTCTTTGTCTCGCTCGAAGACAACTTAATGAGGCTTTTTGGATCCGACAGAATTGCCAAAATGATGGATAGAATGGGACTCAAAGAAGGTGAAGTTATTCAACACTCCATGATTTCTAAGTCTATCGAAAGAGCTCAAAAAAAGGTAGAAGAAAACAACTTCGGTATTCGTAAACGTCTATTAGAATATGATGATGTAATGAATGCCCAACGTACTGTAATCTACAAAAAACGTCGCAATGCATTAGACGGAGAAAGACTAGGTGCCGATATTGCAAACATGATGTACGATCTTTGTGTTAGCCTTGTAGAAGATTTACACGGCGCAGCTGATTTCGAAGAATTCAAATTCGAAGTTTTCAGAATGATGTCTATTCAACTTAATTTATCAGAGCAGGATTACTCGAGATACTCACGTAACGATTTAACCGAATATCTGTACGAAAACCTTCGCGAGACACATAAACGCAAATCCGAAGCAATCGCAAATCAAGCATTTCCTGTCATTAAAACAGTTTTCGAAAACAATGCAAGTCAATACGAAAACATTCTGGTTCCGGTATCTGACGGATCTAAAGTGTATAATGTAATTGTAAATCTGGAAAAGACTTATAATACTCAGGGCACAGAAATTGTAGCTGCCTACAATAAAACGGTAGTATTAAAAACTATTGACGATCTTTGGAAAGAGCATCTTCGCGAAATGGATGAGTTAAGACAATCGGTGCAAGCGGCTTCTTACGAGCAAAAAGACCCACTCTTGATTTACAAACTGGAGTCTTTCAATTTATTCAAAACGATGCTCGATAAAATTAACAAATCGGTTGTTACGACACTAATGAAAGGCTATATTCCTGTTGAAAGAGCCGATGAAGTTAAAGAAGCAAGAGTTAAGTCAAAACTCGACCTAAGTAAGATGAAAACCGGTCGCGAAGACCCTGGGTATAACGACCCAAGTAAAGGAAAAGCCAAAGCAGAACCGGTAAGAGTTGAAAAAAAGGTTGGTCGAAACGACCCTTGCCCTTGTGGTAGCGGAAAAAAATATAAACAGTGCCATGGATTAAACGAATAGCATAATTCACAGCACTATATTGATTAATTGTTAATAAAATTGACCCTTTATGACAAAATTATTCTTAATTTTGTTAACATAAAATTTATGTAAAACAACTAGTTTTTAACCAAAATGAGAAAAACTCATTACAAACAATTATAACTATGAACAGAAAGATTTTATTTTTTGCTTTATTCTGTTTGACTTTTTCCTACGCCATTGCACAGGAAACAAAAACAGACACATCTCAAATTATTATCCCAATAAAAATTGGATTTGAAGGCGAAGCAGCTATTTCAGATACTTCAAGCACTTTAATTGTTGCAGAAGATCAACAAGCAAATATTGCCTACAACGATGGGGTTCAGTTTTATCAACAAAACCAGTTTAGCGCGTCTGTTCAGAGCTTTAGCAGAGCATTGGAGCTAAATCCTAATATGACCAAAGCATATTACGGAAGAGGTACAAGCTATATTCAACAACAAGATTATCAAAAAGCATTAGACGACTTAACCAAATATTCTGCTCAGTTCCCTAATGACGCAAATGTTGTTTACCTAAAAGGCTATTGTGCTTACTATCTTGAACAAAACGAAAATGCTGTTACTTTTTTTAACAAAGCTTTAGATTTAGGATTTGAAGATGTTAACATGCATTACTTTATGGGCGTAATGAAGTTTAAAGAAGATAAATTCGAAGAGGCAATTTCGCACTTTAACAAAGCGATAAGTGTTGACCCAAATCACTTTTACTCTTTTAACGACAGAGGCTCTGCAAACAGAATGTTAGAAAAATATGATGATGCAATAGCTGATTATTATAGAGCAATTGAAATTAATGGAGATATGGCGCTTTTATACAATAATCTAGGAAGCGCAAAAAGGTTAAAAAAGGATTTCGATGGTGCTATTTTAGCTTACGACAAAGCTATTAGTATCGACTCAGAATATCATTACGCAATAAACAATAAAGCAATTGCACTTTATGAATCGGGTAAATACGACGAAGCTATTGAAGTTTTCAGAGATGTTCTAAAGCTTAAAAAAGACTATGCTTATGCATACAATAATATAGGTTTGTGTTATTACAAATTAAAAGACTTTGAATCGGCAATTGAAGCATTTTCGACAGCAATTTCGATGGACTCTGAATATGCTTATGCATACATTCACCGTGGTTCAGCAAAGGAAATGCTAAGAAATATGGAAGGCGCTTGTGAAGATTGGAAAAAAGCGAAAGAACTTGGTTTAGATGTAGCCGAAGAGTATTGTTCTGTTTGTATTGAGTATAAAAAATAAAAATTACGACTATGAAAATTAAAAATATAATAATAATCGCTTTAGCAACAGCATTCAGCTTTTTTGTTTCGAACGCAATCAGCCAAGTGCCTGTCGAGATAAACAAAAAAGAATTTAAGCAAGGTAAAAATGGTTATAAAGATGCAATGGCATCAATTAAATATGCCGACGTTTATTACAATATGGGACAACCCGGAGCATATCGCATGGCTCTTACGGAATATTTAAATGCATATGAGTACAATCAACATTATCCAGAATTAAACTACAAAATCGGAGCTTGCTATTTATACTCTACTCAAAAAGATAAAGCAATAGATTTTCTTGATAAAGCATACAAAGCTAAACCAGGTGTAGCAACAGACATATACTACCTTTTAGGTTGGGCAAATCAATTAACTTATAATTTTGACGAAGCTATAGATTTCTATAGAAAATATAAAAACGATAATCCACAAACGGATGCAAAAAAGAAAAAGGACGATAAATCTGTAACTCATGATGTTGATAAAAAAATCAATGAGTGCGAATCAGGAAAACAATTGGTTAAAAATCCAATCCGCGTATTTATTGACAACCTAGGATCTACTGTAAACTCGAAATATCCTGATTATGGCCCAGTTATCACAACTGACGAATCTTTGGTTGTCTTCACTTCAAGAAGAGAGGGTAGTACAGATGGAGAAATTGATCCTAATGACATGTTATATTACGAAGACCTATATATCGCCTACAACGACGATAAAAAAGGTTGGTCCGAAGCAATTAATATGCGCAACTTAAACACCGAAGGTCATGATGCCTCAGTTGGTCTTTCTCCAGACGGACAAATTCTTTACACATACAAAGGAGTTCCTGATGGAACACTCTTCGAGAGCAAATTAGATGGCGATAACTGGACAAAACCAAAAGAGCTAAATAAAAATGTAAATACAAAATATCACGAAACTTCCGCTTCAATTTCATACGATGCAAAATTTCTATATTTTGTAAGCGATCGTGAAAAAGACGAATTTGGAAACAGTTCATTAGGTGGAAAAGACATTTTTGTTTGCGAAAAACAAAAAAATGGCAGCTGGGGTCCTGCAAAAAATATGGGAACACCGATTAACACGAAATATGACGAAGAAGGCGTATTTATGCATCCGGATGGTGTAACTATGTACTTCTGCTCTAAAAGAGAAGGATCAATGGGTGGATATGATATTTTCTATTGCGAAAATGATGGAGCAGAAAATTGGTCAGAGCCTGTTAATATTGGATATCCTGTAAACACTCCAGACGACGACGTATTTTTTGTTGTTGCCGGTAATGCAAGATATGCTTTTTACTCGAGTGCAAGAGAAGATGGATACGGCCTTCAAGATATTTACAGAATCACTTTCTTGGGACCTGAAAAAATGATGGTTGTTGGTAGCGAAGACGTCCTTATTGCTAGCTCTACTGCAACTATCCAACAAAAAGTTGAACAAGAAGTTGTCGAAGTTAAGAAAGTTCGACTAACGATTATGAAAGGTACAATTACAGATGCTCTAAGCGAAGAGCCAGTTGAAGCAACTATAGAAATCGTTGACAATGAGAAAAATGAGCTAATCTCAACTCTGACATCTAACAGTAAAACAGGAAAATATCTGGTAAGTCTGCCTTCTGGTAAAAACTATGGAATTGCAGTAAAAGCTGATGGATATTTATTTTACAGCGAAAACATCAATATCCCCGAAGCCACTGCATATCAGGAAGTTACAAAAGACATCGTACTTAGTAAAGTTGGGATTGGATCGAAAATCGTTCTCAAAAACATCTTCTTTGATTATGGAAAAGAAACACTTCGAGAAACATCATTCCCTGAACTCGACAGACTTGTGGCTCTCCTAAACTCATACCCTGATATGAAAATTGAAATTGGCGGACATACCGATAGTCATGGTGGATTGCAGTTTAACACTCAATTATCTGAGGCCAGAGCAAAATCTGTTGTAGATTACCTTGTGGAAAAAGGTATTAGCAAACCTCGTTTATCATACAAAGGCTATGCTTATTTACAACCAATAGCAACAAACGACACAGATGAAGGAAGACAACAAAACAGACGCGTTGAGTTTAAAGTAATTAGCATTAAGTAATACTAAAATATGCAAATAAGCTGTTCACGGAATAACTCCGAAAACAGCTTATTTTTTTACTCTTTAATTATAAACAATTATGAAACATTTACTTATTATTTTGATTTCCATTTTTATTGCAAGTGCCAACTTCGCACAAAAAGATGTTGCTTTTTCAAAATCAAATTTCCCAAATCAAAAGAATGAGCTTACGATTGCAAAAAAACAAATAAAAAATGCAAACATTCTTGTTTATAATGAAAATAAAATCGACGATGGGCTTGTTCTATACCTTAAAGCATACGAGTTTAACCCCGACAATTCTGACTTAAATTTTAAGATTGGTTATTGTTACTACAATACCACTCAAAAATACGACTGTTTAAAATATTTTCAGAAAGCCTACGACTTAAACAAAAACGTTGATAAAAAAATAAATTATTACCTTGCACGAGGATATCATCTGAATTTTATGTTTGATGATGCAATAAATTTCTATTCTCAATATGTTTCGTCGATCAAGAGTGAAAACGAGGTAGCAGAAATTAACAAGTATATTACAGAATGTCGTAATGGTAAAGAAATATTAAAGGATACAACCGAGGTAGAAATAATAAATCTTGGAGATAATATCAATACGGAATATAGAGAATATGGTCCAATGATAACTGCTGATGGCACCAAACTATATTTTACATCACGACGCAAAGGAACAACCGGAAGTCAGTTTGCTGCAGATGGGATGTATTATGAGGATATCTATGAATCAACAAAAACAGAAACAGGTTGGACAAAAGCCAGAAGTGTGGGAACACCTTTAAACTCAAAACTACACGATGCTGTTGTTGGATTATCACCCGATGGCCAAAGCCTTTTTGTTTATGTTGATCAAAACGGTGGCGATTTGTATGTGTCGCGTTTACGTGGTAGCAAATGGACAAAACCAATCAGTATTTCACAGGACATTAACAAAAAATCGCACGAATCTTCTGCTTGCATTTCATACGACAATAAAACACTATATTTTATCTCTGACGACCCGATTTTGTCGATGGGTGGACGCGACATTTGCTACTCAACTCTTGATAATAACGGCAATTGGACCCCTCCAACAAATCTGGGACCTATGGTGAACACAAAATACGATGAAGTTGACTTGTTTTTACACCCTGACGGAAGAACAGTATATTTTAGCTCTAAAGGACACAACACAATGGGTGGATATGATATCTTTAAAACAACAAAAGACAAAAACGGAAATTGGTCAACTCCTGTAAACCTAGGATATCCTATCAATACGCCTCTTGATGATGCTTTTTTTGTAACAACTGCAAGTGGCAAAACTGCATATTTTGCTTCGGTAAGACCAGAAGGTAAAGGATTACACGACATTTATGAACTCCGATTCCCGGAAGATAAAACCGAAACTCCTGTCGAGGATAAAATTTATTTAACGCTGGTCAAAGGAAAAGTAACAGATAAAGTTACCGAATTCCCACTTGAAGCAATCATAGAGATTATCGACAATACTGCCAACGAAGTTGTTGCAACTTTCACAACAAACAGTCAAACCGGAGCATATATTGTTAACCTTCCTTCAGGAAAAAACTATGGACTAAATGTAAACAAAGAGGGGTATTTATTCCATTCCGAAAACTTTAACCTTGCCGACACTTCGGCATATCAGGAAGTTATTATCGATATCGAACTGCAACGTATAGAAGTTGGAACCACGATAGTTTTGAAAAACATTTTCTTTGATTACGACAAAGCTACTTTACGCCCCGAATCCTATGCCGAACTTGACAGAGTTGTTAACATCTTAACTAAACAACCTAAACTTAAAATCGAAATATCCGGACATACCGACAATAAAGGTGCTTTCGAATACAATAAACAACTATCAAAATCCAGAGCAAAAACAGTTGTGGACTATCTAATCGAAAAAGGCATCTCTACCGACAGGCTTACTTTTGAAGGATATGCATTTGAAAAACCAATTGCAACTAACGACAATGACGAAGGACGTCAACTAAACAGACGTGTGGAATTTAAAGTCCTAAGTAACGATTAAAATTTGCTTTCAGAGTATTCGTAAGCATATAACTTTAATTGTCCCGATTTTGATTGTATCAAAATAATCTTTTCTTTCGATTGTTTTTTATTCTGATTGTTTACTTCCAAAATTATTTCAACCGAAGGTTTGTCATTTATAGACTGAACCGAAAATGTTGAAATATTATAATCAACCGGAACCCCATAATAAGTGTTTCGTTGCACAAAAGAATTTCGGATGGTCTCTCTATCAACACTTGAAAAAACAATCTTATCAATAGAGTTAAGAATTATTTCGTAATTCCCCGATTTCAAAAAATTGTAAAACTTATCTATTTGAGAGCTAATTGCTTTTAATTCATCGCCCGAAAGCTCCTTATCCGGATCTAGCAAAACAACAGGAATATCCTCGGCCATTGCAATTTTATACCCATCTAAACGGCAACTTAGAGTTATTTCGGTGACAGTCACACCATTTTGTCCTGTTTCGGCAATCCGCATAACAACTACCGGAATATCCTCCAACATTTCAGAATAAACTTCCTCAACTTCAAAAGATTGCACACCTTTTTTAATTCCCAAAGCATTTTCAAACCCATTTTTCACTTTCTCAATTCCGACTCTATCAACCAATTCCTGATCAATCAAGGCCAACGCATCGTCAAAATCACCAAAATTGACAACTCTATATAATTCTGTCAGAATAGAATTAAGACCAGATGCTGTATCATTTGCTTTATCTAACGATACGTATGGCATATTACCATACTCATAAATTTGTATTTTGCAAATGCCATTTTCTCTGATAAAACCAATATTCTCAAAATGATACTCTCCCTCTTCTGTAAAGCATTTCGTGTGAAAAAAAGCCAAATCGCCAAG
Organism: Bacteroidales bacterium; assembly: GCA_016937855.1. GTDB lineage: Bacteria > Bacteroidota > Bacteroidia > Bacteroidales > ML635J-15 > Bact-19. Next base: position 63,391 of record JAFGVU010000123.1, on the reverse strand, counting down.
CTCAACATCCGTTTTATTGTATTGGTATAAAATCTCAAACCCTGAACTAATATTCATTACGCTATTTCGATTCTGCAGTCCTTGATATATAATTGTCGAATCTAAGTTCTCGAACAAATTTGAACTAAAATAACTAATACATTTATCGTATTCCTCCTGTGATAAAAATTTATAAAAATCTGCTAAAATACTATCCGCAACACACTCCCTATTATCGACAATACCTGGAGATTCATCGCTTTGCTTTGGCTTATCGTTATTACATGACGATAAAACAAACCCGACAAATAAAAAAAATGAGATAACGTACAAAATATTTTTCATGACAAATTTTGATTTACGGTAATATTAAATAAAAATCATCCAAAAACAATAAATTACGGAATAAATTTTATTATTTTTATCAAAAAAAAACAGATGGAATCAGTTAAATTTCGCATTGAGCAACTAACACGAGAGTTGAATCAACATAATTATAATTACTATGTATTGAGTGAACCTGTTATAACTGATTTTGAGTTTGATAAAATGCTAGAAGAACTTGTTAAACTTGAGACAGAATACCCACAATATAAACTTGGTGACAGTCCGACACAAAGAGTTGGAAGTGATATTAGCAACAAATTTGAAACAGTTGAGCATCAATACCAAATGCTTTCGTTGGGAAACACATACAATGAGCAAGAGCTTAGAGATTTTCATAACAGAATTATAAAAGAACTTGAAACAGAGCCCGAATATGTTTGCGAGCTAAAATTTGATGGAGCTTCAATATCTGTCACTTATGAGAATGGCAAATTCGTACGTGCAGTTACAAGAGGAGATGGAACCCGAGGAGATAATGTGACAGAGAATATTATTACGATTCGCAGTATCCCTTTATCAATAGACCCAAAATTGGTATCGGATAAATTTGAAATTCGTGGTGAAATAATAATGCCTCATTCAGTTTTTGATGAATTAAACCAAATTAGAGAGAGAAATGGTGAATCCCCTTTTGCAAATCCACGCAACGCAACATCCGGCTCAATAAAAATGATAGATTCTCGCGAAGTTGCCAAAAGGAATTTAGACTGCTATTTCTACTATATGATGGGTAGGAATCTTCCGGCCGACAACCATTTCGAAAGCTTAAACATACTAAAAAAAGCAGGCTTCAAAGTTTCAGAGCATTCTAAACTATGTAATAACCTTGACCAAGTTTTCGACTATATCCACTATTGGGATAAAGAGCGACACAACCTACCATACGATATAGACGGGATTGTAATAAAGGTAAACTCATTCAAAATGCAGGAAATCCTTGATTTTACAGCTAAAACACCACGTTGGGCTATAGCATATAAATTTAAAGCAGAGCAAGTAACCACAAAACTTATCAGCATCGACTATCAAGTTGGTCGTACAGGTGCAATAACTCCTGTTGCTAATCTTGAACCTGTTCAATTAGCCGGCACCATTGTAAAAAGAGCTTCATTACATAACGCCGATCAAATTGCAATTCTCGACATCAGAATAGGCGACACTGTTTTTGTTGAAAAAGGAGGAGAAATTATTCCGAAAATTGTCGGAATTGTTCAACATCAACAAGGCTCTACTCCTACCCAATTTATAGACAATTGCCCGGAGTGTGGAGCAAAACTCATAAGATTAGAAGGAGAAGCAAAACACTTTTGTCCAAACTCAAACAACTGTCCGCCACAAATTAAAGGAAAAATCGAACACTTTATCTCGCGCAAAGCAATGAATATAGACAGCATGGGCGAGGAAACCGTGGCTCAGTTTTACGAAAACAAACTGATAAACAATGTTGCCGACCTCTATAAACTTTCTAAAGATATGATTATTCCTCTCGAGAGAATGGCAGAAAAATCGGCAGAAAACATAATTAATAGTATCGAAAACTCCAAAAGTGTAAGTTTTGATAGAGTTTTATTCGCTCTCGGAATTAGATACGTTGGCGAAACTGTGGCAAAGAAGCTGGCTTATGCCTTTAAGAATATCGAAAAACTTTCAAATGCAACAAAAGATGAGCTAATTGCCGTGGACGAAATTGGCGAAAGAATTGCAGAAAGCATTATTGATTATTTTGCAGATACAAATAATATTAGAATAATTGCAAATCTGATGAACGCAGGTGTCAATTTCGAAATCGTTGAAGAGCAAAAGCTTTCAGAAAAACTCAAAAACCTGTCTATTATCATCTCTGGAACATTTAGCAAGCATTCGAGAGATGAAATCAAAGATCTTATCGAAAAACATGGAGGCAAAAATGTGTCTTCCATCTCTAAAAATACCGATTTTCTACTCGCAGGAGATAATATTGGACCTTCAAAACTAGAGAAAGCAAATAAATTAGGCATTAAAATCATCTCTGAGGAGGATTTTGAGAATATGATTTCAAATTTTTAAATTTTTATTTCTAGATTTTTACATCTCAACAAACTAACACATCCCCTCTACCACAACACAAAAACAGGATTCCCTATTTATTCAAATAAAATTTTAACATAATATTAATATTTTTTTGGTACTTTGTATTACATAGTACTAATTTATTTTCATATCTTTGCATTATAAATTACTAAAATTTAAACTTATGGACGTAAATAAAAACGAAGCACAAATGCGAAAAGGAGTGATAGAATATTGCACTCTGCTTATTCTATCGCAGCAAGATTGCTACTCGAACGACATTTTGGGGCAACTTAAAGAAGCGGACATGATTGTTGTTGAAGGGACACTTTACCCCTTACTTACACGACTAAAAAATAGCGAATTACTAAGCTATAGATGGGAAGAAAGCACTCAAGGGCCTCCTCGGAAATATTACAGTTTAACCGAAAAAGGAAGAACGACACTCGAAGAGTTCGACAAATCGTGGACAAAATTAGTGGATTCAATAAATATGTTAAAATCAGCAAAAAATAAATAATTATGAAAAAGACAGTAAATATCAACTTAAATTCTTTCATGTTTAATATTGATGAAGATGCTTATAATATGTTGAGTTTATATCTGCGTAAACTCGAAGAGCATTTCTCGAAACAAGATGAAGGAAGTGAAATTGTGAGAGACATCGAAGCTCGAATTGCCGAAATATTTGGCATGAAGATAAACGAAAATAAGCAAGTTATCAATATTTCTGATGTCGAAGAGGTAATTTTAATACTTGGAAATGTTGAAGACATTACAGGAGAAAACATGTCGGAACACAAGACAGACTCAGACTCAGAAAAAAAGGAACAAAAACCCAAAAAGAAGCTTTATCGCGATCCTGACAACAAATATCTGGGTGGAGTTTGCTCCGGATTAAGTTATTATACCGGAATAAGCACTACAGCCTGGAGAGTTTTGTTCCTAATCTTTCTTTTTGTTGGACAAATAAGCATCATTGCCTATCTAATTCTTTGGATAGCTGTTCCTGAAGCGAAAACAACGGCTGAGAAGTTAGAAATGAAAGGAGACAAAGTGAACCTATCAAACATAGAAAAAACCGTTAAGCAAGAATACGAAGATTTGAAAAAGAGTTTTAAAAACATAAACAGTAAAAAAACCAGCGACATATTTAATAATATAGGCAATGCCATAATGAACATTTTAAGCATTACAGCACAGGTACTGGGAAAGGTATTAGGCGTGTTGTTTTTAGTAGGTGGAGCCTTGATTTTAGTTGCTCTCACCATTGGTATTCTTAGCGTAAGTAAAGAAAATATCTATTTCTCAAACGATTTTCTTAATATGATATGGTTACCTGGTTTATTAGAGTTTGTAACAAACTCCGGAACAGCATGGTTACTAAGCATTAGCATTCTTGTTTTCTGTGTAATTCCGATAATTGCAATTATTTACTGGGGGATTCAGTTACTATTTAATATTTCAGGGAATAAATATCTTGGAATAGGCACATTTATAATTTGGGTTATATCGATAATAGTAATAGCTTTTGCAAGTTTAAACATTGGTGCATCATTTAGATCTGTAGAGCACAAAACAATAGAAACACAAATATGTAGCGATAGTACAAATCACTACATATTTGAATTAAATCCTGAATTCAATTCAAAAGACATACTAACCGAAGACGAAATTGAAAATGTAAATGATTTGCATATATTTATAAATCAACATTTAATTATTCCGGAACAAGGAAGTTTAAGATCTTTACCCGAAATAGATTTTTACACATCTACCGACACATGTGCCAATATCGAACTAGTTTATTACGCCAGAGGAGCAAATAGAAAAGAAGCCGAAGAAAATCTTGAAACGATAAAATATGATTACTCTATCTCTGATTCAATAATTCAATTTAATCCTTTTTATACACTTAACTCAGAGAAGTATCGTGCTCAGCAACTAAAAATAAAAGTTTATATCCCCGAGGGACATACATTTGAAATAAGCAAATCTCTATCAAAGTTGATTGATATAGAAGATGCTACAAATTTGCTGGAAGACGAAGATTTAACCGATAAGAAATTGCTATCGTCCAAGTCAGGGTTTGTTGTAATATAAATTTATAGGTAAATTTTCGAGAAACTCAAAAATTTGGGTTTAGAGAAAATAAATAAAATAAAAAGGTCTATAATCATAAAAAAAAGCTGCGATTGCAGCTTTTTTTGTTTCCTTAAAACTTATAAGTTATTCCCATTCCAAAAAGCTGTTTAATTTGCAATCTTGAACCTTTTCCGTCGTACACACCATCATTATTTCTATCGATGTCTATTTTTGTATCATCATCATACATAGTTGTAATATGGATATTCGCACTAAAAAAACTATTAATTTTAAAGTTAAAAATATTTTCCCAGTTCAGGTCAATATTTTGAGGATTTTCGAGATAATTCGAGAACAAATCCATTCTACTGGTATAAGATATGTTCTGCGCTAAATTACACTTAAACTGAGCCTTAACATATCCCCCGAACTCATATCTTACTGTTTCGCCGGGAGTTACACCATAAGCCCCAGCTGCCGACAACATAGTATCAGTAACATAAGTTATCTTACCTGAAAAAGGAGAAATAAACAGTGTAAAATTATCTGTAGGTTTATAGTCCATCCCAATAGAAATATTCAGATATGCCGGAGCCAAAAAGTTTGATATTCTAACAGTATCTGTTATCTTCTTAAAACCTTCGGTAAATTGAGATTTAAAACTAACCAAACCTGTATAATACCAATGTTCAAATGCATATTGTCCGTATTTAGATGAAAAGTCTATCTTATCATCTGTTTTATAATATCTCGACTCCTCTCCCATTCCTTGCTTCATCATTCCAAATCCTAAGTCAAGGGTATTATCCCAAGTCATTCTGTCCTTTTTAAAATTTGCAAATAAATTTACAAAACTATTTGCACTAATCGAATTTTCACCACCCGCTGCCCAGTTAGTAAATGAAATTTGCGATCCTGTTAAAGACAATACGCCACCTGTTTTCCATCCTTTGACAGTATCTGCCGATTCCTCAGACATAGCACTTATAGATCCGAGAAACATTAGTAAAACTGTCAATAAAGTTTTTACTTTTAACATTTCTAATTTTTTAAGTTATTACTATTTAATCTTTTTTAATATGTACATCCATTTGTGGGAATGGAATTTCGATACCTTCTTTATTAAAAGTTTCATAAATTTTCTCATTGACATCAAAGAAAACGCCCCAATAATCAGAGGTTTTTGTCCAAGCTCTAGTTATAATATTGATTGAGGAATCAGCCATTTCGCCTAGTCCGATAAAAACTTCCGGGTCATGTAATACGCGTGGATCAGCATTAATTATATCTAGAATAATCTTTCTAACTTTTTGATAATCAGTACCATAGGCGACTCCAAACTTAAAATCGACACGCCTAGTTTCTTGCTGAGTAAAATTAGTTAATGTACCTGTCGCCAATGCACCATTAGGAATAAAAATAATCTTATTATCGACTGTACTCAAAATTGTGTTAAAAATCTGAATTTCTTTTACTGAACCATCATATCCTTGCGCCTCGATATAATCACCAACTTTAAACGGTTTAAAAATTAGAATCATTACACCGCCGGCAAAATTACTAAGAGTGCCTTGAAAAGCGAGACCAATTGCAAGACCGGCTGCACCTAAAACTGCGATAAATGAAGTCATCTCTATACCGACCATTCCCATCACAGAAATCACTATTAAAACTTTTAATGCTATTGCGATTAAGCTTCTAGAAAAGCTTATGAGTCCCGCATCAACATTTCGTTTGGTCATAATTTTAACAGCTTGTCGGACAAAGACTTTCACTATCCAAAAACCCAAAATAAGAAATACTATAGCTCCTAAGAGTCTAATACCATTGTTTACGATCCACAAGTAGATCTGATCTAAATTTTCCATAAATATATTTTTATTAAATCTCTAAAACGATTATTCATTCACTTTGTTCACAAAAGTACATAAAAAAAGCAGAATTTTAAAAAATTCTGCTTCTGTACCCGGGGCCGGGGTCGAACCGGCACTCCAATAGTAGGAACTGGATTTTAAGTCCAGCGCGTCTACCAATTCCGCCACCCGGGCACTAAATTAAGATCGCTTTTAAAAAAAAAGAGCGAGAAACGAGACTCGAACTCGCGACCCCGACCTTGGCAAGGTCGTGCTCTACCAACTGAGCTATTCTCGCAAATGGTTTGCAAATGTACATCTTTTTAGTTCATATCTCCAAATTTTTTTTCGTTTTTTTTTAGATTTTTTTCTTTCCATGACGGAATTTTCTCATTTTCAATGATTTAGACAATTGACATTTCACAAGTTTTTATGGATAAATAATGCCTATCGAAAGAGCCGATTAAAATCAATGCACAACAAACCTAATTCCAATTTCCCAATTTTCGCCATTTCGATCAGGGAAAAGGGTTTGGTAATTATATCTTACTCCATTCACTTCTGCTTGATCTCCATAAACATCAAAAGCAGGACCATCTGTAAAGTTTAGATTATAAGCACCGAATAGTTCTGCATGGGGAGAAATTCGAACTGCTGCTCTCACCCCGGCTTTATAGCACTTAGTATAAACCATATCAGGTGCAAAATCCCAAATATCATAAATTTCCCAATTAAGACCTGAAGCATATTCTCTCCCATAAGCAATAAATCCTTCTATAACTGCAAAATCGCCGAGCCAAATATTATATCCCCCACCAAAAGAGAATCTTGGAAAATTTACGATCCCATCAATATATGAATTATCATAATTATTAAACTGATATCCTACATCACAAAAAATAGCATATTGCGAAGCATCACCAAAATTACCATAAATTGATGATTGTACACCTCCTGGTCTTGAATTTAGTCCTGATAATGACCAACCAATTATTGTTCTATCCTCTCTATTACTCCGACTTCTTCGATTAGTAGTGGATTTGTCGTTATCGGAACTTGCAAGCCTGGTATTATTAACTAAAGCAAGTTTTTCGAGATTATACGATTTAGATTTAAGCTCTGAGTGTGCAGGAAACTCATCGTATATTGTATGATATCCATGCTTTACAATTTTAATTTTGTTATGTTTTGTGTAATCAAGATCAAACTCAAAAGGTGTTTGCCCGATAAGAACATTATTAATATACAATTCGGCACCTTCGGGCTCTGTTGAAATTATAAATCTACTTGCCGGCCTCAACTTAAAAACAAATTCCTTAGTTTTATCGTACTCGACAGTTATGTTTTCGCGATGAGTTGCGTACCCTACCTTCTCGATAGATAATTCACGACTTCCGACAAATACATCTCTAACAAATTTGGGAGTTGTTCCTACAAACTCGCCATCAATAAAAATCGATGCCCCTAATGGCTCGGATTGGACAGAAATCACACCAAGCTTTGGATCCAACATTTTATCAACAACATACTCTTTGTTGGCAATTATCAACAATTCTTTAGTATAAGTTTTAAAATTTTCGGCCTGTATTTTCACGACATGCAGACCTTCAATCAATTTACCTTCGTAATACCTGTCTCCAACATATTCATTATCAATATAAATTTGGGCTTCGATATTTGAGACTACAGTTATTTTTCCAAAAATATCCAACTCAGTAAGATTTTTTTCAATTCGCAAAGTATTACCGGCTTCTACAACAAAATCGAACTCTTCCACTTTATGCAAGGCTTTCTCCAAACGACAATTATAATTCCCTACTGATAAGGGGATCGACAATGGAGAAACACCCTTTAATTTATCATTAATAAAAACCTGTGCCCCTTCGGGTTGGGTATTAATAACTACAAACTCGGTAACATTACCTGACACTTCTGCTTGTCCACTTAAACTACCTCCGGTAAGTGTCATTTTATAGACTTTTGACTCCTCAATATTAAAATCAATGGAATATTCTAGTGGAATGTAGCCGCTTTTTATAATTTTCAGCATTTTTTCACGTGGAGAAATATAAATCCAATATTCACCGGTTTTTTTAAAAACATCACCTTCAATGCCAAGCCTGGTTTCAAAAAATAATCCATCAAGATTTGTATAAACTTTTATTATGGCACATTTTTGATCATTTACATCGACTCGAGCAGCAGTAACAGCAGATAGGTCGCTCAAATCCTCTTCAAACGACAAAATCCTGAAACTTTGAGTAAAAATTGCAGGAGTAATTATTAAACTAAATATTAAAAATAAGTAAAACTTTTTCAAGATATTGTTTTTGTTCGATTCAATTGCAAAATATAAGCCAAATACATTGCAAAGCTACATTTTTTTTAAGATAAAATCATAAAATTTCTTCATCCCATTTACGGCTGTGTTTTTATAATGATAAAAGTCTCTTATACTTAAATCATCAGATGGATCGATTAAATAATTTTCGGAACTACTAGGAACGTAGTCAATTAAACTGGCAGCCGGATAAACTTGCAGTCCGGTACCAATAACCAAAAAAATGTCGGCATGTTTTACAATTTCAATAGCTTTTGGAATATTTGGCACAGATTCGCCAAACCACACTATATTTGGTCGCAGCTGTGATCCTTTAGGGCACAGATCGCCAAGATTTAGTTCCCAATATGGCAGATCAACTATAACATTTTCATCGGCTGTACTCCTTGCCTGACGGATTTGTCCATGCAGATGAAGTATGTTTTTAGTGCCTGCTCGCTCATGAAGATCATCTACATTCTGAGTAATTACAAACATATCAAAATACCTTTGCAAATCAGCCAGCAATATATGTGCTTCATTAGGTTCCGCTTCCACAACGACTCTTCGACGAAAATTATAAAAATCGAGCACAAGTTCCGGATTACGTTTCCATGCTAATGGTGAGGCAACTTCTTCAAAACGATAAGATTTCCATAAACCGTCATTATCACGAAATGTTGGAATACCACTTTCTTTGCTAATACCTGCTCCTGACAGTACAACAACTTTTTTCATTTCAATTAAATTACGACAAAAACAAAATTTAATTTTAATAACAATTTAAAAATACCTAATTTTACAAAATAAACAAATTTTATGATCTTAATTGAAACAGCTAAATTTTCATTAACAGTTAACCAACTAGTATTGGCAGTTGTATCTCTTTTGGCTGGATTTATGATTATTTTCTTCTCAAGAATTTTTTTAAGAAGAAAACGAATTCGAAATATTTTAGGCGGGAAAAATTCTCGAAAAATCTTAAACTTCATTTACATAGTTTTTGGTTTTTTTAGCATCTATGCATGTTTTGAATCTCTTGGATTTGAATTTAAAGAATTTATAAACAAAACTATAATAAATACTGATCGTGTTAAAATTCATTATTACCATATTTTTGTTTTTTACTTGATAATTGCCGGGACACAAGTTGTAATATATATTCTGGAGGCTTACGTTAATCGGAAGCCATCGTCATCGCAAATCGAGAAAGGAAAATCGCGAAGTATTTATCTGATAATAAAATACTTTATTTACGTTATTGCCATTACTCTGTTTATTGAATCGCTAGGCTTTAACATTACTATAGTTATTGCCAGTTTATCTGCGCTATTGGTTGGTTTGGGTCTGGGGATACAGCATATTTTCAATGACTTTATATCAGGGTTTATTATTTTGTTCGACAGGTCGGTAAAAATAGGTGATGTCGTTGAAATAGAGGATGAACTGATTGGTAAAGTTGTAAAAATAAATTTAAGGACTTCGATAGTAATCACACGTGATGATGTTGAGGTTATTATTCCAAACAGCAAATTTACGAGTGAGAATATCACAAACTGGACACATAACAGCACAATGAGTCGTTTTTTTATTGTAGTTGGTGTTGCTTATGGTAGTGATGTCAGGCTAGTTGAAAAACTTTTGATTAAAGCAGCAAAAACGCACTCACTTGTTGCATCCGACCCGCCTCCGATTGTACATTTTGTTAATTTTGGAGAATCATCCTTAGATTTTAAACTTATGTTTTTTTCTGAAGACAATTTTAGAATCGAAAAAATCAAAAGCGATTTACGATTTGAAATTGACAAACTTTTTAGAGAAAACAATGTAACCATTCCATTTCCACAAAGAGATGTGCATTTTTACCCTAAGACTTAGGATTTTTAATCTGTTATGATGTAGAAAAACAAATTTTAAAGCTTACAAAACCAAAAGTAGAAGTCTTTAGAAATTTTATTCCTGAAAAGAAATAAATTCTAATAAAAAACAATGTATGGTTTGTACTTACATATTTTTTATTATTTTTGTCAGCCAATTAAAATTAGTAATAAACTGATAATAAATAAATTAAATTAAATTTTAGGATTGTTATATGAAGACTTATCAAACCGACCAGATCAGGAACATTGCCCTTGTTGGTAACTCAGGTTCCGGAAAAACGACTCTTGCTGAGAGCATGTTAGAAATAGGCGGCGTTATTAAAAGAAAAGGTGATATTTCAAGTAAAAACACTGTTTCTGACTACCGCCCGATAGAACAAGAAAACCAAAACTCATTGTTCTCAACAGTATTATATACCGAAATAGGAAATACAAAAATTAATATTCTCGACAATCCGGGAATGGATGATTTTGTTGGAAATTTAGTTTCATCTCTTTTCCCTGCCGACATTGCTTTAATGCTAATAAATGCTCAAAACGGTGTCGAGGTTGGAACAGAGATTCATAATAGGTATGTTGATAAAGCAGACAAACCAATGATTATCGCGATGAATCATCTTGATCACGAAAAAACAAATTTCGAAAAATCAGTTGATGCAATAAAAGAATCTTTTGGTGGAAATGCAGTTGTTGCTCAATTCCCTGTTGATGCTGGTGTTGATTTTACATCAATTATTGATGTAATTACAAACAAAATGTACACAATTAAAGGTGGTGAAATTACAATTTCTGATATACCTGCCGAACATGCAGACAAAGCAGAAGAATACAAAACCGAATTAATCGAAAAAGCAGCAGAAGCTGATGAATCTTTGATGGAGCTTTTCTTTGAAAATGACACTCTTACCGAAGAGGAAATGATGAAAGGTATTGCTGCAGGTTTGCCACAAAGAGGAATATTTCCAATTTTTTGCATAAATGCTAGAAACGACCTAGGTGTAAAAAGGCTATTAGAATTTATCGCCAATGTAACTCCATCACCAAATAAATTTGCCGGAGCTAAAGATACTGACGGTAATGAAATAATTTGCGACCCTAACGGAAAACCTTTATTGTTCGTTTTTAAAGCCTCAACTGAAGAGCATATTGGTGAAATATGTTATTTTAAAGTTTTAAGAGGAACTCTAACAGAAAGTATCGACCTATATAACTCAAAAACAAACGCCAAAGAAAGGCTTTCTTCATTATTTGTTTGTGCCGGAAAAAACAGAGAAAAAGTTGATAAACTTTTTGCAGGTGACATTGGTGCTACAGTAAAACTTAAAGCAACAAAAACTTGCCACACTCTTACAGCTCCAGGTGATGACACAACTATTCCTGCAATTGCATGGCCAAATCCAAAATATCGTGTTGCTGTAAAAGCTTTAAGCGAAGGCGACGAAGAAAAACTTGGCGAGGCACTAAACAGAATGAGAGACGAGGATCCTACAATTGTTGTTGAATACTCAAAAGAACTAAAACAGCTTATTGTTCAAGGTCAGGGAGAATACCATTTAAATATTATGAAATGGCACTTGGATAATCAATTTAAAATACCAACAGAATTCCTTAAACCTAAAATTCAATACCGCGAAACCATTACGAAGAAAGCTTTTGCCGATTATCGTCACAAAAAACAATCGGGTGGTGCTGGTCAGTTTGGAGAAGTTCATATGATAATTGAACCTTATACCGAAGACATGCCGGATCCAACAATGTTTAAAATCGACGGAAAAGAATTTAAAATTTCTGTCAGAGGCAAAGAAGAAATTAAACTCGATTGGGGTGGTAAACTGGTTTACTACAACTGTATTGTTGGTGGTTCGATTGACGCAAGATTTTTACCTGCAATCCTTAAAGGTATAATGGAAAAAATCGAAAATGGACCACTTACAGGTTCGTATGCCCGTGATATCAGAGTTTTTGTTATTGACGGTAAAATGCACCCTGTTGACTCTAACGAGATTTCATTTAAACTTGCAGGACGTAATGCTTTTAGCAACGCATTTAAAAATGCAGGTCCTAAAATTATGGAACCGATATACAACCTCGAAGTTCTTGTTCCAGGCGACAGAATGGGTGATGTTATGAGCGACCTTCAAGGACGTCGTGCTATTGTTCAAGGAATGAGCAGCGAAAAAGGATTCGAAAAAATCACTGCACGTGTACCATTGGCAGAAATGTCAACCTACTCTACTGCACTTCGTTCAAACACTGGAGGTAGAGCCATGTACGAAATGTCATTCTTCGAGTATCAACAAGTTCCACCTGATGTTCAGGATCAACTTCTTAAAGAATACGAAGAAAGTCAGGATGACGAATAAAACACTTAAAAGAAGCTATCTCAAAAAGGTAGCTTCTTTTTTTTACACCCTTTAAGCCTAATATTAGGCATGATATTTGAAAAATTCCATATCTTTGCAAAAAAATAATAATTATGAAGTTAAAAATATTATCAGTTTTAACACTAATTTTTGTTTTTACAGCCTGTACATATTACGAACATGGACCGGTTGTTTCACTTAAAACAGCAACTGCCAGATTATCAGGGCAGTGGGAACTTTGCGATGTGATTGTTAATGACAAAACCGACGATGTACTACTCGAAAGTGAAAAAAACATCATCTATACTTTTACCGAAGATGGAAATTTATTAATAGAAAACACAATAGACACAAGATCTATAAGTGAGACTATTGTCGCAAACTGGGAATTTAATCAAGACAAGACATCGATTATCATTGACTTTGATACGGAAAACGAAATTAGTGTTATCAATTGTAAGGAGATAACAATTCTTCGCCTTACTGATGAAGAATTATGGATATCTGACATTAACTCCCCGGGTAGAGTAAACAATTTTGTTACAGAACGCAGATATCGTAAAATATCAAAAATATGAAATATAAAATCATAACACTTTCGATAATAGCTTTATCAATAGTTTTGGCCTCATGCAGTAAATATGAGGATGGACCTATGATTAGTTTTAGTTCTCCCGAAAAAAGAATTGTTGGAGATTATACTGTTGATGTTTACTATATTAACGAAGAAGTTGTCAGTTTAGCAGATATGGGTATAAGTGAATATCGCCTCGTATATAATGCAGATGGCACAGGCAAGCAATATATTACAGTTATTGATCATACAAACATAAGCGATTTAGAATGGGAATTTGACGAGAAAAAAGAAAACTTTAGAGAAAGAGTAAAAGGACAAAACGACCAATGGAGTAACTGGAGCAATTACAAAACAATAATCCGACTTACTAAAAAAGAATTTTGGTTTATTGATGATAATTCTGCAGAAAAAACAGAAATTCACTTAATTGAACAATAATCCAAATTTTTAATATATATTCGCATAAAAATAATCAATTATTACTAACTAAAAATTAATTTCTTATGAAAAAATTAGCTATTATTTTAACAATTGTTGCTGCAACAGCAATGATTTTCTCATCTTGTGGTAAATATGATGAAGGACCTGCTTTCTCACTTTTAACAAAAAAAGCTAGAATTACAGGAACTTGGACGTTAAGCGAAATGACTGCAAATGATTCAGTTCAAGACATTACCGGTGTTACAATGAAATACACGCTTGAAAAAGATGGTACCGGTTCAGGAGAATTCGGATGGGGTGGATTGACTTTCACAAGTGATATTGAATGGGAATTTGATGACACAAAAGAAAATTTAAGAGTTAAATCAAAAGATCCTATAACAGGTGAATGGGACACAGAGTGGGCTGAAAGCAAAATAATTAGATTAACAAACTCTGAGTGCTGGATGGAAGAGACAGACACAGAAGGCGGCCTAGAGATTGTTACTGTAACCAAAATGGTAAAAGAATAATAAAATGAAAAGATTTATTATTATAGGCATTATCGCATTATCATTAATTGGTGTATTTAGTGCTTGTACTACTTACGACGAAGGTCCCGGATTTACTGTTATCCCTGCCGAAAACAGAATTAAAGGAACATGGGAACAAGCTGAGCTCTACATCAACGACGAACTCCAAGATGGCACTTTGCAAATTGAATTCAAATTTGATGCAGACGGTACAGGAACAAGAAGCACTACTCTTGGCTCAGGCACTACAACCGACGATATTGAATGGCAATTTAATGATGACAAAACCATTTTGATGTTTAAAGACACAGGAGCTGACGAATGGGATGAAGCTACAATTTTGAGATTAACTACAAAAGAATTATGGATATTGGAAGATGCAGGAATATTTGGCATGTGGCAATTCCGTTACGAAAAAGTTTAATCTTATTGAAATGATAATTAAGAGCCTGCATATTGTGGGCTCTTTTTTTATGTCAAAATGCATTTTTTTTATTATTTCTTTTTAATAACTTTAAGCCCTGAAAATAATTTAAAAAATATATAATCATGTTAACAAAAGACGAATTCAAAAAGCTTATTTCTCAAGGCATTCCCGATGTTTTACCAGCTCCGGCACAAAATGACGAAAACATTAATCATGCTCCTATTCGTAAACAAATTTTAACAATCGAAGAAAAAAAGCTTGCTTTACGCAACGCATTAAGATATTTTCCGGAAAAATTACATGCAGAACTCGCACCAGAGTTTAAAGCTGAGCTCGACAAATATGGTCGCATATACATGTACCGTTTTCGCCCCAAATATGACATTACAGCCAAAGACATAAGTTGGTTTCCTCATAAAACTGTACAAGCAGCAGCAATAATGCTGATGATTTCGAACAACTTAGATTATGCTGTAGCACAGCATCCACACGAGTTGATTACCTACGGTGGTAATGGTGCAGTTTTTCAAAACTGGGCTCAATATCTTCTTACAATGAAATATTTGTCGGAGATGACTGATGAGCAAACATTAGTTATGTACTCCGGACATCCAATGGGATTATTTCCTTCACATAAAGATGCCCCACGAGTTGTTGTAACAAATGGTATGATGATTCCAAATTACTCAAAGCCAGACGATTGGGAAAAGTTCAACGCTTTAGGCGTTACTCAATACGGACAAATGACAGCAGGTTCATATATGTATATCGGACCACAAGGAATTGTTCACGGAACCACAATAACGGTTTTAAATGCAAGTCGTAAAATCAGCAAAGCCGGCGAAGGTATCGAAGGAAAACTATTCGTAACATCAGGACTTGGTGGTATGAGTGGAGCACAGCCAAAAGCTGCAAATATTGCCGGAGTTGTTAGTATTTGTGCCGAAATAAACCCCAAAGCAGCTCACAAACGCCACGAGCAAGGTTGGGTGGACGAAATTATTGAAGACGTTGACAAAACTATCGACACAGCACTCGAATGGCAAAACAAAAAAGAAGCTCACTCAATTGCATTTTTAGGAAACATTGTTGATTTATGGGAACGCCTCGCTGAGCGTAAAATAAAAGTTGACCTGGGAAGCGACCAAACATCTCTTCACAACCCTTGGGCAGGGGGATATTACCCTGCCGGATTAACCTACCAAGAAGCTAATGAAATAATGTCTAAAAATCCCGAGTTATTCAAAGAAAAAGTACACCAATCACTTAGACGTCAGGTTAATGCAATTAATACCTTAACTCAAAACGGAATGTACTTCTTCGATTATGGTAACGCATTTTTACTCGAAAGTTCTCGCGCTGGTGCCGATATTATGGCCGCAAACGGTATAGATTTTAGGTATCCATCATACGTCCAAGATATTATGGGTCCTATGTGTTTTGATTACGGATTTGGTCCATTTAGATGGGTATGTACATCGAGCGACCCGGCAGATCTCGAACTAACCGACAACATTGCAATGAATGTCCTGCAAGAAATTGCAAAAACAGCTCCTATTGAGATATCCCAACAAATGGAAGACAATATTAAATGGATACGTGAAGCTAAAGCAAACAAATTAGTCGTTGGTTCACAAGCGAGAATATTATATGCCGACGCAGAAGGCAGAATAAAAATTGCTAAAGCATTTAATGATGCAATAAAATCAGGGGAACTAAAAGCACCTGTCGTTTTAGGACGAGACCACCACGACGTTTCAGGAACAGATTCTCCTTTCCGCGAAACATCTAACATATACGATGGAAGCCAGTTCACTGCTGATATGGCAATTCAAAATGTTATAGGAGATTCATTCAGAGGCGCAACATGGGTATCAATCCACAACGGCGGTGGTGTTGGATGGGGTGAAGTAATAAACGGTGGATTTGGCATGGTACTAGACGGCACCGAGGACTCCGAACGCAGATTAAAAATGATGCTACATTGGGATGTCAATAATGGAATTAGTCGAAGAAGTTGGGCAAGAAACGATGGGGCTGTATTTGCAATTAAACGTGCAATGGAACAGAACCCAAATTTAAAGGTAACTATCCCACAGTTTGCTGACGACGACTTAATAAATAATCTATTCTAATTCAATATTTTTTGAAACTATAAAATTGTTTAACAAAAAAAATAAAACAATGAAAACAAAAAAAATCATTCCTATTGCAATAATTTTAGTCATTTCTTTTTCTTGCTCAAGCCCCGAGCAACCTAAAAGTCAAGACAACAATTTTGATTTTGACATTTCGGACGAAACTATCGAGGAAACTATAAGGTCTTTAAAGGAAAAACACACTGACAAAGAATCTTTTAGAATAGAAAAGGGAGTGAAACAAGTTGCTTCTTTATGGCAAGATAAAGATGGAAGTGTCGAAGACTTTCAAAGATACTGCATCGATAATTTTATTAGCGACCCTGTTGAACTATCCGTTGCATATAATAAAATTGAGAGAAATTTTGAGATTTTATTTGGAATGTACAACACAATGTCGATAAAACTGATGGAACCTTTACACCTTGATATGGGCGAAATACACTATATTGACAATATTATGGGATCATATTCTCCGTCGTCACATCTTACCGATGACCTTTTTGCAAATAAAATGGCTTTTTATATTGCTCTCAATTTTCCATCATACTCCTTAAAAGAGAAGTCAGAAAAATCTGTGGAGTGGACTCGTCAAGATTGGGCTTATGCAAGAATGGGTGACATGTTTATTTCTCGTGTTCCGGCTGATATAATGCAAAATGCTTCTGTTGCTGCAACAAATGCCGACACGTATATTGCAGATTACAATATTTTTATGGGAAAACTTGTTAATCAAGACATGGTTCAATTATTTCCTGATGAAATGAAGCTAATCACACATTGGGGATTACGTGATGAGTTAAAGTCGAACTATAATTTAGAGAACGGTCTTGAGAAACAAAAAATGATTTATCAAGTGATGTTAAATATTGTTCGTCAAACCATACCTCAGGAAGTCATAAATTCTGGAGCTCATCAATGGAACCCAATTACAAACAAATTATTTAAAGATGGTGCAGAAATTAGTTTTACTGCTGAGCCATACACTCGCTACGAACATTTATTGCAAAATTTCAAGGCACAATCTGCAATGGATAAATACAACCCCATTTACCCTACATATATCGAAAGAGCTTATGACCAATCAATGGAATTAACGAGGCAAGAAATTGAAGATTTGTTTATTGAATTCATTACTTCGCCCCAAATTGCAGAAGTAGCTAAACTCATAAAGCAAAGACTTGGAAGAGATCTCGAGCCATTCGACATTTGGTACGATGGATTTAAATCGCGTGCAAATATCAACGAAGAAGAGCTAAATAAAATTACCAGAAGAAAATATCCAAATTCCCAAGCTTACGAAAAAGACATTCCACGTATTCTTATCGATCTGGGTTGGTCAAGAGAAAAAGCTAACTATATAGCTAATAAAATTAGTGTTGATCCTGCTCGCGGAGCGGGTCATGCATGGGGTTCGGAAATGAAAGGTGACAATGCTCATTTAAGAACAAGAGTTCCCGAAACAGGAATGGATTATAAAGGTTATAATATTGCAACTCATGAGCTTGGGCATAACGTTGAGCAAACAATTACTCTTTACGACATAGACTACTATATGCTAAGAGGCGTTCCAAACACTGCTTTTACCGAAGCTGTAGCTTTTCTTTTTCAGGCAAACGATTTAAAACTGCTAGGACAAGCCAACCCAAGTAATATTGAGGAAGCAGAAGCACTTGCTGCGCTAGACAACTGTTGGAGTGCCTACGAAATTATGGGCGTTTCTCTTCTCGATATGTATGTTTGGCAATGGATGTACGAAAATCCGGATTGTAATCCAAAAGAACTTCAGCAAGCAGTCGAAAGAATTGCCATCGAAGTATGGAACAATTACTATTATCCAATTTTTGGGGTTAAAGACTCTCCAATTCTTGCTATTTATTCACACATGATAACATCTCCACTGTATTTAGCGAATTATCCTGTTGGCCATTTAATTGAATTCCAAATAGAGCAATATGTTAAAGACAAACAGTTTGCTGACGAAATCACAAGAATGCTGCTACAGGGACAAATAATTCCTCAAGAATGGATGAAAGGTGCTGTTGGAAGTGAAATTTCAGGAAACCCTACTCTTGAGGCTGTTAATCGCGCTTTAAAGATTGTAAAATAATCTCATAATAATGCCATTTTAACACCTTAAAGCATTAAGTTGAAGAATTAACAGTAATACAATAACATTCAATTAAAAAATAGTTGTACATTTGCGCCTAATTTCATTATCGAACGGAATATGCAATTCGGTTTATTGGTGAATTTAACGATTTAGTAACTTTTAGAAAAATTTAACAAATGTCAAGAATAGTAGAAAAATATGCAGAATTGCCAAAACCATTTCGCAAACCATTATGGCAGTGGTGGCATAAAAAGATGAATAAGTATGATGGCGACAACATCGCCAACTTTATGAATTACGGTTTCTCATATTTAAATGGAGACCCTGAGATTCAACTTCAAAATAATGATGAAACAGATAGATATTGTATTCAACTTTACGATCATGTAGTTAACAAAGCCGAAATAGAAGGCAAAGACATACTCGAGGTTGGTTCAGGCAGAGGCGGCGGCGCGTCATACATAACACGATATTACAAGCCCAAAAGCTATACAGGAATGGATATCACACCAAGTAGTATCGATTTTTGCAACAATCATTATAAAGATGTAGAAGACCTATCCTTTAAATGTGGAAATGCCGAAAAGTTACCATTTGACGACAACACATTCGACTTTGTTGTTAACGTCGAATCTGCCAGATGTTATAATAATCAAGATGCTTTCTTTAGCGAAGTATTTCGTGTTTTAAAACCAAATGGAAAACTATTATTAGCTGACATGGTCTATCCTGAAGAGTTGGAAGGATTAAAAAACAAATTTAATAAGGCAGGGTTTATTATTACAACCGAAACAGACATCTCTCCTAATGTTGTTGCCGCACTAGAAAAAGATTCTGCCAGACGCGAACACTTAATTGATACTAAAACGCCAAAAATCCTTAGAAAATCATTTAAAACTTTTGCAGGAACAGTAGGAACATCAAGATACAATAATTTTGCAACAGGCGTTTTCAAATATTATAGCTATATTTTGGATAAAAGTCAAAAATAATTATCCAACAAAGGTGTTATTTCATTGTTATAGTTGTATTATTTCAACTTAAGGCTATGAAAAAAATCTTTCTAATTGCACTCTTTGCTTGCTCTAACATTTTAGTATTAGCACAAAGTGATTCAACAATATATTACAACCCAATAGGAGTTTTTAACACATACTATACGCCTTTTACTGGTGCACCAAGACAAGGAATACTTTTCCAAAACACTAAAGGAACAATTACTATTTATAAAGATTATGTCTCTGGATTAAAGTATTTAGAGGAATTTGAATACATTATTGTTTTATACCATTTTCATGAAGTTCGAACCTGGGATACAATTATTAAACCTCCAGGCTCCGACCCGAATATACAGTTCGGAGTTTTTGCAACACGCAGTCCTAAAAGACCAAATGCAATAGGTTTTTCAATAGTTAAACTGGATAAAATTGAGAATGGAGTTCTGTTTGTTTCGGGAGTTGATGCCTTTGACAATTCACCAATATTAGATATCAAACCATACCTGCCGTCAATTGATTGTATAAAAAGCACACGAAATAGTGATGCTGAGATCAAATTTGGACATCATGATGATTTATTTCTAAAAGATAGTAGCTATTACCGCTAACGTTTATAAAAGTTCAAAATTACAAGTTAGTCTATTAGCCCCTTTATTCTCTGATATTCAGTTTCCAGTTTTGCCAAGTCAACAAACCGAATCATACTAATAACTTCTTGTCCCGCAAAATATACTTTTAGAGCAGGCACACTCATAACAAGATTTTGAGCTGCAATTTCAGGATACTCGAAACAATCCACGACATAAACTTTTTCGCCCCATTTATCGGCAAATTTCTGTAATTGTGGTAATAAAGAATCACAAACAGAGCATTTATCATTTTTAAAATAAATAAAACTAAGCTTGTCTTCTATTTTGAGCTCATTTAACTCCTCGATACTATTAATTAGTAGTTTCATCTTTATAAATCAAAACTGTTGCTATTGCGCTCACCCCCTCTTCTCTTCCTTCGAAACCAAGACCTTCTGTTGTTGTTGCTTTAACAGATAGTTGATTCTCTTCTAGCTTAAGAACAGAAGCAAGTGTTTTTATCATCTCTGGTATATAGTTTTTGATTTTTGGCTTTTGAAGACTTATTGTCGAATCAATATTTGATATTTTATATCCTTCACGAATAAGAATTTCGTGTGTTTTTTTTAATAGTATTTTACTATCAATATTCTTATACTCAGAACTCGTATCAGGGAAATGATAACCGATATCTCTCAATGCAGCTGCCCCTAAAAGAGCATCACAAATAGCATGAATAAGTACATCTCCATCCGAATGAGCAACACTACCTTTAGTATGAGGAATTTTTATACCACCAAGCCAAAAATCTAATCCTGTTTTAAGGACATGAACATCATATCCGTTGCCAACTCTAAAGTTCATTTTATGATTTTTCGTCAGCGAGTCCACCAACATCAAATGTTAAGGTAAACCTCAAAGTGTTCTGCAAAGGATTTGCCTGAGTTGTTGGGATAAGATAAGCAAAATCGAGCCCAAACACATTCATTTTAAGACCGGCACCAACAGTAAAATATTTACGATTTCCTTTATATTCATGTTCGTTAAAATATCCGAGTCTTAAAGCAAATTGTCTGTCGTACCAATACTCCAATCCGGCTGAAATTGTAAACTCGGCAAGCTCTTCGCGAAATGGAGATGGTTGATTGTCTTTTACAAAAGCCGTTGCAACTCCGGGAGCATCTGTCCATGAGCTAAACATAGACGCACCAATTGAGATGTTCGGGTCTTTCCCATATTTTATTATCTCATCGCTTGGCAATACAGTGTCTCCATTTGGCAAAACATCCCCTGAGTTATAATATACCGGAGGGGTTGGCACTAAGAGCTTATTTATATCAACAGCTACCATAAATTCATTATGATCATCAAGTTTCATTAAATATCCAACACCTGTTCTAAAGTTTGTTGGTATAAAATCTCTGTATTCGTTAGTAGTGTATGAAATTTTCGCACCTATGTTCGAAATATTTAATCCCCACATTAATGTACCAGGCATTCCTCCTATTTCAATTTCATCGTTATGATAGAAAAAAGCGACATCAGCAGCGACAGTTTTTCCGGGAAACGATTCACTTCCTTGCACTTCGATACCACCCGTAAGATTAGAATAAATAAATCTCATTGCAACCGAACCTGAAAATTTTTCGCCCAATAATCTTGAATATCCCAAATCAAGTGAAAATTCGTGTGGTGTAAAGTCTCTCAACAAGGCATTATTTATATCACGAAATTGAATACTCCCTAAGTCAAAATACAAAAGAGAAGCAGAAAATACATTCTCTTTGTTTATTCTTTTATAAGCAGAAACGTAAGCTAAGTTCATGTCGGAAACCAACTGACGTAGCCATGGAGTATAAGATATTGCAACACCCACATCATTTTGAATAAAGCTATATTTTGCAGGATTCCAGTGCATTGAATTAACATCAGGAGTTGTTGCCACACCTGCATCACCAAGACCTCCGGCACGAGAGTCTGGAGCAATTAATAAAAACGGCACTGTAGTAGTTATTGTATTAGGGGCATCACGACCAATTACATCATTTGCGGTTGTTTGCGCTTTTGCTAAGGAGTATGTCGCAGACAACACAAGTAAAACCAAAATTATTTTCTTTATCATTATCTTTTTTTTTACAAATATATTAATAATATTTAAAACCAAAACCATTTATTTAAACAAGAAACGATGATTCTTTGTTTTTAGTATTTTACGAAAGCTCTATTTAGCATGAAAATTAAACAGGTTAGGCTTAGAATTAGTTTAGAATTACCAATTTCTCAAATTCCTCAACAACATTTCCGGCAGCACTTCTAACTTTTATTTTATAGACATACACACCTTTCCCGATTTTGTCTCCATATTCATCTTTTCCATCCCAGTGAATAGGCTGAGATCTAAATCCATCGCTCATTACTACATCCTCTATTGTTTTCACATGTTTTCCGGCAACAGTAAACACCTGAATAATTACATCAAGCATTTGATTTGGCTGATTATGATCGAAATAAAAATTAGTGCTGGTCGAAAATGGATTGGGATAGTTAAAAATATGGTCGATAACAAGCTCTGCTGAGTTAGCCACAATAAAATCAGTATAAGCTTCGCCACTATTATTTAGAACATCCCATGCCTTGACTTTTAATGTATGAGGACCTAGGGCTAACTCCGACATATTGTAATTTACCTCCCCGGATGTAAAATCGTCAATCGTTGATTCATAAAATTTATTTAAAACAATTACGTCTGCAGTGTTTTCATCAAAAATAAGAGTTATATCGTGGCCAATACCGCTACCAACAGTATTTATTCCCGACTCATCTTCAATTTTTGCTAACAACAGCGGATTTTCATCAGTTATACCACCGGGGATAAACTGCTCGTTGTTCATAAACAAGTCAATTATAGGACCTTCGTTATCGTTAAGTTCATTTCCTGCTGATCCTCCAATTAAGAATGAGCCATCATATCCGGCAGCTTCTGTGTCGCTATTATTATGTGCGTAATAGCTAACTTTGCCTTCATCATAAAAATAAGCAATATCAATTGGCACAATAAACGAAAATGTGAATTTTCCATTAACAACACTCGCTTGCCCATTAAAAATAATATTTTTCTGTGCCGTATAAGTCAAAGGAGTATAACCATCATTTCCGCGAGTTGTGTATTCCATTCTTTTATCATAGACTGTTGGGTAAATTATTCCATTAAAATTTTCGGCAAGGTTTCCTGCTGGATCTGTAATTATTCCCTCAAAAGTTACCATTGCAGTAGCCTGAATAGTATCATTAAACTCAGCCACATCGACACCATTAATTTTAGTTGTAGAAGCCACATAAGACGGAACAGAGGGACGCATAGCAGGGTCACCCAGTAGTGAAAACACTCTCTTATTTGTATCACCAATTAAAGAGTTTTTAGCCTTTATAGCAGACAATCCAATTGGATAGACATCTCCATTTTCGTCGCGCAAAAACACTTCTTCATAAAATTTGTAAGATAAAGATGCATTACTTGACGAAAATGCCAAACGAGTAGTGGTAAACAATGAAATACCTCCACCATTTGGATTTAGCAAAACCTCTTCACCGGCCGAAACTAAATCGTGATGATCCCATGGAGAGAATTCACATGTTGCAGTAATAAAAATCGGGTATTTATTTGCATTTTGCCATGAAGTAATCATACTTAGCGTTAAAACACTCTCATGTGCCCAACCTTTTTCGTTTCCGTGACCAATCCAATTCACCAAAAGTACTCCATTATTAATATTGTCTGTAATCGCTTGATTAACATCAGGATACTTATGACCCTGAACAGTTGAAACCTGCTCATAATCATCTAAAAACATCTTCTCTATGTTAAATACAGGAAAATCCGCTTCTATCTGCAATCCTAAAGTAGCACTTTGTGTTTGATGAATTGTCTCTCCACCTTCTGCATCATCAGAAATTAGCAACAATTTATTTTTCCATGCTCCATAACTTGTTGAACTATAATAATTCTGAAGTTTATTGACATAGGCTTCTGCCTCAGCAACAGTTTTTACCGGAATTCGTCCAACCCCCACATCAATATCATGCGAACCATTTACAGAGCCTTCGCCATCATCAAGAAAAACAAAAAAGTCATCTGAAACATACGAACTTGTTGGCGAAACACTAGATTCCGATTGATAAGTCAATATCAAATTGGATGCAAGAGGATCAATACCTAGATTATCGTAACTACCATCGCCCAAAAGTAAGAGATTTTGTGGAATTTCGTCCTCACTAGACGCTCTATCATAAAGCATTTTCATAAAATTACGAATGGAAGTTACATCGGGTGTTCCGGAAGAAAACTCATTATATATTTTTTGTGGTGTAGTAATAAATACACTCATATCATCGTAGGATTCATGAATCTGTTTAATTGTCTGAGCCTGAGATAAATAGTCGGGATTCGAAACAATTATTAAGTCAACCGGAGAAACTGAATGTAGGTTCTGATTTTCAGCAATTCCCAATTCCTGCACGCCTGAAATCTCGGGAACAGGAAACGAACTTACAGGATTAAATGCAATATATTCTCTAAGCTCTGATGCATCGGCATTAAAACTATAAGTTGAACCTGACAAAGAGCCTTGAATACTCTTAACACTAATTCTATCGGTGATATCCCAAACTATTGTTGTACTACCTGCATTTGTAATTTTAAATCTTGCATTAACACCAGAACTTACAGATTTAGTATCCCTAAACTGAACAAAATTATTGCTAACAGCAAGTTGTCTTCTTACCTGAAATGAAATATAATCGAGCCAACCTTTTGAATTAGTACTTGTTTTAGTATAAGTTAGATTAACTGAAAACACACTAGAGTTTGGTTTAAATTTAAATGTGTTTACAGAATTTGATTTAGCGTAAACAGCAAGCGAACTATTAGTTGTTGGGTCAATATTTAAGTTACCCTGATTTATACCATTAATAATAAGGTTAAAATAGCTCATGGAGTTTGACCTTGCTGCCAACATTACTTTTACAATTGCAGTATCGTTAGTTGAAACGTTAGCAAAAGACTTTGAAAACGAGTGAGATAAATAATAGTCAAATTCTCGCCAAAATAACTGTCGTCCACTATGTAACAAATTAATAGAATCTTTTTCAAGAAAAGCATAATCGTCGAAAGTTGTAATCTCAACATCATAAGTTGCTAATGAGGCTTGATTAACAGGTTGTTTCCATGACCCCTGATCTGACACAAAATAATATGCGTATGTCGAATAAGAATGAAACTCATGCGAAGCAACACCGGTTGTGCTCCATGAAATATTATGAGGTCCATCAGCAAAAAACAATAAGTAATCACCATTATCAAACACAGCATTATTATTTACGTCAACTTTAACCAACGGACGTTCTGGCAAATCATCGTACAACTCATCACCTAAAGTCTTTGGCAACATACCGCCGTAACCAAATACACCTATATTATTAAAGGACGAAAATCCCATCGAAACTAAATCAGAATAGGCCAATTTATAAATCCCAGTTTCACTAACTCTGATTTTATACCAACTTCCTGAGGACAACTTACTATCATAAGTATATGTTTTTTGAGCTCGGGTCACTAAACTTGGATTAATCTGAATTTTATACTCAAAATTAACCAGACGTTCAATCTCACCGGTCATTTTATTTCGTCTTAAAGGGATCAACTCAAATGAGATATAACTTTGTTTTCTAAATTTAGTAACTTCGGCTTTGATTTGAGGAATGTCCAATAGGTTGTTAATATTTTTAACTTTGGCTAATTCCTCTTTGTTAATAACTTCATATTCTGCTCTAACTAATTCTATATCTGCAACATAGCCATCGTTTTTGATTAATGATTTATGAAAATACACGGGCAAATTATCATCACTTCGGAACTGCGCATTATCAAAGGATAAAATATTCCAAGTATTATTATCGTTATCAATAAATATTTTGTTACTTTGCCACTTTAATGAATCAGAAATATAAACGACTTGAGCTGTTAATAAACTGTTGATAAAAAATAAGATGAATATAAGATGGTATTTTTTCATAAAATTAAAAAAAAATAAAAAAAGTTTAATAATTATTTTCATAAACGACAAAAATAACTTATTATTGTAGTTTATATTTTATAATTAGAGGAAAATTTATTAATATTGCGCATTGTTCTTAAGAAATATATTATGGTCAGACGTTACATAATCTTGTTAAGTGCCTTATTCATAGGCAGTTTGGGGCTGATAAACGCACAGGACGCACATTTTTCGCAGTTCTATGCAAACTCGCTATATCTGAATCCAGCTTTTGCCGGCGCGGAAAAATGTCCCAAACTGAGTTTAAACTATCGTAATCAGTGGCCTGCATTAGGTCCTACTTACGTAACTTACAGTGCTTCGTACGATCAGTACTGGAATGCATTGCAAGGCGGCGTTGGTTTACACCTGATGAACGACGTTCAGGGAGGTGGAACAATAACTACCACAATGATTAGTGGGATGTACGCATATACTCTTCCAGTAACACGTAGATTTTTTGTCGCCGCCGGATTTCAGGCCTCATACATTATGAAAACTATTAATTGGGACTTTATTTTCCCAAATATGATACATCCACTTTATGGTCCTATCTATTCTTCATTAGAAAATCCCGACATAATCAACAACCAGCGCAATTATGTTGATTTCTCTACAGGACTAGTCGCATTTAGTGAGAGAACTTTTTTTGGATTAGCAGTGCACCATCTAACTCAGCCATCTGAGTCTTTCTTGCGTGGAAGCGATGCCGTTTTGCCAAGAAAAATAACTGTTCACTTTGGAACAGAAGTACCTATTAATAGTAGCAAATATCGTAGAGGAGAATTAAAAATTGCTCCACAATTATTATTTCATCAACAAGGACAGTTTCAACAGTTTAATTGGGGGGTTTATGTTGCCCGTAAACAAATTGTTGCAGGTTTCTGGCTACGTCAAAACTTTAACTTCCAGTACGATTCGTTTATTATGCTAGCTGGTTTTAAACAAGATAACTTAAGATTTGCATATAGCTACGACCTTACTGTATCGAGATTAAAAAACTCTACTTACGGTGCTCACGAGGTTTCTGTAGCGTTTACTTTTGAATGTCATGACAAAGATCAAAAAAAGGGTATTGTTAGTTGTCCATCATTCTAAAAAGGCAATAATTAAGTTAAAAATGAGTTATTAATATTGGATATTATAAAAACATCATAATATGAAAAAGAATACTTTGTTTGTGTTAATAGTTCTTGCAGGTGCAATACTTGTAAGTTCTTGTAAAAAAGAAGTATCGAGTACAACAGGTTGGAATTACAACGATCCAAATTTTGGTGGATTCCAAAATCACCCCGGCTATGAACAAGAAACCGGTCCAGGGCTTGTTTTTATCGAAGGTGGTTCATTTGCTATGGGTAGAGTTGAACAAGACGTTATGTACGATTGGAACAACCTTCCACGTAGAGTAACTGTTTCATCTTTTTACATGGACGAAACTGAGGTTAGAAATCTCGATTATAGAGAGTATTTATACTGGCTGTCTTATGTTTATTCATCAGACTATCGCTTTTTATATCGCGAAGCTCTTCCTGACACTTTAGTTTGGAGAGAAAGACTTGCATTTAACGAACCAATGGTAGAGCTTTACCTGAGACATCCGGCATACGAACAATATCCTGTTGTTGGTGTTTCGTGGGTACAAGCAACCAAGTATTGCGAGTGGCGTACCGACCGTGTTAACGAATTAATTTTACTTCGCGAAGGTATTATTGATAAATATGTTGCTCCTCAAGATCAGGCAAAACAGTTTAATACTGATGCGTATTTGATTTATGCTGAGAACTTAGATTTATCAATTGATGAAACAGGCAAAGGTCCTGATGGTAAGGTACAAAACTTATACGTTGATCCAGCAACACTAAAAGCTGGACGTAAAGGTGGTAATGTAAATACCGGTGAAGACAGACGTTGGGTAAGAATGGAAGATGGTATATTTTTACCTCGCTACAGGCTACCAACCGAGGCTGAATGGGAATTTGCAGCATTAGCACATATCGGAAATCATTACAGAGAAAGAATTTACGAAAGAAGATTATATCCATGGAACGGTCACTATATCAGAAACGACTCGAGAGGCGAAGAGAGAGGTTTGATGATGGCAAACTCTATGCGTGGACGTGGTGATAATATGGGGGTTGCCGGTGCACTTAACGATAAAGCCGACATTGCAGGTCCTGTAAAATCATACTGGCCTAACGAATACGGACTATATTGTGTGGCAGGTAACGTTAACGAATGGGTAATGGATGTTTACAGAGATCTTACATTTGAAGATATGGAAGAATTCAGACCTTTCAGAGGAAATGTTTACACTGACTATGAATTAATTATTGACCCAAGATCTGGCGATGTTGAACTTACTCCTGAAGCAGAAAACTATTTCGATTATTCTGGAAAAATTCTTCGCAAACCTGTACGTGATGAAGAATGCTACAGCCGCGAAAACTATACTACATCTGACAACAGAAATTTCTTAGATGGTGATTTAGAATCACTAATTCCTAATGGAAACGCTGAAGAATACTGGGTAAAAGGCGATAGATACCAAGTAGAATCAGATGCTATCAAAATTAATGATCCTATAGAAGGAGAATTAACTCCTGAAAATGTTGGTGACATATACCCTGGTGCGACGCTTATGTCGGGTGGAAACGAAGTTCTTTTACCTAATGGCGTTAAAGTTGACTTACAGAATATGACTTACATTTTACCTACAGGTCATGAAAAAAATGCTGATGGTAATATTATGATGCCTGACGGATCTATGATTCTTGAAGGAGGAAAACTGCAATTAGCAGATGGTAGTATAATTTATCCTGACCAATTCTTTACCCGTAAAACACCTCAAATGTACAAAGAAGGTAATTGGGGAGAATATGGTGAATGGGGATTTGGTCAATTTGACCCATCAAATCCAAAATTAAATAAAGGTGATGGTTCTACAGGTAATCAAATGACAACCCTTGTTTCGGACAGGTCAAGAGTATTCAAAGGTGGTTCATGGAAAGACCGTGCTTATTGGATGGTGCCGGGTACTCGTAGATTCCTAGACGAAAAATTAGCTAGAGCTGACTTAGGTTTTAGATGTGCAATGGATCGAGTTGGCTCTCCATCTTTACCTGAATAAAAAATATTATAACTAATTTAAAACCCCATTATTGGGGTTTTTGTTTTTTATGAATACAATAGAGCAAATATATTCGATTTTTAAAGTTTGTAGAAAAATTAGTACAGACTCAAGGATAATTCAGCCCAATTCTATATTTTTTGCTCTTAAAGGAGAGAACTTTGATGGCAATAAATTTATCGAAGATGCGCTAGATAAAGGGAGTATTGCAGCTGTTACATCTGACCCATCTTATAAAGATTTAGAAAATGTTTTTTTCGTTTCAGATACACTTAAAGCTCTTCAAGATTTAGCAAATTATCATCGTAAACAACTTAAAATACCTATCATTGCAATTACCGGGACAAACGGAAAAACAACAACAAAAGAATTATTGTCTTCAGTTCTTGCACAAAAACTTAGAGTAGCTTACACCGGTGGAAATAAAAACAATCATATTGGAGTTCCTTTAACACTATTGGCAATGAACCACACGGTCGATATCGGTATAATAGAGATGGGCGCAAACCATCAAGGCGAAATTAAAACTCTTTGCGAAATTGCCGACCCAGATTACGGACTGATAACAAATATTGGAAAAGCACATCTTGAAGGATTTGGTTCGATAGAGACAGTAAAGAAAACAAAAGGCGAATTATACGACTATCTTAAAAAGAAACAAGGAGTTATTTTCTCTAATGTAGATAATCCAATTTTAAAGGAACTTCTTAATAATTACTCGGCTGTTACTTATGGGAAGTCGGAACATTCATATTGCCGTGGCACATATACTGAATTTGGACTAGAAGCTGCAGTAGAATGGGAAGCTAATAACGAAAAAGGTCTTGCCAAATCAAACCTCATCGGCGAATACAACTTCGAAAACATATTAGCAGCTATAACTGTCGGCTCCTATTTTAACGTACCTGGAACTGCTATAGATAATGCAATAGCTTGTTACTTTCCACGAAATAACAGATCGCAACACATAAAAACGATTCGCAATTCACTGATTCTCGATTTCTATAATGCTAACCCTACAAGTATGGTTGCTGCGATAGATAATTTTGATCGCATTGTTGAAAAAAACAAATGTCTCATTCTTGGCGATATGCTTGAACTAGGAAAAGATAGCGAAGATGAACACAAAAAAATACTTGATAAGATAGAAAACATGAATTTCCGTAAAATATATCTTGTAGGAAATGAATTTTATAAGTTTTACGACAAATATGAATTCGTTTTTTTCAAAAAAGTTGAAGAACTTGCTCAACATTTTGTAAAAAAACCTGAAACTGGAAAATTTTTCTTAATAAAAGGCTCGCGAGGCATTAAACTCGAAAAGTGTACCGACTATTTATAAAATTCTATCCAAAAAATAATCTTTTTCATTAAAGACAATTACTACCTATTTCTTCGGCTACCACTATAAATCGAATACTTATTTAATCTGCACTCAAGTTGCCCGTTAAACAACGGTATTTTTCTTTCCGGTTTCATTCCAATAAACTTTATCGCAGCAAGGTCAGATGAAATAATCCATGCTGTATATCCCTGATAATCAAATTTAAGTTTATCTCCTATTCTTTTGTAAAAGCTTTTTGCATCATCAAGTCGGATACGTGTACCATAAGGCGGGTTACTTATGATTACGCCACTGTCAGACAAGGCTTTGGATTCAAAAAAATCGGCAGCAATTATTTTGACTGAGTTAGCCCTGTCGAGCTTATACAGATTATTTTTAGCAAGACTAACTGCATCTGGATTAATATCGTATCCGTATATATTTGCTTTAGATTCTACAATCCCATCTTTTGCTTTTTTCACAACAGATTTCCATAAATCAAAATCAAAATCTTTCCAATTCATAAATGCAAATTGTTCGCGTCTAATTCCTGCTGGCATATTGCGAGAAATCATATATGCTTCGGTTAAAAATGTACCACTGCCACACATTGGATCAAGAAAATCGTCAATAGCATTCCACCCACTAAGTTTAATTATTCCTGATGCAAGACACTCATTAATAGAGGCTTCGCCAATTTCTTTGTTAAACCCCCTAAAATACAAAGCCATACCAGAACTATCAAGATATAGCAAACATGTTTCATCATTAATAAATATACTTATCTTGATGTCAGGATTTTTTATATCCACATCGGGTCTTTCGCCAAACTTTTCACGAAAATAGTCGACTACAGCATCCTTGGTTTTTTGCTCAAGAAACAAACTATGTGTCATAAAGTTTGAGACACTAACTGCACTAATAGCAATAGTTTTATGCAAATCGAAATAATCGCTCCACTCCACCGACTTTATGAATTTATATAGCTGATTTTCGTTTTGCACTCTTCCCTCTCCTATTTTAACCAAAACGCTTAAAGCCGTTCTGAGGTAAAGGTTACATTTGTAGATAAGTTCCAAATTACCACTAAACTCAACAGCACGGCGTAAAACCTTAATCTCTTTTACTCCTAAATCTTCAAGTTCCTTCACCAAAACATCCTCGAGTCCAAAAAGAGTTTTAACAACTATTGTATAATTCATATTACTGTATTTTATTTAACTGTCTCGAAATGCCAGCGCTTGTTTGGCGAGCTGCTTTTCTTGACAAATCTATAAAGACATCCTCACCCAATTCTTTATAAGTGTATTGAGAGTTATCTTTATTTGCTCCAAAAATTATCTGCCAAAATGTTCTGTTATTACTAAGCTTTTCATCCTTTCCAACTGTCTTATTATAATCCTTCACATGTACCTTATGTCCACCCTTATCAAGCATATAAAGTATTGACTTTGCGCTGACTTCACATGAAACAACATTAAACGTTGTTGGTTCATAATCGGCGCTATCCATATATACCGACTCTGTTTCATAATCCTCAACAAATTCCAAACGCTTGATTTCTATATAATATATTGAGCTATTATCCTGATGCGTAGTCCCGGCAGAAATAACTTCAATATTGTAGGCAGAAAGACTACTTTTTAATTCGTCAAGAAATTCAGACAAATAAATATCTCCCGCCGATTCATCAAGATATTTGTCAGAAGAAGTTGAATATGAATCGGAAAAACCTGAAGTATCAACATATATCCATGCTGTATTATCTAATCTCTTACCAATTGAGCATGAACTGATAGTAAATGCGACAAAAGCGAGCAGTAATGCAAAATATTTTCTCATCAATATAAAGTTTTGTCAAAGATAATCAGAAAATGGTTTATTTTGGCAAAATGTGGCTCAAATATCCATACCTCGTTTATTAAATACTACATATCCAAAATGCAGCATAAAATAAGTTGAGCGCGAGTCGGTGTCATAATAATTCACCGAAAATGCCACTGGTCCCAATGGGGTATGATAAACTAATCCTGCCGATCCCATTAGATGAATATAGGCAAATCTCTCACTATAATAAGGCATATATACCTGATCGTAAGGTTCCTCTTTTAGTATTTTCTCAAATGGGGCAAATACATACGCCTCGAACCGTACATTTAACCTGTCTGATAATATGTAAACAGGTTTTAAACCAATTGCGGCATAAGAGTTTGCATGGTAATTAGGCAAAAACAATGTTCTACTATGTGGTGTTGGAGTAAATGCCGGAGCAGAAAGTACGCTTGAAGTGTAATTTCTAAACAAAGGTTTGGTGGTGATCATCAATTCTGCATAAAAACCCAAAACCAAGTGTTTACTAATTCTTGAATATGAATCTGACAGAGCATTAAACTGCAACCAACTATGACTAACTTCATATTCGTTAGTAAGTAAAGTTGTTGAACCAGGAATATTTCTCTCTTTTCCCCTGACATATCTAAAACTTATTAGGCTCCTGCCTCCTTTGTTTGCATAGTCGAGAAAATTATGATTATTCCGTATTAAACTAAAATGGACAGTATTAAAAGCAAAAGATGTAAAATCAGCAGTATCATTTTGGAGAAAGTTGCTGATTTGAAAATAATCATAGGACTGATATACCCCGCTATATCCTATTTTAGCAATAGACATTCGTGAAATAGGAGTAAAAAGATCTATTCGGGTATTATTATCCGATTGCACTAGATACGGTGGACGAAAATCGAGTGAAAATAAACGAGAATTTCCTTTAAAGAAATCAAACCGATTAGCATTTGCCGAAACCTCCATTGCTAAAGGTATCTGAAACGGGAAATCGACTCTTCCGGAAAGGTGTAAAGAGCTGTATAAGCGACCAAAATAAATATTTGAATTAAACAAATAAGACATTTTGTCCAGAATTTTATAATTAAATCCTACAAAACCAGTATTTGAATAGCCTGTTGATAAACCAGCTCCAAACAAAACATTTGCCCGTTTCTCTTTCTTAATTTGAAGAGTAACATCAAAAAACCCGGTCGAATCATTATATTTTGCTATAGGAGTAGCAGCCTCTACCTGATAATCCTGAATCAATTTATAATATTCCGATTCGAATTGGCGAACAGTTAATTTCTCTTTTTTCCCTTTGAATGATTTTAGAATATAATCCTTCGACCTTTTATCAATTCCCTCTACAAAAAGTTGATCTATTTTAAAAACAGGAATCTTATTTCTGTATTCCTCTCTTCTTTTTTCAACATCCTCGATTGGCATACTTCGACTTATCCTACTTTTGATACTGTCCATAATTAAAAGACATTCGTCATATCCTTTTTGAGAAAATTCATCAAGTCGATGAAAATCGAGCAAACTAACATTTGAAAAATCAATAACGAGCGTTATTCCCTCGTCAGCAGGTACTTCATACTCTTTTTTAGCACCCATTATAAGGTTTTCAACCTGCAGCATTAAATCGTCAGGATTTGGTTTCTCGGAGTAACTAGTCACACTAACTCCAATCATAACATCGGGAGAAAACTCATTTCTCATAACATCTATTGGAAAATTATTAAAGATCCCGCCATCAAAAAAAAGCACACTATCAATCATTACCGGTTTAAAATAAAACGGAAAAGTCATAGATGCTCTGATGGATTGGCCTAAATCTCCACCTTTAAAAACTACTTCTCGTGAATTATAAACATCGGATGCGACACATCGATAAGGGACAAACAAATTATCAAAATCACTATTTGAAGCTGCAGTATATTGGGAGAAGTACTCCATTATTCCGAAATCCATTGGCTGTGTTGCTACAATATTTGTTGGCAATACTAGATTTATACTACTGTCAATTTTCGCAAAACCGAGACTAAATGCAGATGCATCAGGAGAGGACTTTTTAAAATAATAAAACTGCTCATCAGGAATTTGTCCTTTATAATAATTGAGAAATCTGGGGTCTCTAAACATTTCTTCCATCTCATCAGGACTCAGACCAATAGCATAGAGTCCCCCAACAATTGCACCTATGGAAGTTCCGGCAACGTAATCAATCGGGATATTGTTTTCCTCAAGCGCTCTGATTACTCCGATATGAGCTAATCCTTTGGATCCTCCACCACTTAGAACAAGCCCAACAGTTTGAGAATGCGAAGTAAACGAGAATAAAACTCCAAGAAGACTTACAAATGATATTACTATGATATTTTTCACCTTTCGATACTTACTGTCTTTGTATTATTAAACGTAAAATAAAATAAAATGTAGTATTAATTCCAATTATTTTTTAAACAAATTATATACAAAATTATTATATTACAGGTAAAATAAATTTTAGACATATTAAATTATTAATAAATTTGCAATATTGTTCGCAAACAAAAGGATTTTGTGGATTTTTGAAAACATATTAGATGAAAATTAGAATAAAATCATATCTATCATTAGTTAAATTCAGTCATACGATTTTTGCTATGCCTTTTGCTATTACAGCATTTTTTATGGCAACTCAAGAGGATAAATATACATTTAACTGGCAAGTTTTGGGTTTAGTGGTTCTTTGCATGATTTTCGCACGAAACAGTGCAATGGCTTTTAACAGATATTCGGACAGAGTAATAGATGGGCAAAATCCACGCACAAGTAATAGAGAAATTCCTGCAAAGGCAATCTCAGCAAACAATGCCTTGACTTTTACAATAATTAATTCTGCTTTATTTATAGCGGCATCATCCTTTATTAACACTACTACCTTAATTTTATCGCCAATAGCACTGTTTGTACTTTTAGCATATTCATACACCAAACGATTTACATTTTTATCGCATATATTTCTAGGATTAGCACTTGCTATTGCACCGGCAGGAGCTTATATAGCTGTTACGGGCACTCTAAGTATTTCTGTAATTCTGTTATCTTTCAGTGTGCTTTTCTGGACAGCCGGTTTTGATATTATTTATGCTTTGCAAGATGAGAAATTTGACAAAGAAAATGGATTATTCTCGATTCCGGCAGCATTTGGTGCAAAAAACGCTCTAATCATTTCGGCAGTTTTACACTTTTTCACAACTATACTTCTTATATTTTGGGGAGCGATAATGGACGCTGCCATATTACAATGGATTGGAGTGTTTATTTTCAATGTTTTGCTAATTTACCAACATATAATTGTCAAACCAAACGACATTTCAAAAGTAAATATTGCCTTTGGAACAACAAATGGAATTGCATCAACGGTTTTAGGAGTATTGACAATTATCTCGTTTTTTATGTAACACCTATTACAATAGGAGCATATATAAAGAATCTGGCAATCCTAAATAAACCAATAAATGTCAATCGAGAAACAGGATATTTTAAAATTCCGGCTAAAGTACAAACAGTAGCATAAGGCAGAGGAAATAAAGCAGCCAAAATTATAAAAACTGCACCCCATTTTTTTATTTTATCAAGATGATTAGCGTAAAACTTTAACAATCGTTTTCGCCAACGAGGCAAAAGACTAATTCCATACCCGATATAATACGCTATAAAACCACCAATGTAGGATAAAACACCAAGAAAACCTACCCATAAATAGAAATTATCCATCTCACTAACCCACAAAATAAAAAAATCGGGAGGAATCAAACCTAAAACACTTTCTGTAAAAACAAAAAACAATAAAACAACCTCAGTTCTAAAGTTTTCGATAAGATAATCGGGTATTTCACTTACCTTAATAATAAAAGTGTTGAGAATCCAAACAGCAAGAATCACCAACCCGATTATTAGAGCAACCTTAATAAAATTAGAAAATAAAAAAGAAAGTAAACCCGATTTGCGAGAATACCGGTAGTAAATATTAAATGTTCTCCAAATATTTTTTCTTGCTCGTGGCATCTGTATATTTATGTTACAAATAAAGCAATAATTAATTAGATTATAACACTAAATTTAACATGATTAACAAAATAGTTCAGATAATTTTTAGGCATATTTATTGATTAAAAAATAATTTAACAATTATTTTTACGTTGTAATAAAGGTTTAAATATTTTTAGAATATCTTTGCCAATGTCTTAAAAAAAATGCAAAAGAAATTATACATATTAATACTATTGTTTATTTCGCTTTCGAGCCTTTGTTTTGGGCAATATTCTAATGAATTTTGCAATGAAATTGATGATAAGAAGTTAATAAAGAAATATGACAAGGCGGTTGAACTTTTAATAGCAGGCAAGTTAGACGAAGCCGAATTAGAATTTGCTAAAATTTTAGAACAAGAGTCAGATTTTACAGAAGCATGGGTCGCGATTGCTGAGATAAACTATTCAAGATATAAACTCGCTCAGGATAGAAAATCACAAGATTTATACTTTGGGAAATACATCAAATCTTTGGAAAGGATAACTTCTAGCTGTCCTTCATTTCAAAACTATGAAACAAATTATAAATTGGGAAAGATTTTCTTTAGCGAAGATGATTTTGAAAACTCAAGAAAATATTTGCAAACATTTATTAAAAACTCAGATAGAAACTCTAAATTCTATGCAGATGCTGAAAACACTTTAAACTATATTGACCAATTTTTGAAATTAACTCACAATCCTGTTCCATTCGACCCTGTTATTGTTGAGGGCATTTCGACAAATAACGATGAGTATTTGCCCATAATTTCACCTGATGGTTCTATGGCATTTTTCACGCACAGATATATGAAAGATGATGTAACCAGCATTTATGGACCAAAATATACAGAAGAATACACAATGGCAACAGCTGTCGATAAAACTGGTATAAAATTTAAAGAAATTGAAGCACTCCCCTATCCTTTTAATGCAGGATTAAATCAAGGAGCGTCATCTATTACAATCGATAATAATACAATGTTTGTTACAATATGTAAACCCATAAGTTCAGATTACGACAACTGCGACATCTTTTACACAACGCGCTCTAATAACGGAAGCTGGAATGAACTTAGGAGTATTGGAGCAAATATAAATGGACTCAAGACTTGGGAGTCACAACCAAGCATTTCATCTGACGGTAAAACACTATATTTTGCCAGCATACGCGAATCTAACATTGGATTTGACCCTAACAATCCAACCTCTGATATTTATTTCACAAAAAAAACAGAAGATGGTTCTTGGGGTAATCCTGTTAATCTTGGGACTATAATTAATACAACAGGAAATGAAAAATCTCCTTTCATTCACTCAGACAGTC
Source organism: Bacteroidales bacterium (assembly GCA_016937855.1). GTDB lineage: Bacteria > Bacteroidota > Bacteroidia > Bacteroidales > ML635J-15 > Bact-19. The sequence continues at coordinate 24,942 of JAFGVU010000123.1, read as the reverse complement.
AAACCCTTTACTTTTCATCTGATGGTCATTTAGGTATTGGAGGATTAGACATATTATTTTCTAAATATCGCGAAAATGAATGGTCGAGACCTGTGAATATTGGCTACCCAATAAATACAAAAAGAAACGACTTGGGATTTATTGTCAACACACAGGGGACTAAGGCATATTTCGCCTCAAACGACCTAAAAGGTGAAGGCGGTTGGGACATTTATTCATTTGAGCTATATCCCGAGGCTCGTCCCGAAAAGGTATTTTTGGTAAAAGGTCAACTTATTGATGATCAGGGAGAAGCACTTACCGAAGCAAAAATGGAAGTTAGAAATATTAGAACTCAAGAAGTTAGCGAAGGTATGGTTGACTCTGAAACCGGCAATTATGCTGTCGCTGTTACAGTAGAAGAAGATAAAAAAGATGATGATTATCTAATGGTTGTAAAAAAAGAAGACTACTCTTTTACTTCGGCACTTATTGAACCAGACGAGGAAACTTTTGAGCAACCTGTCGAAATAAACTTTGAAGTTAAACCTATCGAAGTAGGTAAATCTGTTGAGCTAAAAGACATTTATTATGCAACAGCCTCATATACAATCGATAGTAAAAGCCTCGCAGTACTTGATGGGTTTATCGAATTTCTTAACGATAATCCTAAAGTAAAAATTGAAATTAGAGGTCATACCGATAATACAGGAAGTTATCAAACGAATATTAACTTATCAAATAAAAGAGCCCAATCGGTTTACGACTATCTAATTTCAAATGGAATTGAAAACTCAAGATTAAAATATAGAGGATATGGCCCCGACAAACCAATAGCATCAAACGAAACCGAATACGGAAGATCGAAAAACAGAAGAACAGAGTTCTTTATTACAGAAAAATAAAAAAAGCCGGACATTTCTGCCCGGCACGAATCATAGTTAGTTCGTTTGATGATGGTTGATTAACTATTAGTTTACTGTTTCTACAGTTTCTTTTTTCTTAGTTAGCAGAGAAACTACTACCAATACAATAAATGCTAAAGGAATAGACACTATACCCGGATTATCCAATGGCCAAACAGCATCTGTCTTAAGCATTCCATATCTTTCGTACATTGATGGTGATAATAAAATCAAAATTATCGACGACAAAATACCAGTTATAATTGATGAAGAAACACCTTTACTAGTTGTCTTTTTCCAGAAAATTATCATAATAATAGCTGGTAAATTTGCCGATGCTGCTACTGCAAAGGCCAAACCTACAAGGAAAGATACGTTCATTCCTTTAAATAGAATTCCTAAAAGGATAGCAACTAGACCAACTGCAAAGGCTGCAATTTTCCCTGCTCTAACTTTAACTTTATCGGACATTTGCTTATTTAAGTAATTATCGATAAAGTCGTGCGCTATTGCCCCTGATGATGCAACTATTAAACCTGATACAGTTCCGAGTACGGTTGCAAATGCGATAGCAGAGATTAGTGAGAAAATCCCAACTCCAAATGATTTTGCTAATAATGGACCCGACATATTACTACTTGCAACATCGTTAACACCATTAATCATTGCACCTAAACCAAGATAAAGAGTCATAATATAGAAAAACCCGATTGCTGCAATAGCAACAATAGTTGACTTTCTCGCAGCTCTCTGGCTAGGGACTGTGTAATATCTGATAAGTACGTGAGGCAATGCAGAAGTACCAAGGAAAAGTGCCAACATTAAAGAAATAAAGTTTAGCTTATCCCAACCTGTTCCATTAGCCAACTTAAAAATCATACCCGGTTTCATAATATTTTTACCCGGAACAAGCTTAGGATAATAAACAGTTACGTTATCTTTACCATCTACAATTTTTGCTTTTGTATAAATAATAATATCGCTATCTTCGAGTTTTGTTAAGAAATTAAATGGATTTAAACTTCCTGTTGACTCAACTTCTTGCCCTTCGGAAACAATTCGATACATGTGTCCTACTTGATAAAACTGACGTGCTTCTTTTTCGGCTCCATTATATAACTTTTCACCACCGGCAGCATCTGTAACAGACAAAGATTCTTCAAGAATAATAGAACCATCTTTTTCAACTAATCTAAACCATCTCTCATAATCGTTGTAAAGCATTTTTGCGAATCTTTCTTTTCCGGCAGCGCCTTCGGTAACATAAATAACCTCTCCTTGGGTTGGGTCATTTAAAACAAGTTTACCAGACTCTGCATCAAAAGATGCTTCGATTGAATTAAATTGATGATAACCATCGTAAGGACTTTTCTCCAAACCTTTATTTAAGATAAGTACAGTAAGAACAACAGTTGTAATAATCAACAAGCCTCCTTTAAGGAATTGCACATAAGTTGTGGAAGTCATTCCAGCAGTTGCAACAATTAAAATAACAATCGAACCAACGATAACTACCCCAACCCAATGTGGTAAACCAAGTAGTGGAACAACCAAATCGCCGGCACCAACCATTTGAGGAATCAAATAAAACAATGAGACTATCAAAGTACTGATAGCAGCTGTCAATTTAATCCCTTTTGAATTAAACTTACTGTCAAGAGCATCAGTAAATGTAAATTTTCCCATCCTTTTTAATGGCTCTGCAACAACAAATAAAGCGACAACCCAACCTGCGAGATAACCAATTGAGTATAGGAATCCATCATATCCGGCATAAGCAATCATACCGCAAATACCTAAAAAAGATGCAGCTGACAAATAGTCTCCTGCAAAAGCAATTCCGTTTACACCCCAGTGAATTGTACCACCGGCTGCATAATAACTATTTGCTGTTTTCGTTTTTCTGGCAAAATAAAACGACAAACCTAATACCAATGCGACAAATCCAATAAAGATTATTATCGCTCCTATTGAAACTTCATAAATCATACCTCGCCTCCTCCTTCGTTAAGTTTATTTTCTAATCTTGTACAAAATAAATTATAGAAAAATCCCATAATTATAGCTAGAATAATTAAAAAGAAGCCATATACAACAGCTAAGTTCAATCCAAGAAACACTCTTTCTCCTATGAGCTCAGGTTTATAAACACAGAGAAATACAAAAAACGCATAGATAAATAGATACACAAAAAAGAATTTAAGCCCAAGCTTTGCCTTTCGGTCAGCTGCCTTATCCTCTTTTAATTCAGCAGAAGGTCCATGTAACATTGTCTGAAAATTTAAATTAACAATAAAAATAATACTCTCAACGCATAAAAAACAACGTACGCCAAAATTAAAATTTTATGCTTTTAATCAATTAATTAAAAAGTTGTAATGTAACATTGTTTTTGAGCAACTTTTTATATCTTTGTTACGGCAAAATTATCTCACATGAAATTTAAAAAGAACATAAGCTGTGCCGATTGCCAGTTAAAATGCGATATTTATCAGGCTTTATCAGAAAGGGGAGAAGATTTCTCCATCATAAACCCTTTACATGTATATTATGACAGGCACGAGTATATCTGTAAGCAAGGCAGCAGTGTTACTCATGCAATTTATCTGGTAGAAGGCTCTGCAAAACTGTTTATCGAAGGTCTAAACAACCGGAATATAGCCCTATATATTATGACCCCTCATAGTTATATCGGACTTTTATCGTTTTTTGAAACACCATATTATTCTTACTCAGTTAAAGCATTAGAGGATTCGCATATCTGCATGATTGACTTAGATTGTATAAAAAAGCTTTATATTGAAAATCATGGATTTTTATTGAAACTAAACAAGGCTTTTGGCAAATCAGTATCTTCAATTCTAAGCAAGATAATTACATTAAACCAAAAAAACATTAGAGGACGAATTGCAGACAGCTTGCTCTATTTGTCGAAACTTTATAAAAACGATACATTTAAGATGCTTCTTTCACGCAAAGAATTAGGCGAGCTTTCGGCCATATCAGAGGAAAATGCTGTTAGGTTACTTGGTGAGTTTAAAAGAGAGGGAATTATAAATGTAGAAGGTAAGATGATTACAATTTTAGATAAAAAGCTTTTGGAAAAAATCTCGGAAGTGGGCTAATTAAAATTCAATTACAATGTTCCTTTAAAGTCGAAACTCAACTTTGTGAGCATAGTATTAATATGTGCTAATACTTTTTTGATAATTGTCTTGTCCAAATCACTCAGATATTTTGTATTAATAAGATTATCGGGTTTTATTCCTTTTTTAAGCAAAACCGACTGTTGTTTTATTCTCATCAATTGTAAATAACGATATGCCTGCACAATATTATCGTATGATGAGTCGCTAAGTACAGAATTATCTCTCAAAACCTGTAAGCGCTTGATTGTTGACACATCAGCGATACTATTCTTTAGTGCATATATTCGTGCAAAATTTGTTATTGGCATAATTGCCTCTTTAATATTTACAGTTTCGGGGGGTGATCCTGCTGTTTCTAATAAAATATTCCCCCAAAATCCAACCTGTGGTTTAAGTCTCAGATTACTTTGCGCTAGGAGAACGAGATATGCCGGATTATTTTTCGTTAAAGTATTTATATGTTCCTGCAATTGATTGACAAAAGTTTTTGCACCATACACCGCTCTTAAATCAAAGAAAACACTAATATCCAGCAAGTCTTTTCCCGTACCGGTATTTATCCACTTGTCAAAATATGTTTTCCATACTGATATTGGTTGGCAATAATGAGGATTCTTTGCCATTATGCCACCACGGCAAAACTCATATCCAATTTCATCGAGAGCATCACAAACATATTGCGACATTTTATCAAAATATGTTTTTGCCGCATCCTTTTCATCCTCCTTAACATCTGAGTATATCAATGCATTATCTTGATCAGTATTTAAAGTTTGTTCACGTCGCCCCTCACTACCCAGAGTAATAAAGCAAAAATCGGCTGGTGCAGGTCCAAATTTATCAATAGCTTTTTCAATAAGTCTTTTACAAATTAAATCGGAAATAAAAGAGAGATTATAAAAAATAAGCTCAGATTCGGTTCCAACATCGATAAGCGGAATTAAAGAAGACACAAACTTGTTGTGCAAAATTTTGAATTCATCTATACTATGTGCTTGAGAGATGCTTTTAACAAGCTTAATCGGCAGAAAATCCGACATAAGCATTAGGTCTTTTTCTGAAATATATCCCGACACATTTCCATCTGCAGTTTTTAAAACCAACTGCTTAATGTCGCTATTTATAGAAAATAAATTAAGTGCATCAAAAATCGTTTTATCCTCATCTATGTAGTAAACCGGCGAATTCATCACAGAAAAAGCTTTGATCGAATTTGATTTGGCACCAAATGCCCTTTGTCTTAAAGCTTTATCAGTAACATAGCCTAAAGCATCTCCTTGATCTGATACGATTATTGCAAAATCTTTGTTTGCCTTATTCATTTCATCAATAAGTTCATCAAGACTTGAATTATATGTTACCTGAAGTACGTTATGTGCCAATCCTGACAATTGGGTAAACAAATGCTGAGCAAAACTACTATATTCTTTATTTATGTCAGATATATCATTTTTTTGAGTTGCTTGAGCAGAAATATCCTGAATTATGCCATCACAAAACTTTGGTTTATCCCCATCATAGACAACAATAAGCGAAACTGCAGCAAATATATGTTCCCCTTTAATATTTGCAAGCTTAACAAGTTGATTTTTAACAAATCCTTGTCTTAACAAATTCTGTCTAAATGTTTTTTTATCCTGTCGTTCAACAAAAAAATCCAGAATATACAAATCCTTAATATCATCAAACTTTTCAAATCCAAAAATACCAAGAGCTGTTTGATTTGCTTCAAGAAACTTTCCTTTTTTATCTAGCGATGTTCTAAAAATTCCTTGATTAAGTTTATCCATCAACCCTTGAAACTTTTCGCGACTATAGAGCAATTCCTCTCTGACATCTTTTTCTGAACTTGCATCTTTAACCGAGAAAATCAAAGCATCTTTTCCATAATAATCGACATAATTAATATTTAGAACAATGTCAACACTCCCTTCCAAAGCAAAAGTTTTTGTTTCTAGTTTAAAGTTTTTTATCGAACTTTTTGATTCTTCAATTTTAATCATTAAATCTTTTGGGATATCAAAAAACTCAACAATAGGTTTAGCAATTATCTGAGCAGAGTTATATCCCGACAATTTTTCAAAAACAGGATTAACATAAGAAATCTGATTATCGACCATCATAATCAATCCTTCGGTAGAGGCATCGACAAGCGAACGATATTTTTCGCGAGATTTGCTCAATTCTAATTCTGCAACAATTCTCTTTCTTTCAATATTAAATGATTGCCTTCCTACGTAAAAAAGGATAAGAGCAATAAGAGATGAAATTATTATACTTATTATTATAAATCTGTTTGTTAATCCTGCGATTTCGTCTTTAACATCTTCGATGTAAATTCCTGTACCAATAATCCACCCCCATGGTTCAAATCCTCTGACGTATGACAATTTAGGCACAATATGTTCCGAGTCGTCCTTCCATTGCCACATATACTCAACATAACCATGCTGATGATTATGCACAACCTTAACACACTCAACAAAAAGCTTTTTCCCATGAGAATCTTCAAAGTCGGCTAAATCTTTACCATTTAAATCAGGTCGATATGGATGAACAATCATTTTTGGCTGCATATCAGTTATCCAAAAATAGTCTTTATTCTCTTCTCCGTATCTTAAGTACTCAATTCTTGCAATTGCAGTCTGTTGAGCTTCCTCCCTACTTATTAATCCTGCAAGTTCGTCTTTATGATATTTTTCTAAGATACTTGTTGCTGTATTTGTAAGCTCTGCAATCATCTCACGTTTTCTATCCAACATTGAGTTCTCAAAATGAGGTACAACAATAAAAAACAGAGTCACAACAAATAGCAACACAGCTAAAATTGAAGGTAGTACAATATTCAGTAAAAACTTCTTTCGAGCTTTTCTAAGTAGATTATCCATAAAAAACAACTATTACTCAAAAATAAGAAAAAAATCAACAGAACATCAATTTATGTCAAATTTTTACAACTTTAAGGATTAATAACTTTTCTAACATTTATGCGTTTAATAGGAAAAATGTCATCTTAGACAACAATCGTAAAACAAATGAAACAGATATACTTTTTATTACTTATACCAATCATTATGAGTTGTGCAACATCTACAAAAAATATTGAGTCGATTAAAGGATTCGATTCTGAGAAATATTTAGGAAAATGGTATGAAATTGCACGTTTTGATCATAGTTTTGAACGTGGATTAGATTACGTTACCGCTACATATACTGCTAAGCAAAATGGAAAAATAAAAGTATTAAACGAAGGCAAATTAGTCAATGGCACATATAGTTCAGCTGAAGGAAAAGCATTTATTAATGACACTCCTGAGAGTTTTGGTGAATTGCGCGTTAGCTTTTTTCTGTTTTTTTATGCAAAATATCGTATCATTTATCTCGACGAAGATTATCAAAACGCAATTGTTACAAGTGGAACCATGAATTATCTATGGATACTTTCTCGTACGCCCATACTTAGTAACGAAGAACTCGAACACCTAGTAAATTTTTGTAAGGAAAAAGGTTTTGACACAAGTAAACTAATATTTGTGAAACAGGCCTAAAGAATTAACAAAAAATAACTTATTTACTTTTTTCTAAGGTTTCAAGACTTTAAACCCGCATTATGTGTTAGGATTTCGTGATGAGGCAGTAAATCCCACAGAAATCAAGTGTTTCGTGAGATAAGCGTACTTACCAGTACGGTTATTGAGGGAAGCACAGTAAAACAGTTGATTTCAAAGGGATTTACTGTCGTAATAGATTTTCTAATGCATAATGCGGGTTAAATTGCCAACAAAAACATCTATCGTAAAACAAAATAAATCGGGCAATGTAAACGTCAATAAAAAGAAAAGTAATTATTTAGCTGGTTTGAAATTATCATATGGATTTCCTTTTTAATCAAAACATGGCATTGTGCAATAAGCTTATTTCTCGAAATATAACTAGAATAATTAAACAATTTTTTAGAAAAAATTTTTACAAACAAAAAAAGCCCTGTAAAAGAACAGAGCTTCGGTCAAGTATTTTAATAGACTTAAAATCTTTTTTCTTTAATTCTAGCTTTTTTACCTGTAAGACCACGAAGATAGAATATTCTAGCACGGCGCACCTTACCAACTTTATTTACCTCAATTGCTTCCAAAAATGGAGATGCAAATGGGAAAATTCTTTCAACACCAAAAGCTCCTGACATTTTACGCACTGTAAAAGTCGCAGTGTGTCCTGTTCCTTTAACTTGTAGCACAACGCCTCTAAACTGCTGGATTCTTTCCTTACTTCCTTCTTTTATCATATAACTAACAGTAACAGTATCTCCTGCTTTAAACTTGGGAAAACTCTTTTCTACTGCTAAACTCTGATTTACAACTTTCATTATTTCCATCACAAAAAACTTTAAATAATCCTAAAAATTTCGGACTGCAATATTAGTTATTTTTTTTTAATTAAAATCTTTTTTCACAAGATTATTTTATTTTTTTTTCAATAAGTTTTCAAAATGCAAATATATCATTACAACATTCATAATAAACACGACAAAAACCTATAATTTTTAAATAAAAAAATCTTGCTATTAAACACACTTATTCTCTTAATCTGATTATTTTATTTGAGCTTCACTAAAAACCATCTATTATCCCTTCTCTACTTTAGAAGCCTTACAAATACGACCTCGCAAATCACAAAAAACAATGCGAATAAAATAAACCACTGCCAAAGAGGTTTTCCTTCGGAGAATTCTTGCAATTCAACACTAATATCTTCATTTGTGGCATCAATAACGCTTGCATTGCCATCAAAATTATTTTCGATTAGTTTCTCCAAACTATTTGCATCCATATACTCCAGTAAAGATTCGTTTCTGTTGTAGTTTACCGAAACAGTTGAAACGAAATTATCGGCTCTGTACAACTTATAATTACCTGCAGTTTGTATAGATTGTGGAATAAAAACCTTTAGATTTTTCCCGGCAGCATTAAACTGAGCAATAGCGTCAATGCTCTTATCATCACTAATTCTAAAAATATCTGATGCTGCAATTTCGTAAGGATAACTAACATCAACAGAAGCTACATCACCAAAAATAGCATATAAAGAACTTGCTATTTGACTACTTAAGGCAATATTATAGAAAACAGGTGCAAAAACAGGACTCTTTAGCAACTCACTATTTGTTTCATCAATAGGTGCTGTAAAAACAAAAACTTTTCCCTTTTGATAATTTCCACTTATTAATAAAGGGCTATTGTTTTCCAATGAAATTAGTGCTGCAAAAGCCGAAGAATTAAACATCCTAAATTTATGACCATATCCTACTGCCGGAAAATCGGTATTATTAGAATTTTCTGCAAACACTTCTTTTAAAACAGCATGATTATAATCGATATATTTAATTTTTTGTGAAACAAATTTGGCATTATCAAATTGTCCGGCATTGACTTTGTTCAAAAAATCATTCAACGACACTATATCTAATTCTTTAGATGGAATTATTGCAACAGCTCCTCCGCCCGAGACAAAGCTTTGCAATTCGGTAGCAAGCCCGCTAGAAATATCAGTAATCCCATTAAGGAAAATTATATCATAATTACCAAATTGAGATGACTGTTCATAACCAAGATTTTTCTCATCCAGAATAAAATTCTGAGGATCGCTTAAAAATACCGAACGCAGATACCTGTCCTGAGCCGATGCCTGAATTAAAAGCACTTTTGTCTGACTATCTGCACGATAATTAAAGTATAAAAGATTATCATAAGTTACAGGATAGTCAGATATCTCTAACCTTGCATTAAAATCACCTGATGAAGTATTAACGTATTTCATACTTAATTCCTGAGTTTGTCCGGCCTCAATATTCAAACTACTTAAAGCTTTTAAGGAATCATTTATATAAAGTTGCACGGGTATATCAGCAAAATCCTCTTCGGAAAAATTAACAATTTTAACAATAAGTTCTTCGTCCTGTCCAATTCGATGCACCGGAGAGGCAAACCAACAAGAGTCTATAAACATATTATTTGTAATACTCGATTCCAATGGAATAAAAACTGTGCTAATATTATCATTGGGTTTTATTGTTGAATTAGTAAAAAAGCTTTGCTGCATGTCGGAGATAATATACAAACTAGCCTTTTTGTCTTCGGGTAAAATTGTATTTGCTTTTAATATAATATCATTTAAAGACTTACTCGATGGGGATATTTCAACTTTATCAATTTCCTGAATGATTTTATCTCGACCCAAAACAAATTGATGTTGAGGAGACATGTCGTTGGTTATTAGGACAAACTCTTTTCCGGCATCAGAATTAAACACAATTTGTTTTGCAATTTGGCGTGCTTGTTCGAACACCACGCCTTTTTTCCCTTCGGCTTCCATGCTAAAAGAGTTGTCGATATAAATTATATGTATCTCCGATTTTTTCTGTGAATCACTATTATTTTTAGGCAAAAAAGGTCCGGCAAAGGCTACAACAAGCATAGCAATTGAAAATATTCTTGCCAAAAGGATAAGAATTTGTTTAAGTTTAGTGCGAGTTTGAGTTTCTTTCTTGATGTCTTGCAAAAAACTAGTATTACTAAAATACAAAGTTTTATGCCTCCTAAAGTTTATCAAATGAATGATAATTGGAACAGCAATAGCAAACAACGCCCAAAAAAACATAGGATTTACAAAACTCATAAAATCTTTTTTTTGCAAAATTATAAAAACTAATCGAATCGCAGCATGTATAATCGTTTGTTTAATCAAAACTATAACAACGAACTAACTATTTCATAAAAAAATTGATTTATTAAGCAGGATTATAAGAAATTTTATCATATTTTTAAGCCAATAATTAATTATGTAATTGATGAGTCTATACTTAAATCTTTTTTTTGTTGGCATCTGTTTTTTTCTGATATCAACGTTTAATACGAAAGTTTATTCGCAAGATTTTAAGCATGTGGATTCGATAAAAAATGTTATTTCTGCAGAAAGCAACCCTGCTGACTTATGTTTACTTTACTCAGAAATAGCAACCGAGTATTATTATAATTACCCAGATTCTGCTTTACATTATTGTTATATCGCTCTTGACTACGCAAGGGAAAGTAACTCTATTACCGATCTTTCATATTTATGCAATTTTATTGGAGTTTTATATAAGAACACAACTCAATATGACAGTGCGATAAACTATTTTAATCTTGCTGTACCATATTATGAGCAAAATGATTTTGAAAGAGGAAAAGCATCTGCTTTAAATAATTTAGCTCAGACATACAAACTTATGGGTTACCACGAATTAGCATTAAACAATTATTATAAATCACTCGAAATATTTGAAAAACACAACGACACACTCTATATTGGAGAATTACATTCGAATATTGGTGCAGTTTTCCTCGAAATAGATGATTTTAATGCTGCCGAGGAACACTTTCAAATATCAAGAAATCACTACTCTCTTGCAAATTCATTTTTTAAAGAAGCATGGGCCTTATATGATCTTGGTTCGCTGGCATTAAAAAAGGGAGAATTAATACAGGCGAAAGAATATTTCAAAAAATCGAGGAATATCTGGATATCTAAAAACAGAATAAAAGAAAATAACGACTGTAGTTTAAGAATTGCCGAAATTGACATTTTGCTTGGTAATTGCAAAAACATTATCGCAAGTGTTAGCCCCTTGGTTATCTCTTACGATACATTAAATAATTTGCAAGGAATTGCAGAATCAAATCTAATTTTGGGCAAAGCCTACTCATGTCAGAATGACTTCCAAAAGGCTATAGAACACCTATTAGTAGCTAAAAGAATTGCAGAGCAAACTCAAACTGAAAAATTACAGCTACCAATATACAATGAGCTATACCTTGCTTATAAAACCAACTCAGACTACCCAAATGCACTAAAGTATTTAGAATTGCATCAAAACCTAATGGATAGCATACTTTCAGATTCTAAACAGAAACTTATGGCAGAGTTCCAAATCAAGTTTAATGTTGCAAACAAAGAGTATTTTATTAAGCAATTAGAGGATAGCACTAAGCAACAACAATTAATAAATGAACTTATCTCCAAAGAAAACTCTCGAAAACAAACGAGTATATATGTGTTAATCATTGCAATGGGAATAATTATCTTTTTCATTTATAACATATACAAGCGCAATAAAAAGTATTCCTTATTAAACCGCGAACTAAACTCATCTTTAAAAGAAAGAGAAGCACTACTACGAGAAGTGCATCATCGTGTAAAAAACAATCTTCAAATAATTAGTAGTCTATTAAATTTACAGTCCGATAAAGCAGAAATAGGTACAAGCGAATATCAAACACTAAAGATTAGCCAATCTCGAGTAGATGCAATGTCAATGATTCACGAGAGTCTATATAAAAGTGAAAAAATTAGCAATATAAATTTCTCGGAATATGTTAATGATTTATGCAAATATATCAGTACATCATTTGGATTAAGTAATAATAATATTCTGTTGGTTGTTGTTGTTGAGAACAATCTTATCGATATTGACAAGATGGTTCCTTGCGGATTGATAATAACCGAGCTAATCACAAACAGTATTAAACATGCATTTAGCGAAAATGACTCTAATAAAACAATCAAAATAAATGGACATATTATTGGTGAAAAATATCGATTAGTAATTAGCGATAATGGCAAAGGATTATCGACAGATTATGAGATTAGCAATTCAGATACTCTTGGACTAAGACTTGTGCGTGGTTTAGTAAAACAAATTAAAGGAACAATTGAGATAAAAAACGACAACGGAATGTCCACAATAATAGATTTTTAAACAAGAAATTATGACAGACATAAAAACTAATGTATTAATTGTAGAAGATGAGTTCTCCATTGCTCTTGATATTGAGATGCGCCTAAAAAAAATGAATTACAATGTTGTAGGGATCGCAAATTCTTATAAAGACTCTCTAAGTATATTGCTTGAAAATAAAATTGATGTTGCCTTGCTAGACATAAATCTCAATTCATCTAAATCAGGTATAGATATCGCTGAGATTATTAATGACAAATTTGACATCCCGATATTATTTATTACTGCATATAGCGATTCAAAAACTTTTAGTCAAGCTTTGTCTGTAAAGCCGATGGGTTTTATAACAAAACCATTTAAAGACGAAGACTTAAATCACAACATCCAATTAGCTATTACAAACTTTTCTAAAAGAATTATTGACGATACAAAAGAAACTATGCAGGACTTTACCCTAGAAAACAACAATCTATTTATCAAGGACAAAGGCATTTATAAAAAAATACGATTAGAAGAAATATATTGGGCAGAGGCAATGGACAATTACACAATAATTCATACAAAGACCAATAAATACATTGTAAGTGCCTTTTTAAAAGATGTTATTACAAAATTAGGTTCGAATTTTTTAAGAATACACAGATCGCATGCTGTTGCACTGGACAAGATTAGCTCGATAGAGGATAATTTGGTTTACATTGACAAAACTATGCTAATTGTTAGTCAGACATACAAACAAGACTTGCTAAAAAGGCTAAATATCCTCTAGGAGAATCCAAAAACATACACTCGGATTACACATAATTCGATTTACCCAAGAAATTATATCTTTTACCATTTTTTAAAACTAGCTTACCACTTTTAAGCTAAATATAAGCTTTGCCTGCAGTAATTTAGCCACAAATTAATAACAAAAAACATGAAAAAAATGAAGAAACTTATGATTATTATTGCCGTATTAACAATAGCTAGTTTTTCGGCAACCGCGCAAATTGGTAGCTTAAAAAATGCGAAAGACAAAGTATCATCATCAGCTGATAAAGTTGGTATTGGGAAAAACAAAAAAGACAAAGAAGAAAATGACAATCAAACTTCTTCGGTCGGCTCAAACGTCGAAACTGTTAATGAATCGAACAACAGCAGTACTGCCAGCAATACTGTGGCAACTTCAACAGCTTTGGATAATGGAAAAGCATACTTTTATACCAGCTTTAAACCAAATGGTTTTAAAAACGAAGTTAGTATAGGCGATGAACTATTTGTTCGCATGAATTTAGGTAAAACAATGATTGAGTTTGCTGACGAAAATGGCTTTGCATCTAGTTTTTCGGCTTATGGATTTGTGACTGTATATATTGATGGTACAAAACAATTTGTTGCTGGTCCCTACACTTTTGCAAGTAATATCTCAAAAACTTGGTCGTATATTGACATCCCACTTAATGTAAATCCGGATTTTGCCGAAAGATTAGCTGCAGATCAATCTCAATTAGAAACTAATCAAGACATTTGGGTTTTTCAGCATTTATATCAGGAAAAAAATGTTCCAAAACTCTATACAACAGCAGCAAATGGAAAAATGTCAGGTGGTTCACATGAGTTAAAAGTTGAATTTGGTCTTGGTGAAAGCAGTTCAACAGAACCAAAAATCACAATATGCTCCGGAACAGTTAAAATCAAAGTTGACGCAGCAGGCGCAGAAGCTTTAGCAATGAATGGCCCCAAACATTTACGTCCTTTAAAAGATGAGGAAAAAGGAAATTTCGTTTTCAGTTCTCAGACATATACTCCCGGAACATCAGAGCTTAATTTCAAACTTCAATTACCAAATGCACCTAAATACTATAACGAAAAATGGTGCAAAGCAACAACATGTGATTATGATCACGGAAGCATGTTATTTTATGTTTCGATTGACAACATACCAGTAGCAGCATGGGGAGCAGACTTATGGGATGACGATTACGAAGTTAAAAAGGAATTTAACATGATATTATTCCCTAAATCTGATGCAGGATATAATACTATTGATGCCGGCTTTAACAATTCAATTCTATTCAAAGATGCAAATCCTGTAGCATATGCATTACTAGATATGCTCTATGGAGGGAAAATTGGTGTTGGCGATCACACATTGCGAATTAAAGCATACTCTCAGGAGTGCATACCTTACGACGTAACATACGAATTCATCAATTCCTATTTCGAACAATGGCCTTCAATTGCTGAAAACACAATTAACTTCAAAGTGACACAAGAAGGTGTAAATCAGCTGATTAACTCAAGCTCAGCTACAAAACTTAGCCATGCAACCGGAGACTGGGTAAGCGTTGATAACACATTGAAAAACTCTAATACCGGTGGACCGGAACTAGAAATCATCGATGTTGCAACACAAACAGAATGGAAAGTTGTTACAAATTCATGGGGCGAAATTCTTTATCGCGAATGTAAAGCTGATGTTTTATACAAATGTGAATATGGTTATCGCATTCAAAAGAGAATTGCAGTTAAAGAAGATTATATGGGTGGTGGAACATATGGAAAACCATACTTTAATGAGAGAATCGAATTCTCATTTGGGCCTTCTCTTTTAAACACAATGCACCTTCCTGTTCCATTTGCAAAAGTAAAATAAATGTATTCCCAACCAAATATCATCCATGAAGAATGGAAGCTGAATTATTTTCCGCCTGCGGGCGGAAAATTTTCGGCAAACATAAAGGCTGATAAAAAAGTTATCTCTATCAAAATTTCAAATGAAAAAGAAAATCAGGATATAATCATAAAAAAAGATGAAATAAGTTCGATCAAAGAAGAAAGCTCTCCAATAATTAGAAGTGTAATTATTTCAGTAAGAGGCAAAACACATAAATTCTCATCATATTTTATGAATACAAAAAGATTTATAAATCACATCACAAAAAAAAACAAAGGCTAAAACTCAGCCTTTGTTTTTTATAAAGATATAAGATGTAATTATTTAATATCAAGACCGGTAGTAACATCTCCAAATGGGACAACCATAGGATCGTCAGAGTAGGGATCATCACACCACACGCGTCCAAGCTTTGTGTCAACTTTTACAACTTCTGTATTAACAAATTTGCCAACCCAAGGAGCCTGAACCTGATCTCCGACTTTCAAATTAGGCTTTATTTCTATAGCAAAACAATCTTCCTTATCGTAAACCTTCATTGCTCCCGCCCAACCAATTGTTAGAACCTTATCCCCACTAACACAAACAAGGGTAGCCACATAATAATCCAAATCTTTCTTCACTGCTACACTCGTCCCTGGCTCCCATTTGTTTTTTAGAATGTGAAAAGAATTAGCTTTAATCTTTTCAGTTTGCTGCCCAATAGGAACGCCATCACTATTTTTTGCTGGATTTGTCCAACTGATATCGATATAATTGACTTCAGGGGACAGGGGATCAGATGCATCTGTAACTATAGCGCGCTGCATTCCACTTCCTGATTGCCACCATGTAAGAACGATATCTCCAACACTTGCTGTTTGTCCCGATTTAATTGGGATAATCATATAGTTGGGTATTTCTGTGTCATCATCAAAAGTAAAATCAACGACACTATAGTCATCACCAGGTTCTGACATCTTTGCAGAGTAGAAAATAAATGTCGTTGACTCTGGCCCATCAGTTGTTGCATCTTGTTGCCATGTTAATGATGGAGTTAGGATATAATCTCCTGCTTTTGCACTTATACCAACATCCGGGAAATCTTTAAACGGATCGATTTTCCCATCGTCTTTAACAGGGGATTCTGTTTCGTTTGCCGTTGTGTCTTTTACTGTATCGTCTGCAGTTTCACTTGTTCCACCACCACATGAGAAGAAAGTTGCAACTACTGCTGCAATAAATAAAAATTTAATCTTTTTCATAGTCTAAAATTTAAATAAATAACTCGGTTAATTAGAATGATAAAAATAATAAAAGTTATTGAATTCTAAAAAAAGCCCTTCAAAATTGAAGAGCAGAAAATCACTATAGAAAATATTTACTTTTTCACAAACTTTGAGAATTTCACATCTCCATTTTGCTCAATTTTTATTGTATAAATACCCGATTCATATTGTTCCACATTTATTTCATTATACTCAAGCAAGAAATCTTTTACTAGAATTCTTCCATTTTGGTCATAGATGCTGACAATTGTGTTTTCAGGTAAATCTTTAAACTTTAATAAATCAGATACAGGATTAGGGTAAGTAATCTCATTTGAGATTTTATTAAGTTCACTAATTTCAGTAAAAACAATATCATCAGAATTAACTTCATGATTTACATTTACAATTTGACTTGAACCTGTACTTGTATTCTCCCATAGAACAGACAGATTAATATTCATATATTGTGGCAATGGTTCTTCAATATAATATAACGCTGTAAAAACACCTGATTTAGTCAAATCTTCTTGTAAAACCTGATATGTTACCGCATAATCAAATTCATTAGATTGGACTATAGAAAGAATAGCTATTGAGTCAATATTCACATATGGTTCAAAAGGCAAATCATCATCAATAAACTCACAACTACTAAAATAATCTTGAGTTGAATATGTATCTGGATAATATATTGTAATTCCCAAAATACTTTCTGGACTTATATTTATTCCCCATCTTGCTGCATAAATCATATTACAACAATTATCAAATATTAAGTAATCATTATCCGGATAAAAAGAATAATTAACTTCGTCTCCAAGACCGTTAGAAAAAGATATTGTTCCTTCAAATAATCCACCAATATCATTAGACATACAATCAAAAATACTAATTACCCAATCTCCAACTAAAGGATAACCATATATATTCTCCCATGAGTCAACAGGAGCAAATTCACCGGTTAATGGAGTTTCCATATCACAAATACATGCGGTATAGTTTGGATTTCCACCTTCAAGGGTACTCGTAAAACACAAATCTATAAAATCGTTCCCATTATTACAAGGAGTATTTTCATCTGACGCATTACATCCCAACACACTCCATGGCACTCCACCCCAGCTACCGTGAGTTCCCTCAGGCCCCCAATCTACAACAGAGGGTAGAAGCTGTACTACTCCATTAAATCCAGGATGTGTCCCAATCATTCCTGGGGCAATTAAGTAAAAACCAAGGTCGGAAACACAAGTATGGTTACCAGTAAAACAAACTTCAATTAAAATATCATCATCTACAAATAAATTCTGCCCATTTACACTTAAGGAAAAGAAAAAAGTTAAAAATATAATAAATATAAGAATTATAGTTAAGTTTTTCATAACAAGTATTTTTCATACGAATAAAAAAAACAAGAAATCTTTTATCTCAAAGATACATTTTTTTAACTTACAAATGAAGATATAATCTGTTTTATTCAACAAAAAAGCCCTCAAGTTTTGAGGGCACATTATACAAACAGTATATTATCTTTTATTCAACCTTTGCAATAACCGAGTATCCCATTAGCTTTCCGCTCTTATTATAGGTTTCGGTTCTAACTGCTCCAATATCTTTTACCATCCACTGAACGGATTGCATTTCAGTAGTAACAAAGCCGGTTTTAGTAATTAGAGTTTGTGATATTTTTGCGGCTTCATAAGTTCCGGCAGGTACAGTAATTGACTCAATGGCATCAACTTTTGCATCTTTTACATCAACACGAAGAGTCAACATTTTTATTCCTTCGTTTGAGATAACAGCCTCAACAAAACCGTCTTTAAGACTCATGCCCGAAGTCAATTTAGCCGGATACTGCAAATTCTCAAAAGTGTAATTTATTTGCATAGACTCGTATGCTCCGAGTTGACTGTTATCAAGCATAGATTTGGTGTCCACTTCAAAAATATCACCGTTGCAGTAATAAGTTAACTCATTTGTTCCTGTGCTAACTCCTTTTTTATCAAAACTCTCAGTTGCAACAACAACCTTTTGTTTACCATCTACAATTTCAACAGATTTTACTTCTGTAACAACAGATGAGCTTAGTTTGTCCTTTTTATCGTAATGTTCTGTTGTAACTTTTGTCCCAACCGATGTAGGAATATAAGTCTCACAATTCTGAGAAACCACAACAAAAGAAATAATCACAAGTGCAAAAAATAATGCAATTCTTTTCATAATTAATAATCGTTTTTAGTTTATACTAGTTTTTTAATATCCGAGTATCCATGCAAACATTAATGGTGCCACAATTGTCGCATCTGACTCTACAATAAATTTTGGCGTGTCCTTATCTAACTTACCCCATGTAATTTTCTCGTTTGGCACAGCACCCGAATAAGATCCGTAACTAGTGGTTGAATCACTAACCTGACAAAAATAGCTCCAGAACGGAACATCTTCCCATTCCAAATCCTGATACATCATAGGAACTACACAAATCGGGAAATCACCGGCAATACCTCCACCAATCTGATAAAAGCCTACACCTTTACCCGATGAGTTGTGTCGATACCAATCGGCTAACCACATCATATATTCGATACCAGACTTCATAGTTGATGGGTTAAGCTCACCTTTTATACAGTATGATGCAAAAATATTTCCCATTGTAGAATCTTCCCAGCCGGGAACAATTATCGGAAGATTTTTTTCCGCTGCAGCAAGCATCCAAGAATTTTTGGGATCAATTTCATAATATTTTTCAAGATCACCACTCAATAACATTTTATACATGTACTCATGTGGGAAATACCTCTCTCCTTTATCCTGAGCTGTTTTCCATTGTTTAAAGATATTTGATTGCAATCTTCTAAAAGCCTCCTCCTCTGGGATACACGTATCTGTTACTCTATTAAGGCCTTTTTCTAAAAGTTCCCATTCATCATCAGGAGTTAAGTCTCTATAGTGAGGAACTCGTTCGTAATGAGTATGGGCAACTAAATTCATAATATCCTCTTCGAGATTTGCTCCGGTGCAAGATATTATTTGAACTTTATCCTGACGAATCATCTCGGCTAAAGTCTTTCCTAATTCAGCAGTACTCATCGCTCCGGCGAGAGTTATCATCATTTTACCACCTTCATCCAGGTGTTTCACATACGCTTTTGATGCATCCACTAAAGCAGCAGCATTAAAGTGCTTATAATTTTCTTCAATAAATTTTGAAATTACTCCTTTTGTTTCCATTTTTATTTTTCTAAAATGTAAGTTAATATTTTATAATACAGTTTTGCAGCAAGAAAATCAGAGGCAGGACTTGTCGGATTAGGTGCTAGCTCAACAATATCAAAGCCAATGATATTTTTCTGTTTGGCAAGTTTTTTTAATAAATCTAAAGTAGGATACCATGTCAACCCTCCGGGCTCTGGCGTTCCTGTTGAAGGCATAATTGAGGGATCAAAATAATCAAGGTCAATGGTTAAGTAAACATTGTCTCCAAGCTTATCAATAACTTGTTGTTGCCAATCGTTACGACATGCGATACTCTCTGCGTAAAACACTTTTTCTTTTTTTACAAAAGGTTTTTCCTCAACATCCATACTTCTGATACCAACTTGAATAAGATTTGTATGTTTTGATGCCCAATGTAATGCGCATGCATGATTATATTCTGTACCAAGATACTCGTGACGTAAATCGGAATGCGCATCAAGTTGCAAAACAGATATGTCCGGATATTTCTCGGCAGCGGCCATAATTGCTCCTATACTAACAGAGTGTTCGCCACCAATCATTGTAAAAATCTTTCCTGAATTTAAAACATCAATAGTTTTATTTTTAACGGTTTTAACCATTTCATCAGGCGAAAAGTTGCAATCTGGTGCATCTTCAAGAAAAACACCATGTTTGTAAACCTCAGTATCTGATTCTAAATCATAAATCTCCATATTTTCAGAAGCAGTTAAAAAAGCTTCGGGACCTAAGTCTGCTCCCTTACCCCATGTTGATGTTCCATCGTATGGCACAGGATAAAGTACTACCTTGGCAGTTTCAATTTTAGCGAATTCTTCTGGAATTCCGGCATAAGTTCTACTTGGCATTTCTAAAAATTATTAAAAAGCAAAAATAGTTAAAATAATTAAATTGATTATAACTATTTAGCTCTATCATCCTCATGTGTTTGATTTTGTATTACGATTTAAACAAAAAGCATAGAGCATGGAGCATCGGGCTAGTATTGTAGATAGCGCCATGCCCAATGCTCCATGCAATTTATTGTAATCCAAATTCTAATCTAAGACCAGCTAAATAATTACAATTGACGTATTATTAATAGGTGTATCCTAAAATCTTTAGCATAGATTTATAACTCTGCTCACGTGAGAACAGACGAGTAGAAACTTTTCCATCCGAATCGCGGCTAATTAAAACATGTTTGGGTGCAGGTGTCAAACAGTGCTGAATACCACCGAAGCCACCAATAGACTCCTGATATGCGCCTGTATTAAAAAATCCTATATAAAGTTTTTCGTGCGGATCATACTCCGGAAGATATATTGCATTGATATGCTGTTCACTATTATAATAATCATCGCTATCGCATGTTACTCCACCTAAAAATACTCTTTCGTACTGACTCTGCCACTTATTTACCGGTAACATTATAAAACGTTTATTTATAGACCACGAATCGGGCAAAGTGGTAATAAAGGACGAATCTATCATATTCCACTTTTCTCTATCGTTTTGTTGTTTTTGATAGGCAACAGAGTATATTGCACCACCACTTTCACCAACTGTATAAGATCCAAACTCTGTATAAATATCAGGTTCAGCCACTCCCGCCTGGTCGCAAGCCATCTTAATCTGATTTACAATTTCTTCGGCAATATATTCATATTCATACTCAAAATTCAGACTATTTTTTATTGGGAAACCACCTCCTATATTAAGGGAATCTAGTTCAGGGCAAACCTTCTTAAGTTCACAATAAACACTCATACACTTATTCAATTCATTCCAATAATAAGCTGTGTCTTTAATACCGGTATTTATAAAAAAGTGAAGCATTTTAAGGTTAACTCGTGGATTATTTTCTATAAAATCATGATAGTATCTTATGATACTTTTATAACCTATTCCTAACCTTGATGTATAGAATTCAAACTTTGGTTCTTCCTCAGATGCTATTCTGATACCAACATTAATATCACCTTCAACCTTCTCAAGCAAGTGATCTAACTCAGCATAGTTATCCAAAACCGGAACAACATAATTAAACCCATCGTTAATTAAATCGGCTATGTTTTCTATATAAGCAGGTAGTTTAAAACCATTACAAACAATATGCAATGACTCATCAACATGACCATCTTCTTTAAGCGATCTAATAATATCAATATCAAACTGAGAACTCGTTTCGATATGTATATCGTTTTTTAGGGCTTCTTCCAGAACAAACGAAAAATGAGAGCTCTTGGTACAGTAGCACTGTGTATATTTACCACGATAATTCGCCTTTGTAATTGCCACATTAAACATCACTCTTGCCTTTTGAATATTCTCTGTAATTTTAGGCAAATATGTAAACTTCATGGGTGTTCCATATTGCTTAACTAAATCCATTAATGGGATGCCATAATAATACAATTCGCCATCTTCTACCTCAAACTCTTCTGTGGGAAACTCAAATGACTGCTCAATTAAATCCTGATATTTTACTTTCATTTTCCAAACTTAAGTTAGTTAGCTTACTAATTTTTAGCAAACTTAAGTCATTTATCTGGAATATGCAAACTTATTTTAATTAAGACTCATTTACTAATATTGTAGTAAAATACATTTCTATTTCACAATTGAGTTGTGGGGAAATAGCGCTTGAATGACTAACACATCTATAATAAAAAAACAGTTAAACTTATTCTTACTTAGAAAAACAAAAATAGTATTAACCTACAAAACAATGCTAAATCTTAGTTTTCGACTGAATATAAACTTTTGTAAAAACACTTTTAGTATAAAGAGGAAAATCGCCTCGCTGTACCCAGTCGTAGTATGACGGATCCTTTTGCAGCACTTCTATTAGTTTGCGTCCTTTATATTTACCAAAATTAACAACAATATTTTCGTCCTCATCATACACCAAACGACCGGCGAAGTCGGCATTTTTATTATGAGAAGAGAATTCTGATATTTCCTCGATGGAGTTACCTAAATCACCATATCTTTCGAGTTGTGATTTAAATACTTCATAAGTTGCAACAGTATCAGCTTCGGCCGAATGAGCATTTTTTAAGTCTTTATCGCAATAAAATTTGAAAGCAGCTTCTAGATTACGAGGCTCTTTTTTCATAAATATTACCATTACATCAACAAATTTGCGATTTTTAAGATCGATATCCGTTTCGGCGCGAATAAACTCCTCGGCTAACATTGGGACATCAAATTTATTTGAATTAAATCCTCCAATATCTGAGTCCTCAATTAAAGTTGCAAGTTCTTTCGCAATCTTTTTAAAGGTTGGAGCATCTTTTACATCCTCATCTGTAATGCCATGAACAGCAGTAGATTCTGCCGGAATTGGCATTTCCGGATTAACACGATATGTTTTTATTGTTTCGTTTCCGTTTGGCAAGACTTTAAGTAATGACACTTCGACAATACGGTCATTAGAAATATTTATTCCGGTTGTTTCAAGATCGAAAAAAACTATTGGTTTACGTAATTCAAGTTTCATAAAAATATATTTAAATAAAAAAGGGGCTGTAGCCCCTGAAAAAATTATTCTATTTATTGCTTAGTTGTTTATCATCATTGGCATTAATAACATCAGAATATCTTCACTTGGATTCTCGTTGTCTTTTGGCAAGATAATTCCTGCGCGTGTTGGATCAGAGAGTTCAAAAACGACTTCTGCAGTTGAAAGGTTATTTAAAATTTCGATTAAGAAGTTAGATTTAAATCCAATTTCCATGTCGTCTCCGTCGTATTGACAGTTTGTGGTATCAGTACCTGAAATTGCATAATCGATATCCTGAGCATTAACGACAATTTGATTTCCTGATATTTTTAATCCCACAAGATTACTAGCTTGATTTGCAAAAATTGCAACTCTTCTTAAGGAATTTATCAATGACAATCTATCGACAATTAATTTGTTCGGATTATCTTTTGGAATTACTGTGCTATAATTTGGATAAACTCCCTCGACCAAACGACAAATAAGTCTAAAATTTTCGAAACTAAAAATTGCATTTTTGTCATCAAACTCGAGAGTTACATCAGAAAATGCTTTTGGCAATACACCTTTTAATATTGCAGCGGGTTTTTTAGGTAAAATAAAAGATGATTCTTCTTCAACAGTAATATCTTTGTTTGTGTATCGTACTAACTTATGCGCATCGGTTGCAACGAAATTAATCCCATTTCCATGTAATTCGATATAAACACCATTCATCACCGGACGCAATTCATCGTCACCCGTTGCAAAAATTGCTGATGTTATACCACTATAAAGGATATCAGGAGTTAAATCTACTCTGGTTACTTTATCGGCTTTAACTCCGGGTATTTGTGGAAAATCGTCGCCACTTTGACCAATTAGTGTATATTTCCCGGTTGATGAAACGATATCAATTTTTAATTCGTCAATATCAACATTAAAAGTAAGTGGCTGTTCATCTAGCTCTTTTAAGATATCCAGAATTTTCTTTGTGTCTATCGCAATTTTCCCAACACCATTATTTGAATCAATATTCATGGTAGTAGTTAGAGTACTTTCCAAATCACTTGCTGTTACCTCAAGCTGACCATCGCTGATATTAAACAGCAGATTATCAAGAATTGGCAAAGAATTTTTTGATCCAACAACCTTACTAACTAATTGTAAGTGTTCTAACAACCCTGAACGAGATACTACAAAATCCATATTATTATTTTTAAAAAATTAAAACCTAAAATTACAAATAATGAATTTGATTCGACACATAAAAAAATCCATTTTATACATTTTTTATGAACAACGAATGTTTAATTCTTTGTAACTATTTAGGTCTATCATCTTTATGTGTTTGATTTTTGTCTTACGATTTAAAATAAATCGCATGGGGCTTGGGGCATAGGGCATAGGGCTAGTATTGTAGATAGCAATATATTTGTACAATACCGAAATGAATTATTTAATAGTCTAAACGACGCTGCGCTTGTTTATACTAAAAATAATTTCAATCGGCATTTACCACTGTAG
>JAFGVU010000122.1 GCA_016937855.1 Bacteroidales bacterium | reverse complement strand
TTATAAGTTCAGAATTATCTATATCGAGCAGATACAAATAATACGAAACCAACATATAATCGCTGTTCAATGTATTATCTGTTGCCAGAAGTAAAACCAAACTATCAGAGGCAGTTGTAGAAACAGTGTCTGAACGTAAATATCTGGCTATTTCATTGATAGTTCTGTTCTTTTCAGAAATGTAACCACCAAGATTAGATGCAACAGCCTCCTGATGCGACAAAGAATCTCTACCAAGTAAAACTTCTGCCATAAAAGGCGGAGGAAGAGGATGAGAGCAATTTATCAATGCCTGCATTACTTTACCCGATTTTGGCGCTCGTGGATTTGCACTTAAAATACTTGTCAGAACCACCGGAGGTAAGCCTAATTCGTAATCTATTGCACTAACCATTGAAGTGTCTGATAAATCAGGAGATAAAGACAATAAAAGTCTTCGTAAGCGATTAATTTCTGGCGGATCGGTATTTTCGATTTCTTCGAGCAAATCACTAGTATTACCTGCATCAATCAAATAATACAAATATCCTTGTTTTGCATCAATGCTGTCACTTAAGACTAATAAATCCTGCCATGTTGGTAATGGTGTTGTCAAATGCGATGGACATTGATTTGCATTTGATACAAGTTTTGGAAAAACTGTTTCATTTGTATAATGTACAGGTTCAGAGTTTGGTTCATTGTCATAAAAATAATAAAAAGGTGCCTGTGAATTTACTAAATCATTAAAATAATGAGAAAATTTATTACCGGCAGATCGTTCTTTACTTCCTTGAAATTCTGCAATACCATATTGATAGTCATATTTTTCTTCATCAGGAATTATTATTTCGATTGTTTCATCCGGTACGTATTTTGTAACAAAAATATCATTAGAAGTGCTATTAAATTCATTACAAATAAACTGCAAACCGCCCTTAAGTTCTCTAATTCCATTATTTCCTTGTGCTTCGCAGGCTACGTATAAATTTGTAAATGTATTTTTGTAAATTTCATTTGAAGCTGTTCCGGAATTTCTTACAACAAGCCCAAAGTTATTTAACCCATGTATTCCAATAAATTCATTTTCTTCAATTTGATAACTAGTACAACTTTCAGTAAAAACACCGGTAGTAATAAACTTTTGATAAAAAGGTATATTGAAATCATTCAATACTATTTTGGGAGAAGCACCGGAAACAAAAATACAGGTCGCATTATTACTAAATTCGTTACTTTCTATTTTTGTTAGATAATCTAGCCCATCGTTTCGAATTGTAATTGCTTTGTTTAAATTACTAAAAACATTTGGGTAAGTGTTTTGAGGCGGACATGGTGTTATAAAAGAACTAGAACAATAAGGAATTATTGTCAAATCCGTATTAGCAGAAAATACTCCGTTACCTCTTTCAAAAATATTTGTAATTTCCTCGGTATTCTCAAAAGTATTGCCTCTAAGATTTACCACATCTGCATGTGACAAATAAATATGATAGAAGGTTTTAGCAAGTGGCAGAAAATTTTCTGTTGTTTGGAAAGTGTTATGGTCAATTCTACATTTTCTAAAAGGATTAAAGTAATTTACGATGTAAATATCAGTCTGATTATCAATAAATGATGAATTTTCGGCTATTATTACACCTCCTTTGTCCGATTTTACAGCTATTTTTGCATTGCTAACTGTGGAGTTATTTCTTATATTTACCACACCATAAAGACCGCTGCCTGTTTCTTTGTGTATTAGTGCCGAAACTTCTATGCCTTGCCATTTATTGTTTTCGATACAAATATTTTCGCTTGTTAGGACAGTATTATTTGCAACAAATTTTGAGTTTGGATTAACTGTTACTTTTGTGTTTTCCCAAAAATTAACAGTACAATTGTTGAATATTAAGTTTGTACCGCTGTTTAATTCTACATCTTCGCTGATTAGATATGTTTCATCTTCATAGATATTTATGCCTGAAATGTTTTGTAAATCAAGCAAAGTACCTTGTTTAAAAACACAAATTGTAAATTCTTCTTCGTAAACAGAACTACAACCTGTTTCGGAATTTAATACTTCGATTGTGATATGATTATTTCCAGGGTCAAACATATTATTTGGTATATCAAAACAAAGCGGAACTTCGTTTGTACCTTGCAGTGGGTCAAGTGGATTGCCATTAACATAAACAACATAGTCGTACACCGAACTTGTATTATCCAAACAAATTTGTGTTTCCTCTTCTAATGAAGTTATTGCGGGAACATTAACATTGAGGTTTGATATGTCAGGCAGAGGATTTACTATTATTGTAGCAGTATTTAACAGCCACCTTTCGCAGTTGTGTTCTGAGATTGCTTTAATATGAATAGGTTCGTAAACACCTGAAAGCTCATCGGTACTTATATAAAATATCCAATTATTATTGTTTAGTTCTGTATAATCAGGGGTTAAACCATCTAATTCATAAGTAGCATTCAATTCTGCATCAAAAACAGTAATTGTAGCGTAATCACCCTGACAAACCGTGCTGCCAATAACTACTAAATCGTCTTGCGGGAGTGGGTAATTATATACTGTTTCTTCTCCATCCATTTTGGTTTCATTATCACCCTTCCAGTCTGCAAAAACTTCGTAGGTTCCGTGAACATTTGTAACATTGTTAAAAACAATTTCGTCACCATCTCCACGTTCTTTGCCTGATTCATTTTCATTTCCTTGTTTAACCAAATAATACCATACACCAATATCACTTCCGCTCAAATAATACCCGATAATAGTACCTTCGCATTTAATTTCTTCTTCGACAGTAAAAATATACTTTTCTAATGCACTAACATCTGTAGTATTACAAGCAGATAAATTGCAAGCACCTGAAACAGATTCTACACAAACTGTAATATCACTTTGAGTTTGATAATCAATAATATCAACGGTAAAAGTTAAGTTTAAAGTTTGGTTTGGTCCAAGACTTGGAATTGTTGTTGAAATTATTTCATTTGGGTCATCTATTAGAGTAAAATCGCCACCCGGAACAAAAGTCAGGTCAGTTTCGGGTAAATCGGACTGTAAAACTATGTTGTTGTAGGTTTCTGTAGTCAGGTTTGTTACTGAGAGTGTGTAAGTAGCTTGCGGGTCGCCGGAGTTGTAACTTGAAGCGAGAGAAAGGGTTACTTCATTAGTTGTTGGAGCTGTAAAATAAACAGATTCTTCGATTGGTACAGTATAAATTGAACCTGTGCTTGTTATTATTTGCAACCAGAGTTTATAACAACCTTCTTCTGTAAAAGTAACAAATTCAGATTGATTTGCATCTGTAATAATATTTTCTGTTCCGCTTTGGCATTGTTTATAGTGAATAACATAAGTATATTCAGTATTATAATTATCTATTGTAAACTCAACAGGATTACATTCGGCATTTACATTCAAAACAGGCATATTTAGTTCTTCAACTTGAATTTCATCAATTGAATAAAACGAATTATCACCTGTATATTTAAACATAATAGAAAAAGACTCATTAACATCAATATCGTTTTTTGCAGCAAGATTACGAATATTAAGCGTTTGTTTTGCCCATTCTGTATAATACGGTAAATCAGCAACTTTTAAATAGTTTTGGTCGCAATCATTTGCAAAATAAATACCATCATCAGGATTAGTTATTCCATCTGTTTTTGAATAAAATATTAAATCGGGATATTCAGTATTTTCCAAATTTATAAATAATTTTACTTTATTATTGCCTGTTTGCATTTTAATCCAAGAATCTGTATTATTTGCACCATTGCCTGTTTCAGTTACAACATCTGTATTACCTGAAAGAGACCAGAAATCATCAATTATACCTGTTTCAAAATTGTTTTGATAAGGGTAAAGGGCATAGTTTTGAGCATTTTCTTTACTTACAGCATAAGGAGTGTTTCCATAAGCTCCCATATTTATTCTACAACCATGAGACATAGGCTCTATATGAAAATCAGAAGCTGGGTCTCCGGCGTCTATACATGGGGAGTTTGGACTTAACCCATAAGGAACTATATCGTGGGAAAATAATGGATTAGTTGAAATGCTATTTTGATTAATAAACATACCAGCATCAATAATAATATTGTCTGTTATATTATTAAAATTAGATGTAACTGTCGGTGAATTATAATCAATCAGTTTTAAATTTTCATTATTGTAAAAAATTGAGTTTTTTATAAATGCGTTTCCTTCAAAATTAATACTTGCTTCATTTGACATATATTTTTTATTGTTTGTGAAAACACAATTTTCAATATCAGTAGTTAAAATACTTATGTAACCTATATTATTGTCAAAAATACAATTAATAATTTTTGAGTTATTTAAAAAATTTAAAACTGGTCCAGAGTAATTATCATGAAAATAAACATTTTCATAATGATGGTTATTTCCGTTCATGTTATATATCCCATTTGTATTATATATTTCAATTTCATATAAATTAGCAATACCTCCGGAAATTTTTATAGCGTGTTCAGAATTGTTAAATATTAAAGATTTTTTTAAATATAATATATTGTTAGATTTGATAATAGCATCAGTTCCTGTATTATCAAATGCTATTAAATTGCTAATTTCTGAGAAACAATTTGCCAAATTTATAACAATATCCGCATTGTTTTGAACTAATGTTGTATTGTCAATAAAAACATTTGAAAAACCACAAATAATACCATATGAAACTTGACCAGAAATGCCACAGTCAACTATTTCACAATTCTTAATTTCGACTGCTGAATTAGAATAAATACCAATAATATTTTTTTCAATAATTAAATTTTCTAATGTTAATTTTCTGGATAAATTTGGACAATAAATACCCTTTTTTGATTTATTTCCAGTAATATGAAATCCACTAATATCAGTAGATACATATAAATTAATAGAATTAGTCGAAGTGTTTATAATTGTGTTTGTGATTACCTCATTAGATTGATTAAAAATATATTCTGACGTAATTACTAGATAATCTTTGTAATTTTCAAAAGGTTCGTAAACTCCTTCTTTCACAATGACATAGTCGAAATTTTGAGCCCAAAATGTAGCTGATCCTATTGTCTTCATAGGTTGACTCTCAGTTCCCAAAAAAGGGGCAACTGCATCATCATCAACCCAAATAATTTGATTTTTGACAAAAGCCCAAGGTAAATGCAGATTTGTATCATAGTCGCCTGTAATTAAAATGTTACCTGAAAAAATTCTTGTATATGAAGCAATGGTATTATATACTTCAAGCGTAAACTCAATAATTGTACTTTGGTTTGCAAGTAACTGGAAATTTGGATTTGAACAAGTTAAATTTACACCTGTCGGTAAATTTGAAGTCTGTAAATCAATGGTGTAATTCTGTATGTTTTCATTTACATTGGTAACTCTGATTTGAATAGTTTTTGTGTATGGTAATTCAAGTGAATTCACAAGACCGAAACTTAAATCATTTCCTTCGATATTACCTTCGTTGTCTAAACGGTCAAAAAAAGTACTTGTATTTATTGCTGCAAAAGCATCAACTCTTCCACTGCCTTGTGTCATGGCATCATATAAATTTTCGTTTTCGTCAAATAATAAAGTAGCAGTTGAAATCATTGCTGATTTTATTTGATAGGCATTCCAATCAGGATGTTCTTCTTTTATTAAAGCACAAATACCAGCTATCATCGGTGTTGCCTGAGATGTGCCAGACATAAGCTGAGTTCCACTTACAGTACCAAAAAGACAAGAAGAAATATCAACACCCGGAGCAACAATTTCAGGCTTAATTGTATTTAAGTACCTACTTGGTCCTTTTAAACTCCATTGAGCCATCAAACTGTTTTCTTCTTTTGTGCAAGCACCAACAGTAATAGCAGAAGGAGCAACTCCCGGACTTGCAACACTACCATAGCCAGTTGCAGAACCTGTATTGTTGTTACCTGCTGCAATACAAAAAACAACATCAAAATTTTGAATCGCTTCTTCTACTTTTGTTGAAAGAATATCATTATATGAACCATAAGAACTTCCCAAGCTCATATTAATAATATCAGCATGGTCAGAATAATCACCATTCCCATCTGGATCCATTGCAGCCTCAATACCTGCCAGAATATCAGAACAAGTACCAAAGCCTTCTTGATTTAACACTTTGTATATTAATAATGATGCACCTGGTGCTATTCCTTTTAAATCATCTGAATTAGCTGCTACAATACCCGCAACATGAGTTCCATGTCCATGAGTTTCATCATCCATAGGATCAAGGTCATTATTTACAAAGTCATATCCTCCTATCACTTTGTCATTTGGAAATATACCAGAACCACCGCCTAATGCTTCATGATTATAATCAATCCCTGTATCAAGTATTGCTATAATAATTCCTATTCCGGTTTTGCAGTTTACTGTCCATACATCATCAACATTTAACAATCCAACACTTTCGTCAAGTGTCCCCTGCACTTCGTAATCTTCATAAATTTCTTTTACATAAGGCAGATTTTTGATTTGAAATTTCAAATAAAGAGGTACTGATAAACTTACTCCTGTAAACAGTTTATAATACTCTCTTGTTGCTGAGTATTGCATGCTTTTAACAAGTGTATCGTTTTGAATGATACTGTCCAAATCGCTGTAAAATTCAGCAAAAACATATTGATAACTTGCAACTGACTTTGTTTGGTTATAAAACATTGATGTTTCATTAAATTCAACAATTATATTAACAGTTGAATCCAAATTAATGTCATCAGGAAAGTACATTTCCTGAGATTTTAATGTGTTTGTTAATATGAATATTAACAAAAAAGAAATAATTGGTATTTTATTTTTCATAATTTTTGATTTTAATATTAATTTTTTGTTTTAAAAGTTTTTAAAATAGTAGTATTTCAGACTAATTATTTGACTTTTATTTATTTCGTTACATTTTACATTTTGCTTTCAATTATCTTATGTGCTTGTAACGATTTGCCCCACGAGTTTCTCTTTTGTTACTAATATTTTAGTCCTACTGACTAACCTGAGGTTTCAAATTTTGTAGGATAAATTTTATTGAATAATAAGTTTAGTAATCTGTATAATTTTTTGATTGTTAATAAATTGCATAAAATAAATACCGGAATTAAAATTATTTAATTCGATAATTTGATAATTTGCTAATTGATTTGCTGTAAAGTTGGTCGAATAAACTATTCTGCCGGACAAATCGTAAATATCAACAGAAATCTCTCCAGCCCCATTTACTAAGGGGGAGTAAATTGTTATTTTTCCGGTAGTGGGGTTTGGGAAAACAGTGATATTGCCTTGTGAAATGTCTATAATATCTACAAATTCTTTGATTTCGAGATTGAAGCTGCATTGTGACTGATTTCCGGCAATGTCGGTTACTGTCCAAGTAATTGTATAATTATCGACAGGAATTTGTTCGCCTTGTAATGATTCCGAATTGTTATAATTATTTATAATGCTTATAATCTGACAATTATCCGAATACATAACCGGGTCAAATTCGTTTCCAACCACAGGATAGACTGTTTGACCTTCTTCGAGTGTTATAACGATACTGTCGCTACAATTGATTTCGGGCGAAATGTTGTCGAAAACAAAAACATTTTCTTCGGCAAACTGACCACCTTCAAAACTTGCATCAATAGCCTGTACGCTCCAATAGTAAGTTTTACAGTTTTCAAAAACACCTTTTACAATGTACGAAACTCTGCCATCTTCTCTAATTCCCTGAATATGACCACGTTTGGGTATTAGTCGTTTGCCATTTAGCGAGTGATAATACGGAAAAGCCTGAGGAGAGGCTACGTACATATTGTCGTAAACAGTATCGCCGGTAATTATGTGCTCTCTGTTGTCTTCGTCGTAAATGTAGATATTGTAATTTAATCCGGGTGAAGGCTGATTATCGTCTGTCCCTTCGTCCCAACTGAAAATAACATCGTTGCCTACAATTTCGGTTTGAAGGTTCGTAATAACGTTTGGTCTTATGTTGGCTATTGGTGTATTGTTGCGGTAGAGTTTGGAGATATAAGATGTATTCGTATCAGAATTAGAACCTGAAATTAATAAATCTAAACAATTATCGTTATTAAAATCACCACACGCAACACTGCTATGACCTATAGGGATTAATTCATCATTTTCAACAACAATAAAATTGTTATTTCCGATGTTTTTATAAATAATTGAATTTTTATTTTCAATATCATAACCTGTAACAATTAAGTCTATTAAACCATCGTTATCAAAATCACCCCATATTATATCACTAAAAGTTACACCAACAAAATTTGTTTCTGTGACTTCTGTAAAAGTTTCATTACCGTTATTTTGATATAATTTTGTCCATATTGAAAGATTTTGTTCAAAATAATCACCAGTGATAATTATATCAAGATAACCATCATTATTATAGTCTGCCATTTCTGCACTACCATCAGCAACATTTATGAAATTCAATTGATTTTGGCAAATAAAATTATTATGACCGTCATTTTTATAAAGTTTTGTTTTTTCTTTATAACCATCATATCCACTAATAAATAAATCAATAAAAGAATCATTGTTATAATCACCCCAAGCAAACGTACTATAAACAACCCCATCAATTGAAATACTTGATTGTTCAATAAAAACATTATTTTTGTTGTTTTTATATATTTTTCCAACAACATAATTTCCTTCTGTTAAGCCTGTTTGTACAATATCTAAGTATGAATCATTATCATAATCTAACCAGTCGATTTTACCATAACTTGATGGTGTTAAGTTTATGTCTATTTGTTTAATTAATTGACTTTCAGAATTGTTTTTATAAATTTCAGCATTATCATATCTAACATAATCAACAATATAATAACCCGACAAAATTAAATCGCTTAGATTATTGTTACAGTAATCACCAATATTGATGCTACTTTTTTCAACAGGGATTACGATACTGTCAATAACTTCAAATAAACTACCTTGATTAAAATATGCTGCTGAATAATAATTAAATCCTAAAATGCCACCGGTAATCACAAAATCAAGAAGACTGTCTCTGTTTATATCCACAAATGCTACATCACCTTTTGTTATTCCAGTTATTTCAACCTCCGTCACTTCTTCAAAAATCTGAGCATTAGATAAATTGCAGAATAGCAAAACAAAAATCAGAGTAAAAATAAAAGTCTTCATTGTTGTAAATTTAGAGTTATAAACATAAGACCAAAGATAAAGAAAAAGGTTCGGTTAATCAATTACGAATTACAAATTATTCAATTACGAATTGTTGAATTACGAATTAGTCAATTACGAATTGTTGAATTACGAATTACGAATTATTCAATTACGAATTGTTGAATTACGAATTACAAATTATTCAATTACGAATT
>JAFGVU010000121.1 GCA_016937855.1 Bacteroidales bacterium | reverse complement strand
TCTTTGCAAAAAATCCCGCAGTTACGCGGGATTTTTCAATATTTGTGACTTTGGTATGGGATGCAATTTCAAACCTGAACCCCAAAACCTATACACTGCCCAAATAGCCATAGTCACACTTTGTATAATTTGCAAAAATTATTGATTTTTTAAATGTTTTTTGATACAATAAACATGATAAAAACAAAGGGCGATTTTTGCTCTTTTTATTTTGCCCTGCAATTTTGCAGGGCTTTTTTTAATTTAAAGACAAAAAGGAAAAATTATGGAACCAACTTATATATCTGCTTTTAAAGGTATTGGTAATAATGCAATGTATGTTGCAAATAACGGTAATATTTATGAACACAGTGGTGGAACAATAGCGTGGCGTAATAATAATCCCGGGAATATGCGTTATTATCCATTTGCAAGAAAACATGGCGCTATTGGTATCGGTGGTGGTGCAACAAGCGAATTACCAGGATTTGCTATATTCCCCGACAAAAACACTGGATGGAATGCAATGATCGATTTGCTTGCATCTAATATATATCAGAAATTAACTATAGACGAAGCTATAAACAAATATGCTCCACCAGAAGAAAATAATGTTGAAGCATATTTAAAATCCGTTGAAAAGCAAACTGGATTTTCCAGAACAACACCTATGAATAATTTATCAAAAGACAATTTATTATCACTTGCAAAAGCGATGAGAACACATGAATCAAGTAAGTTTGGTAAAATTAGACTGGTTCCTAAAAATGAAAAATATATTTGGGTAATAGCTGGTGATGATAAAGTTAGACCGGAACACGAAGCGCTGGACGGAAATGTCAGAAGTTGGTATGATAGTCCCAGACCAGGTGAAGAATATGGGTGCAGATGTCATGCGGAATCGGTGGATTAAATTTTTTGTTTTAATTTTATGTTGTACATCTTGTGCAAAAGACCCTGTTTATATTGATTATGATAATATGGATTATGGATTACCAAAAATACCCGATAAAGAAGAAAATTTTGATATAACAGAAGATGAAGATGCAGGAACTGTTTATGGTGTATCAAATATAGATACTTTTTATATAGATATAAATGATGATGGTATAAAAGATAAAATAATGCGGGGTTATTTTGCAACTATGACTGCACATGGCTATTCTTTTTATAAAATGGAATTAAGTAATGGTAAAGAATTAGATTTGTCCGATTTCAGAACTGTTGAAGGTGCAGATTGTTTTTTGCAAGTATATAAATTTCAATTTAACCCATTTGTATTAACCAAAGTATCACGTCCATTGGGTGAAGAAAGTTGGGTGCAACCAACAAAAGCAAAAATAGAAAAATATAAAATAGTAAATGACAAACTGGAAAAAGTATCTGAAAAATCAGTTGGTAAAATTTGTGATGTCAGAGAATTGTTAGTGCAATAAATTCTTATAAGAATTTATTGGTTTGTGTGCGAAGTGTTTATAATCTGACAACATATTATCTTTAATGGTAAATAATCAAAGTGTGTGCGATTAACACCAGCACAAAGTCGGATTAAAATTGCTGTTCCTGTTTTGAATACAGTAAAATCCCACCAAAAATCTGACCATTCATTTGAATGGTATTTTTCAATATTTGTGATTTTGGTATGGTATGCAATTTCAAACATATACCCCAAAATCCCAAAAAACTATACACTAGGCATTTTCGCATAGTCACACCTTTGAATTTTTATAGTTTTAATTATTATAATAATATGTATAATACAAAGTATGTCTAATAACGTTCGTAATCTTTTATTTATTCCTATACTTACAGGTTCAGGTATTTATAAATCGTTCTGTGGGCGCGCCATAGTTCCACCAGAAATCGCGGCATCACTATAAGTCCGCACATATTCCCAACCCCGGTAAAATGAAATATTACATAAAACCTGGCACAAATATCACCAAGAAATACAAAGGCAAAGAATACATTGTGACGGTAATATATGAAAATAAGTTTATGTATAAAATGGATACTTATGAGACATTATCAGCAATCGCAAAACTAATCACAGGTCACAAAGTCAGCGGCTATGAATTCTTTGGGTTTTATAATAAGAATTTATTGTAATGGCTAAATTTTTTGTTTAAAATTATAATTAATAAAAAAGATAGGAGTTAACAATGAAAAAAAATTATGCTTATCTTTATGCATTTATTATTTCTTTATCTGGTACAGCGGCATTTGCGGAATCATATCTGCAGATAGAAACAGGAACATACAAACCTTCTAGAATGGATGTTCAGATTCCAGCCCCCAGTAACTCGCTTTTTGATATAGGTGATTTAACTGGAAATAAAAATGAATATTTCTATCGTATAGAAGGGAAATACCAATTTGGTAAGCATGCTATTACTGCAATATATGCACCATTAGTTTACAAAAATAGTGCCATTTTACCAAGTGATATAACTTTTCAAAATAGAACATTTGCCGCTGGTAATTTGACAGATTTTTCTTATCAGTTTAATTCATATCGTATTGGATACATGTATGAGTTTTATAACAAAGGAAACTGGACTCTTTCAACTGGTATAACCGGAAAGATAAGAGATGCAAAAATCGAAGTAAGTCAGGGAAGTGGAATTACAGAATCAAAATCAAATATAGGTTTTGTGCCACTTTTGGACTTTGAAGCGGTTTATAAAGTTACAGAAAAATTCAAGTTACGTTTTGATGTAGATGGACTTGCGGGTGGACCAGGGTACGCAGTTGATGCAGCATTACAAGGTTTTTATGATATTTCAGATGCGTTTTCTATTTTGGGTGGATATCGTATATTGGATGGTGGTGCAGATACTGAAACGTATACTTTTGCAACATTTCACTACTATACGCTTGGTTTGCGTTACAGGTTCTAATTAAAAGATATAATAATATGGTAGATAAAAAAGTTTTTTGTAATAAAAGGAGAAGATTAATATTTGTTTGAAATTTTAGAAAAAGCAACAAATATATATTTCTAAAAGAAATTTCAGAATTTTTAATAGATAGAAAAACCCCAGATATTTTAATAAATAAAAATATCGGTTTGGAACATACTTAGATTTCATTGTTTGAAGAGAATGAAAAATGTTGTAAATTAAAACAATCTTTTGATAATGTTAAGAAATATAAATTTAAAGTTAATTCAGAGATAAACTCACTTATTGCACAATATTATGCTCTGCGTTTTACCCCTGACTTTTGGAACATTTACTTGACTGTTGAATTTTTGTGTACTAGGATATTTTTCATGAGTTTTTAGAAAAACTAGATGTTTCAATGTCAAATCCTGTTAAGTCTTTTTTTAGAAAAACAAT
This sequence comes from Bacteroidales bacterium, assembly GCA_016937855.1. GTDB lineage: Bacteria > Bacteroidota > Bacteroidia > Bacteroidales > ML635J-15 > Bact-19. The sequence continues at coordinate 1,635 of JAFGVU010000121.1, read as the reverse complement.
TTCTTATATTTTATCTTATATAATTGCTTTACAACCAGTTTTTGCGGCATCAACCGGTGTGCCAAGTACTAATGGAATAACTCCAGTGGTTGGCAGTGATATAAACTTTAAAGAATCAAATGGCATTCCAGTCATGAATATCAACGCCCCAACTATTGCGGGCGTTTCTCATAATAAATTTAATGACTTTAATGTTAATGAGCCTGGGTTAATTGTTAATAACCTGAATATGCAAAATTATAATCCCAATTACAAATCGTCTTTGTCAGATGAACATGTTGCATTTAACTACAATCTTGGGACAGGTGATGCGGCACGTGTCATATTGAACGAAGTTGTTTCAAACAACATTTCTTCATTAAAAGGTCAAACCGAAATATATGGTCAGCGCGCTGATTATATTGTGGCAAATCCAAATGGGATCACATGTGCTGGGTGCGGTTTTATTAACACAGGTCGTTTGTCTCTTATTACTGGTTCTTCAAATATTTCCAATGGTAATATCGATGGGTTTAATATCAGCAGTGTAGGTACATTACGTATAGATGGTGTTGGGGTTGAAAATTTTGGATTATATGCACCAACTCATGCGGAATTAGTATCTAACTCAATTCGTATAGCGGGAAATATTCATATTGATGGAAATTTATCTTTATACTCGGGAAATGTTAGGTTTGATTATAAAAACAAAACTATAACATCTGATGATATAACTAGACCTGTATCTGTTGCGATTGATTCAATAGCTGTTGGTGGTATAAAGGCAAATAATATTAAAATTATAGCTACGCAACTGGGATTTGGTATAAGAACTTCGGGCAATTTAGTTGCAGATATGGGTAATGTAGAAATTACAGGAGACGGGGATATTGTTACAAAAAATATTGCGGCAAAAAATGATATAAACCTTGAATCGATTTCTAACAATATTAAAACCGGTGATGGGTCACAATCTGATGTTTATGCACAAAATAATATTAATATAAAAACAGCAAAAGATTATACAAATGATTTTGATTCCAAAATTGTTGCACAAAATAGTATCGATATAAAAACAGGCAAAAAATTAAAAAATATAGGCAAAATAAATTCCGCTAATCAATTAAATTTGTTAGCTATGGATTTAAATAATTATGGACAATTTTTGTCTGGTCAGAATATGTATTTATCAGTTGATAGTGATTTAATAAATTATCGTGGGGCAGGTATTTTATCTGGACAAAGTATTAATATGAAAATCGGTCGAGATTTGGTTAATTATAAAGCCGAGATTTATGCCCAGGGAAATATAAATATATCTGGTCGGGAAGATATAAATATTGACCCAAGTGGTTTAATTATTACATCTGCTAATATGTCAACAATGGCATCGCTTTATGACAATCCGTATATAGATTCTGAAGTAATAAATGGAGTGACTCCTCCGGTATTAGAGCCGTTGCCACCGGATGAAGAACCTGCAAAACTTGATGTAAAATTCAGATTATCTGATAATACTATTATAACACTTCCTTTTGATGTATTTAATGAAAATGCAGAAGCAGGTACTTCATATACAACATCCGATGGATATGTTTTTATAATAGGAACAGAAACAATAACAATGGTGAATAATCCAGAATATGATAACTGTAT
>JAFGVU010000017.1 GCA_016937855.1 Bacteroidales bacterium | reverse complement strand
TTTTGAGTTTCTCGACAATTTACCTGTCTTTTCTTTTGCCCCTTTTTTCGTTTAAACCAAATTTTTGAGTTTCTCGAAAATTTACCTATTCTTTTTTCTCGAAAAACTTTTTAAGACTATCAGAGTCGGGATTTACCGATTTAGGGATGTCCAGCAGTTTATTAACCGATTTTAAATCTTTTAATCCGCTACCGGTAAGTAAAACTACATTTCGTGATTTATCATCAATTTTATTTTTTGACATATACGCCAGTAAACCTGCAAATGCTGTTGCAGCAGCAGGCTCAGCAAATATTCCGGTATTTTTGGATAAAGTTTTAGATGCTTGCAATATTTCATTATCTGATACGGTAATATATTCTCCGTTGAATGTTTTGATATATTGTTTTGCCATATAGAAATTTCTTGGAATATCAACAGATATGGAATCGGCAATTGTCGAACTGGCTTTTGCTTCAAATTTATCATGATCCATATTGCGAACAATATTGTCGCTGCCCTCTGACTGCACCATTACAATCGTTGGCATTTTATCGATTATCCCAAGTTCCAACAAGTCTTCAAAACCTTTGTAAACTCCTGAAATAATAACACCATCGCCAACAGGAACAAAAACTCTGTCAGGAACTTGTTGGTTTAGTTGTGAAAATATTTCGAGGGAAACTGTTTTTTTACCTTCGATTGTAAATGGATTGTAGGCTGTATTACGGTTGTACCAACCAAACTCTTTTGTGGCTTTAAGGCTTAAATCGAATGCATCGTCATAGGTGCCTTTTACCGGAACAATAGTTGCTCCGTACATGATAATCTGAGTTAATTTTGCAATCGGAGCAGTTTCGGGAACCATAATAATGGCTTTTTGTCCTTGAGCGGCACATAATCCTGCAAGCGACGATCCTGCATTCCCTGTTGATGCAGCAACAATTGTTTCAAATCCTTTTTCTTTTGCGTAAGCAGAAACCACTGCCGATGCTCTGTCTTTAAAAGAATAAGTCGGGTTTTGAGAGTCGTCTTTAAAATATAGATCAAAGGAAAGTTGTTTACTATCTAACTCATCAAATTTATATAAAGGAGTATTTCCAACTTTAAGCACAGGTAAACTATCTAATTTTTTGATTGGTAGCAGGTCTAAAAAACAATTGCTTTCAAGATCTGTAAATCCTTTAATTTGATTTTTTATTTCAGAATAATTATAAATAGTTTTCAGTATGCCTTTTGGTGGCTGATTATCTGTGTTTAATTTGCTGCAATCCGGGCAAAGATACATGGTTTCTGATCCATCATATTCTCTACCACAGTCAATGCAACGATATTTGAAATTTGAACTATGTTTTGTCATTTAGTATCGTCATTTAGTTTTTCAATTAGATAATTAGCGTCAAAATCTATTTTTGAGAAAGCAAAAATCTTTTTGCCAAGATCTTTTAAAGATGCCCCGATATGATAAACATCTTTTTTGTCAAGTATTAAGAATCTATCATGAGATTTTGAGTACAGTTTAATATCAATTTTAGAATATTGTTGGTTGTGCTTTTGTAAATCAAGAGAAAGCTTTTTCGAAAGGGTTGGAGTGTAAATTATTGCATTTACTCCACTTTTTCTTTTGTCCAGCATCGTTAAAACAGTTTCATCAATATAATTGTCAATTAGAATGATTGATTTATTTGCTGATTTTATAATGTCTAAAACAAGTAAATACGCATCAAAAAACTGTCCGTTAAAGAATATATTTTGCTTTGGTAGTTCATTTTTTGATTCTATTGCATTTAGTATCGTCTCTATTTTTGAATCTGTAATAATTTGTTTATGTTCAATACTATCAAGTCTTTGATATACTACGGCATTATTTATTAGAAATTTACGCATTTGGACAAATGCACGCATAATTCTAATATTCACACTTGCAGCAATATCATTTTTTATTACGCCAGATAGACTAGCTATACCTTGTTCAGTAAAAACATTTGGCAATTTGCGCTTCCCACCCCAACTTGATATCGCATTTTGCGACTTCAAATATTCCCACTCGTCAGAATTCAGTTTAAACATAAAATCTTGAGGGAATCTGTCAGAATTTCTTTTAACCTGTTCATTTAGCCTACTTGTTGAAACCCCATACAATTCAGCTAAATCGCTGTCAATCATAACCTGAAGACCACGAAATGTGAAAATTCTACTTTGAATGTTTTCAATTGGCAATATTGGCTTAGATTCATTCACGAAATATTGCTATTTCAATAAACCTGTTCTATCGTTAAACTCATTGATTAGTTCATCCCATCGTTCGGTTTGTGCAAATATCTTAGCCCATATTTCTCTATCATACCACATTTGGTTTAAGTCTTCAAGATCTTTTTCTTGTTGCTCAATCCAGGTGTAATATTTTAAGTTGTGAATTGCTTTACGGTCGATATATGTTAGTTCCTTCATGTTGTCAGTTCTTTCGCCCAACAAGCATTTTTCGAAGTCTTTTACTGCCTGGATATTGTTGTAATGACCTTTTTCTGCGTTTTGTTCGTCAATACGCGATTGGTAAAGGTCTGCCGAGTCGGTAGCGATAGTAACAATAATATCATCACTTGTCATTTCGTAGTATTTTGCAGTTTTAATTGCCGATAAAAGGTTTCCAATACCTGAAATTCCAATTAGGTGAAGCTCGTTAATTATTTCTTGAGGAATACCATAAGATTTTAAATAATCGTGACCTTCTTTTTCGTTAAAGAGTCTTAATAATCTCATGCAGTTTTCATCATCTATGGCTGTTACAACGTCAGTGTTTTTAACGTTATGTATCCATGGTACGTGTTTGTCGCCGATTCCTTCAATTCTGTGTCCGCCAAATCCGTTATTTAACAGGGTAGGGCATTGCAATGCTTCGGAGGCTACCACTTTTATATGTGGAGCTAATGTTCTTAAATAGTCGCCTGCTGCAATTGTACCTGCCGAACCTGTTGCTGAAACATAGGCTGCGAGATTGCTTTTTTTTGTTTTGATTTTATTATAAACCTCTGCAATGGCATGACCGGTTGTATTATAATGCCAAGCAGCATTTCCAAATTCGTCGAATTGATTGAAAATTACACACTCTGGTCTGGTTCTGCGAATTTCCCAACATTTATCATAAATTTCTTTTACATTTGACTCGCATCCCGGTGTTGCAATAACTTCCGAACCAATTTCATCACGTAGCCATGTAAATCTTTCTTTACTCATTTCTTCGGGTAGTATTGCAACCGACTCAGTTCCCATAAGTTTTGAATCAAAAGCTCCACCACGACAATAGTTTCCGGTTGACGGCCAAACTGCTTTGTGATAAGTTGGGTCAAAACCACCTGTTGTGATGCTTGGTGCCAAACATCCGTATGCTGCTCCAACTTTGTGTGCGCCTGTTGGAAACCATTTTCCCACTAGCAACACAATGCGTGCGTCAACACCGGTTAATTCTTTTGGTAACTCAATATAGTTGACATCACCATAAAGCCCACCTTTTTCTTTAGGTTCGTTTTTCCAAGTAATTCTAAAAAGATTTAATGGGTTGATTTCCCATAATCCGATGTTTTTAAGTTTTTCCTTGATATAGTCAGGAATTAATTCAGGGTTTTGTTGTTGTTTAAATGTTGGTAAAATAATCCCTCTTTCTTTGTAAACTCTAATAGCATTTTCTAATGCTTTTTCGTTGGTAACTTTGTCAATTAACTTAATCATAATCAAATGTTTAATAGTATTTTAAAATATTTTAACTTTTCAAAAAATAAAGATAGTTAATTTGTAAGCGCCTGATATTTAGCACATTATAAATAATAAACCTGTCTTTTTCTGTATTTTTTTTCTCCCGCAGTACGTTTTCTTACGCGTGTAGTTTTTGCATACAGTGTGCAAATTTACAAAAAAGTTTGTTAATAATTATCATTTAACCTTTATTATTCAATAGAGTAGTAACAAATTGTATAACATCGAGATGTATTGAATGATGCCGGTAACTTCCTAAAATCAAAAAAGTCTGCAAATTCCTGATAAATATGAAGTCTGAAAGAGATCAAAACCATTTTTCTTTAGTTGTAGAAAAATTACCAGTTCTTTTCTATTATCGCAAAAAAAGAGAGAGCAATTTGCCCTCTCCAATTCTTGTTATGTTTTTTTTACCAATTTTTAGAGTTTCTCTAAAAATTACCATATTCTTTACTTATTCTTAAATTTTCTAATCAAATTTTCGAGTTTCTCGAAAATTTACCTTATATTTTATTCTTTTATAAACTGTTGGATAAAGCTAGAGTTTGATCCCTCGATTTTAATGTAATAAACGCCAGTAGCTAAATTGCTTATATCTATACTATTGCCATTTAAAACTGATTCTTCTGAGGCAATTAACTGACCGCTTAAGTTAACAATTTGGTAAGAGAAGTTGTACTCATTTTCAAGGTTTACAAATAAGTTCGAGCTAGCAGGATTTGGATAAATACCGGATGTTAAATTTGTTTCGCAAACCGAAGTTGATATATCAATTGTAGTAGAATATTCAACGCTGCTACATTCATTTATTGCAGTTAAAGTAACAGTATAAGAACCATCCATCATATACTCAAATGTAGGATTCTCTTCGGTTGATGTACTTGGTAAAAACTCGTTATCGCCAAAATTCCACTCAAATGAGGTTGCATTTTCAGATTCATTAGTAAATGTTACAGACGATCCTTCAACATTATATGTAAAAGATGCAGTTGGCATATTTGTGCAATCGTAAATGTTTATTAGGTCGATAGCAACCCCCTCGGTATCACTCATTGAGAATGCACCATTATTAAATACAAATCTGAATTTTACGCTGGCTTGTCCTGCAACTTGAGGAATGTCTGTTGATGCAAGAACCCAACCTTCGCTAGAACCACTCCATGTACCCATAGGAATTAAGCCTCCACCATACCAATTTTCGGCAACCAATCCGGCTTCAACTGTATCCCACTGAAAACCGTTGTCAATTGTGTATTCTAGGCTAAAGTTTGCAAGCATTTGTGTAGTTTCGTACTGAATCATTGCTTTGATTTTTGGGTTTGATAAGCCTGTAAAATCAAAACAAGGTGACTCCAAATAAGATACTTCGCTAGGATGATTAAATCCTGCAGTATTTGTAACCCATGCATAATCTCCTTCACCTGCCGAATTGATTAAAGTGTTTGCAGGCATTGCTAATTCTAATGTTGAGTTTGTTCCGTAAGCAACCCAACCACCATCGCCGGTTTCAAATGACTCGAGATAATCTGTAGCCGCTATAGTTGCTTGAGCAGAAACAGTCATTTCATATTCGTCATTAGTATTGTCTTCATCGCCCGGTTGTACTGTTTTTGCAACTATGTCATAGTTTCCATAAGTTGACAAATCACAAGTATTTGTAAAACTGTATATGTATGATTCGCCAGAATTGATTGTAGTAGCAACAGTTTCTGGGGTTGTTAACCATGTTACACCACCATCAGTAGAGTAATCAACAACGATATCTGTAACAGCTTGCGCTCCATAATTAGTAATCTCTATTGTTACAACTTCATCATCAGTTAAACCGCATCCTGTAATTGGAGCAGTGATGTTTGAAACTCCAACATCGGTAAGAACAGCTTCTTTTACTGTAAAGTCGTCAATTGCAATACCTTCGCCTGCAAGAAAACCGCTTTCATAATTAATTCTGAATTTTACATTTGATTCACTTGCTAAATCGGGTGCCTGAACGGTTATCAATTCCCAACCTTCAGTACCTTCGAAAGTGTAAATGTCAATAGTCCAAGTTGCACCGCCATCTAATGAGGCTTGCAAGGTTGCAGAATTTCCAAATAAAGAGAAAGATACCCAAACATTTAATTCGATTGTTGGTAAAAATAAAGCTGAAACATCGTAGCAAGGGCTTTCGATATATGACACTTCACTTGTGTTTGTTGTTCCTTCGAGGTTAGTAACCCAGATATTATCACCCGAAGCAGCAGAATTAATAACTAATTCAGGAGTTAACTCGTCAGGGTTTCCATATTCCCATGATGAAGCTGTTCCGCCAGTTGACCAATAACCATTATTTGATTCAAAATCTTCAGTTAAAGGAAACGTATCATAACTAGGGTACTTAACTCTTATTACACTTCCAATATTGTTTGTAGGGTTTTCATCGGTTCCTAAAACAACTACAACTTCGATTTCATATTCTCCAACATCTGGGAATGATGCTAAATCTGTAAATTCAAAAAGTAATGATTCGGTTGGATTGATAGTTTCGGTATAAGTTTGTGCATTCCATGGTCCACCGTTAATGCTATAATTTAGTTCAAAACCAGTTTCTGCATACAGTCCATTGTTTGTAATGTAACATCCAACAACCGATTCAACTAAATCACAACTTGAAGCAGCAACTTCGACGGATGTAATACCCAAATCATGATCCATGTTTTTAGTAATCTCAATGTCAAAATTTACATTTGTTTCATCTCCTAAGAGTGTATTTGCAGAACTGATAATAATGTAATAAGTTGTTCCTGAAGTTAAATCAACATCGTTTAAGGCAGGATTTGACTGGACATCATCAACAGATGCTACGCAGTTTGCCATAGGATCGTTTGGACATAAGTCAGTAATAAAAAGCCCAATATTTGCCAAAGGAAGCATACCACTTGTTGTAATGGAGGTATTAGATAAAACTACATTGATTTGCATGTCCTGGGCAGGAGTAAAACTAAGAACATAGTCTTCGTTATCCATGGCTGTCGATCCGCAAGCATCAGAACTTGAGTAGTCATTTAACATACCTGTTGTGCTTAGTGTTGCAGCAGAGTAGGGAAGAGACGCAACGTCAACAGCGCTTGCGCAGTCTTGTTGTGCGTAGGATTGTGGCACAAAAGCTGATATCAGCAAAATTATGCTCAAAATAGAAAAAATTTGTTTCATAGCAAATGGTTTAAATTGTTATTAAATTTGGTTATTTGAATATTTCCAACAAAATTAAAATAATTTAATAAAAAAAACCACCAAAAGGTGGTTTTTTTATAAATAAATTTTCAAATTCTTATTTTGCAACCCTTTCGAGCCATTTTAGCATAAAAATCATTGTTAACATTGAAATTAAACAGACCGTCACAAACACTGTCCATGTAATCCAAAGTGGAACACTTTCGTACAAAATAGCACCGATGAAAAGTAATTGGTTACCGATTGCAGTGGCACCTAGCCATCCACCTTGCATAATTCCTTGAAGGTGAGGTGGAGCAACTTTTGAAACGAACGATATTCCTAATGGACTAATAAATAGCTCTGCAATTGTGAGAATAAAATATGTTCCAATAAGTAGCATAGGAGTAACCTTAGCAGCGGCATCTAACGGCACGCCATTATTTGCAGGGTCGATAGTTGAGAATAGAGGAAGATCCATTGATCCAATAGCCATTACAATATATGCAGAAGCTGCGATAAACATACCAATTGCAATTTTCTTTGGAGTGCTTGGTTCTTTGCCTTTTGCCCTCAACCATCCAAATATTGCCATTATTATTGGTGTCAGAATAACAATAAAAATAGGATTTATAGACTGGAATATTTCCGCCCCTTCAATTGAAACAAAACCTAAATTGATTTTAATACCACTTAAGTCAGTATAATCGCGGGCAAACATAGTTAGAGTTAAACCATTTTGATGGAATGAGAACCAGAAGAAGATGACAATTCCAAAAACAGCAAAAAGAGCATACATACGTTGTTTAATCTCTTTAATGTCCATTTTAACTTGATTTGCATCTAATTTTTCTTCTTCGCCCTTTACTTTTTTAGTAACATTCGGGAAGTTTTTCTTATTAGCAAGATAAATTGCCAGAGAAATAGCCATTGCTCCAATAGCAGCAGCAAATGCATAGTGGAATCCTGTTGTAAAAACATTAAGGTAATCAGCAGCAAATTCATTTAGATTTGTTGTTTTTGCTCCAACTTCAGTCATTAATGTCTGAAATTTTAAAGCTGCATCACCGGTTAAACCACTGTCCAATTGTTGGTGACATAAAGCAGGTAAATCGGCGTTATACTCAAATCCGTGTTTTCCTAACCACCAGTTACGAATTCCAATAGCGGTAAATGGTGCGAAAATTGCTCCAACATTAATAAACATGTAAAATAATGAAAAGCCTGAGTCTCTCATTTTACCAAATGTTGGATTGTCGTACATTTGACCAACTAATGCTTGTAAGTTACCTTTAAATAGCCCATTACCAAATGCAATTGTAAATAGTCCGATACAAGTAACAACCAACATTAAAGTTTGATTTGCCACTGGAGTTGGTGATGGAATTGCTATCATTACATAACCGGCTGCCATTATAAACAGACCTGTCATAATAACTCCCTTGTAATTTCTAATTCTATCGGCAATTATACCTCCCACAAAAGCAAGAATGTAAATTGAGAAATAGAAAATTGAATAAATCAAACCAGCATCCTTACCATTAAGACCAAATTTAGCTTGTAAAAACAAAACCAAAATTGCCATCATGGTGTAAAAACCAAAGCGTTCGCCCATATTTGCAAGCGAAGCTGCCATTAATCCTTTTGGGTGATTTTTAAACATAAATATAAGTTTTAGTTAATAAATAATTTTCAAACTTTGTTATCACTTCGCAAATATAAAAATCTTTTTTAGATTTCAAATATTTTTCCAATAGTTTATATTCAATATTTTCTAAGATTTTTTTTTACTTAAATACTTGCTTTTGTAAGAATACTGCATAATAAAATCTTAGTATTGTGTCGTATTTTATTTTTTTTATACTTTTACAATCAAAATTGTTTAGTTAATGAAGCTGTTTAAATCGTCCCAAATACAAGAAATCGATAAATACACCATCGAAAACGAACCAATAGTATCTTTTGATTTGATGGAAAGAGCCGCCAAAGCTGTTTTTGACGAGATTGTAAAAGATTTTTCAAAGGAATTCAAATTCTGTGTTTTTGCCGGGCCTGGTAATAATGGCGGCGATGGATTGGTTATTGCTCGTTTGCTCTTATCTTCAGGGTACAATGTTAAAGTTTATGCTTTACGATTTACTAAATCAATGAGCAAGGATTGTAATTTAAATTTAAATCGTCTTAAAGAAAATTTCCCAAATTCTCTAGCAGAAATGGAATCAGTAAAGGATTTAAAAATTGACGAAAATACTGTACTTATTGATGCTGTTTTTGGTAGTGGTTTAACCAGAAGGATAGATGGCGATTTTGCAATTGTAATCGATAAAATAAATAATTCCGGTAATATTGTTCTTTCTGTTGATATTCCCTCAGGTTTGTTTGGTGAGGACAACTCAAAAAATGAAGGAGCAATTGTAAAATCCGATTTTACTTATGCTCTTGAATTTCCATCGATATCGATGATGTTTGCCGAAAATTTTAAGTATTTCGGAGTTGTTAAAATTGTACCAATTGGGTTAAGTCGTGAGGCAATTGATAATACTGTCTCTGATTTTTATGTGATTGATAATGACTATGTTGCCAAAAATTGGAAACTCCGAAATAGATTTGATCATAAGGGCATTTTTGGACACCTATTAATAATAGCAGGAAGTTTTGGAAAAGCAGGAGCTGCTATTCTTGCTGCAAAAGCTGCAATAAAGTCGGGCGCAGGCTTGGTAACTGCTCATTTGCCCGGTAAATTAGTTGATATTATGCAGATATCTGTACCCGAAGTTATGGTGAGTATTGATGCTTGTGAGGAATATATTTCAACTATCGAAAATTATGATAACTACTCGGCTATTGGCATAGGTCCGGGATTGGGCACGAATGCTGAAACTGCCAAGATGCTGTCTAAGTTGATCGAAAAATGCGAATTGCCAATTATAATCGATGCTGATGGCTTAAACTTAATAGCGAAAAACAAGAAATTGTTAAAAAAGTTGAACCCAGGAACAATTCTAACTCCCCATCCGAAAGAATTTGAAAGACTTTTTGGGAAATTCGACAATTCCTGGCAGAAAATAGAGTTTATGAGAAAGTTCTCGTCCGAAAATTCAGTAATTATTGTTCTAAAAGGCGGAGTTACGACAATTTCTTTGCCCAATGGGAGAGTAATGTTTAATACAAAAGGCAATCCTGGGATGGCAACAGCAGGTAGCGGCGATGTGTTGACAGGTATAATAGCTTCGCTTTTAGCTCAAAAATATTCGTCCGAGAATGCAGCGATTATCGGCGTGTATTTGCATGCAATTGCAGGCGATGTCGCAAAAAATATAACGGGCGAAATGTCGTTAACAGCCTCTGATATAATTAATTGTTTGTCTGATAATTTTTAACTTAAAACTAAATACTATGAAATCTGTTTTTTTGTTGATGGTAATGTTTATATGCTCTGTATCTCTTATGTCGCAAGATTACTATTGGGTTTATTTTACAGATAAAAACTCATGCGAGTTTGATCCTTACGAATATTTTGATCAAAAAGCTATTGAGCGCAGAGAGAAAAACAATCTGTCGTTAAATGATATTAGTGATTTTCCTCTTAATAGTAATTATATTGATGCAGTTAACCAGCTTGCAGATGAGTATGTCGGAGAGACTAGATGGTTTAACGCAGTCGCAATTTTTGCCTCTGATGATGCAATAAAAACCATTTCGGATTTTGACTTTGTCTTAAAAGTAGAGAAAATTATATCAGAACCTGTTTTATGTGAATTTGATTCCGATGATTTGTCTGAATTATTCGAGTTGAAGTTTAAGGATGGAATCCTGCCTCAGTTGCGTGCAATGGGAGGAGAGGAGTTTGTGCATAATGATATTGACGGAAAAGGAGTAAGGATAGCAGTACTTGATGGTGGTTTTCCGGGTGTAGATACTCACGATGCTTTTGCTCATTTGCGCAAAAATCAGCAAATCAAAAAAACTTATAATTTTCCTAAAAAGCAAGAAAATGTATATGGCTGGAATAGTCACGGAACAATGGTTTTAAGTTGTATTGCAGGATTAGATGCTGATGGAAATAAAATGGGATTAGCAACAGGTAGCGAGTTTTTGTTGGCACGTACCGAAGTAAATGCCGAGCCGGCAAAAGAGGAGGTTTATTGGATGATGGCAATGGAATGGGCAGACAAAAATGGTGCAGATGTTATTAATTCCAGTCTTGGTTATGGTGCTGATAGACATAATCCTGAAGATATGGATGGACAAAAATGCTTGGTTACCAGAGCTGCTAATATGGCTGCCTCAAAAGGGATTTTGGTGTGTAATGCTATGGGTAACGAAGGTGATCAAAATTCATGGAAAACCTTGGGAGCTCCTGCCGATGCAGACAGTATTTTGTCAATTGGCGGGGTAAAGCCAGCCGATGGAACTCATATAAGCTTTTCCTCTTTCGGACCAACTGCTGATGGTAGAATGAAACCAAATGTTTCGGCTTTTGGTGAAGCCGATGTGGCAAAACCTGGTAATTATTACAGCTCTGCATTTGGAACATCTTTTGCCAGTCCGCTTGTTGCAGGATTTGTTGCTTGCGCATGGCAGACAAACAGAGATTTAACAAATATGGAATTGAAATCCGAAATCGAAAAATCTGCAAATCACTATCCATATTACGATTATGCTCTTGGCTATGGAGTGCCTCAAGCAGGTTATTTCACTAATCAAGAAAGAAAATCTTCATCTAAAAGGTTTAATATTACTTCAGACGAGCAGTTTGTTGTGATTAGTTTGAATGAAAAAGGCTTGTATGAGGAAGTAGCACTATTTTATCATATCCAAAATGCAGAGGGACAGTTGGAACACTATTCAAATGTAGTGTTTTGGATGAATTCATCCGACGAAATTAAAATTAGAAAAGATGCATTAAGTGGTGGAAAAGTGTTGAGAGTGTTTTGTGAAGGTTATGTTGAAGAATTTAAAATGGAATCCTTTAACGTTGGTGCTGAAAATGCAAATAATAATGAGCCTTTTTCACAATTTGTTATTCTTGATGGACAACGAAGAGTTTATCGCAAAGATCCTCAACACGATAAAGCAGCAGCTTTTGGTGTGAATTCAAAGTTTTATATTTTCCCATATTTTTCACTAGGTTTTATAACTCCACCCCAAGAGGGTTATGTGAATTATAAATATGTTAAGTCGCGCACTACTAAGTATGGAATTAAGTATATAAATAATCTCTCAAAATGGTATCGCATAGGCTTAAACTTTGAATACAATCAGGCAAAATATCATTATGAGATATATACTTTTGATGTGGCAGTTAATGAAATCAATCCATACATTAAAGTACAATCTATAAATCTTGGTTTGTTTCAAAGAATAAGACTGATACCGGGAACTATGACAGGTGTAGGGACGTATTTTGACTTGGGTGTATATGGGGCTTATGTATATAAAGTCTCAGACGTACAAAAAGGATTGTATAATAACTCGGGTAGTTTTGAAAACATTTATACTGCTAACAATTATAATAATCTCAACTGGGGTTTTCAAGTTGGTTTTGGACATGGATTATTATCTTTATATGCAAAATATCGAATGTCCGACATCTTGAATAATAATACTACAACCAGAATTCCTAAACTAGAAGCAGGATTTGAATTAGCAATTCCTTTGGGAGGATAGTTTAACAAAAAAGCCCCTCTTTTTGGGAGGGGCTGTGGTACCACCTAGGGTCGAACTAGGGACACCAGGATTTTCAGTCCTGTGCTCTACCAACTGAGCTATGGTACCTTGTTAAAAGGACTGCAAATGTAAAGCAATTTTTTATTTCTGCAAAAATATTTTTGTTTTTTTTGCAGATTTTTTCATTGCTCTTGCTTTACATGCTGAAAATCAATAGGATAGGAGTTTAATATTGGTGTTTTGTGATTATTTTTGAATTGTTTTGTTGTCAATGTTGTCGCGCGATCCGATGGCTATCGGATTCGCGTGACAATTCGGGCTGCAATCTCCACCAATGTTGTCGCGCGATCCGATGGCTATCGGATTCGCATGACAATCATGACGAGAATATTAAATACTTTTTGTTTGTGGATTTTTTAATTAAATCCGCACTTACAGTGCTCAAGCGGTATTTATATTTATCAACCCAATGCGATGCATTAGGTTGAATTAAATCAGGCTTTCAGCCTGAAAATCAAACGCATTGTTGTCAATGTTGTCGCGCGATCCGATGGCTATCGGATTCGCGTGACAATGCTATCACCAAAGACCAAAAAAGTGTTGCATCAAAGTCTTTTTATTTTATTATTTTTGCAAAAAAAATATTGTGCATAAAACAGCGGTCTTAGATAATGGAATTAGGATAATTCATAAGTGCGTCGAATCTGATGTTGGACATTGTGGATTGATTATAAATACTGGCACTCGCGACGAATCTTTGTCACAACATGGAATTGCACATCTTACCGAGCACATGTTGTTTAAAGGAACCAAAAAGCGTAGAGCATTTCACGTCCTTAGTAGAATGGAAGATGTAGGAGGTGAAATTGACGCATATACAACTAAGGAAGAAACCTGCGTAACAGCTAGCTTTTTACATGAGTTTTACGAAAGAGCTATTGAATTAATTAATGATGTGATTTTTAACTCCACATTTCCAGAAAAAGAAATAGAAAAGGAAAAAGAAGTTATTATTGACGAGATTAACTCATACAAAGATAGCCCTGCGGAGATGATTTTCGATGATTTTGAGGATTTGATATACCCGAATCATTCACTCGGAAGAAATATTTTAGGATCCGAACAAAGCTTGAAGAATTTTAAAGTGTCTGATATTCGAGATTTTATTGCAGATAAATACAATACAGACCAAATGGTTTTTTGCTCTATCGGAAATATTAAATTCGACAAATTACTGAAATATTGCAATAAATATTTTGGCTCTAATCCCGCGAATTTGAGAAATTATAGTCGTCAAAAATTTGAAAACAATATCATTCAAAATACTTTAATAGAAAAGAACACGCATCAGGCTCACTGTATTTTAGGTACTTATGCATATACTTTTAACGATCCTAAAAGACTTCCACTCTTTTTGATTTCAAATCTTTTAGCCGGACCAGGTATGAATTCAAGGCTAAATATGGCTTTGAGAGAGAAGCGTGGGATCTCTTATAATATCGAAGCTAATTATTCGCCATACGAAGACACCGGAAATTTTAATATCTATTTTGGATCTGATAAGGAAAATGTGGAATATGCTATCGACTTGATATTTAAGGAGTTGGATTTGTTGCGTACAAAAAAGCTTGGTCCTGTGCAGCTCAATAAAGCAAAAAAACAGATTGTTGGTCAAATTGCAATTGGAAGCGAGATACACTCAAATATGTTGTTGTCTTTAGGCAAATCATACTTAATTTATGGACAAGTTGAAACACTAAAACAAACAATTAGTGAAGTAGAGTCTGTAACTGCTGACCAAATTCTGGAAGTAGCTAATGAATTATTTATGCGGGAAAAATTTTCTAGTTTAATATATTTGTAAGTTATGTTGCAAAATTTTCAAGAAATACGCGAAAATTATATTTCACAATTTGGTGGAGAGGAAGATGAGTTGTTGCAAAATCTTGTACGCGAAACATTTTTAACTCAATTACATCCACGTATGCTTTCGGGTTGGCATCAGGGAAGCTTATTGTCTTTTTTAGTGCAGTTGACAAAAGCACAGAATATACTAGAAATAGGAACTTTTACCGGTTATTCAACTATTTGCATGGCAAGAGCTTTGCCGCAAAATGGTAAAATTATTACAATTGAACGTAACGATGAAATTGAATGGCTTCCAAAAAAGTATTTTGAATTATCAGGACTTGCCGAAAAAATAGATTTTATAATTGGTGATGCCGGACATATTATTCATACTCTGAACCAAAAATTTGATTTTGTTTTTATTGACGGAGATAAACGTGAATATCTCGATTACTATCTTGCTTTGCTTGATAAAACAACCGATAATGCTCTTATTATAGCTGATAATGTTTTGTGGGATGATAAAATTTTTAAACCCGTGGCATCAAATGATTATATGACTCAAGGAATAATAAGATTCAACGATTACATTAAAAAAGATCACCGCGTCAGGAAAATTATTCTTCCACTTCGCGATGGACTTATGCTATTACAAAAAGTTTAGTGATAAACTGATAAACTGATAAACCGATAAACCGATCAACTGATAAACTGATAAACCGATAAACCGATCAACTGATAAACTGATAAACCGATCAACTGATAAACTGATAAACCGATAAACCGATCAACTGATAAACTGATCAACCGATCAATCCCGTTAAAACAGAAATTGCATTTAGTTTTACTAAAAATTCAATTTATAGTTTTACATTATCGTTAAAAAAGAATGCATAGCAATTTCTATTTTTAACGAGGATCCTCGAAGAATAACAAAAATCATAGATTTTTTATTCTTCGGGACCGATAAACCGTTATTTCACCCTATACCAAGTTTGTGTCCTATAAAACGGTCCCATAAAACCTCTCACATTTAGTGTGTTTTCGTCTTCGAGCCACATTTTGCAATCATAAGTTTTGCCGTTTGCAGGATCTAGGATTCCTAATTTCATAAACCAATCAGATTTGCGTTTTGTTAATCCATTTACCATTTGCATTCCAATAATTGGTTGATTATGTAATTTTCCCTGACATTCGGTACATAATGGATTTTCTTCCTCAGGATCAATAAGTTTTACAACTTTTCCGTAAAGTTTACCATTTTTTATGTATAGCTCAACGTGAGATTTAGGTTTATTGGTTTCGTCATCAATTGTTTTCCATATTCCAACTTCTTTTTGAGCTTTTACAGCGCTAAATGAGAACATAATTAGCGCGACAAGTAAAAATTTAATACTATTTTTCATAATCGTTTGTTTAAAATTCGTGTCAATATTACAAAAAATAATCCAAAATCAAATAAATTAGAAAAAACTTTGTAATTTGACACTTTAAAAAACAATTTTGGAATTAAAAGATCACTATAAACAAACCTTGGAGGATGAATTGCATAATTTTTAATCATACAAATCGTTATATTAAAAAAATACTATGAGAAAATTATTGATATTCGCATTTTTAACTAGCAGTTTCTTTGCATTTGCTCAATTAAAACCAATTGAGCAAGAAATCTTAGATGAGATAAATCTGGTTCGAACAAACCCCGAAGATTATGTACAGTATATTGATGAATTTCTCGATTTTTGGAGTTCAGGAGAGGGAGAACGTAAAACTGCTGAAGAACTCAAAAATGTATTGTCAAATATGCAACCGCTTGCTCCACTTAAATATTCAGAGGATTTGTATAAATCCTGTCAACAACATGCAAATTACTTAAAACGGACAAAAAAGTTTGAACACTCCAAAACAACAAATGCTGAAAATATTCAATATGGAAACGAATCGGCGCGTTTTGCAGTTATAGATTTATTAATAGATCATGGTGTTGCTGATAGAGGACATCGTAAAAACCTATTAAATCCAATTTTTAGATATTTTGGTGTTTATTATATTGAAAAAGTAGATGATGATTATTTGCATCTTTTTGTTCAGCAGTTTAGGTAAAATAGCATGAGTTACTCAACAAGTCTAAATTCTGTTTCCATATCATCAACAAAATTAACATTTTGGACTTTCCATTTTTGATTTGGTTTGTAGAGAATAATGACCAACTTAACCGGCTGTCGCTCGTATTTTAAGCTGTAAATGTATTTAGCATACGAATCGCCTGCAAAGTATTTACTAACAATTTCGGCACCATAATAATTACCTAATAGTTTTCTCGATAACTCAAGTCTCTCTTTAATTGCTTTTATACCTTCTTGATTAGAATCAATCAATGGGTTAGTTGCAAAAAGATAATCAACCGCTTGATTTACATCTTCCTCAAAAATTGTGAAA
The DNA here is from genome assembly GCA_016937855.1 of Bacteroidales bacterium. GTDB lineage: Bacteria > Bacteroidota > Bacteroidia > Bacteroidales > ML635J-15 > Bact-19. The sequence continues at coordinate 343 of JAFGVU010000017.1, read as the reverse complement.
AAAGCTTCCATAAGTTCTTCGGTAGTGGCCTGTGCTCTAAGTTTTATTGGAGATGCGATTGCCAATATTCCTAATAATACAACTGTGAAAAGAATATTTTTCATTGTTATTTTTATTTGATTTATGCAAATATATTATAAAAATTATGCCAAAACAAACACAAAGCATTTTATCACAAAAGAGTTTGTAATTATTTTGCTGGTTTGAAATAATAATTTGGATTATAGTAAATTGCATAGGGCATGGGGCTTTTCTGTGTGGCAATTGTTAACATTTTATACTTTGTATAATCTCCATTTTATACCAATGTGAAATAATATATAGTCCGATAGTATGAGGACGT
>JAFGVU010000120.1 GCA_016937855.1 Bacteroidales bacterium | reverse complement strand
GGTCAGCGCTACGCGCCTGATTAGGATGCGCTAGTACTTCCTAAAAAAACTCTAATATGTAGATTTGAAAATACAAGAAAACAGTTTATAATCTGTTTTTTTACCATCAAAATTATTTTTTTGGATGTCCATAATTAAGTCTGCAGCAGCAATTAATACGGGTTCATCTATTTACAGCGCAACTTTTTCTTCGCCTTGCTTAACAATTCTTTCGTTGCTCTTTACTTGTTGTGGATAAAAGCTTGATTCTGCTTTACCAAGGTGCCAATCAACATGATACCCGGAAAAGTAATGACGTTTAGTTAGTGTGCACGATGAAGTTGTAAAAACCAACATTATTTAAAATATCACAATAGTTTTTTTACTTTTCATATTTACAGTTTTTTAAGCTTTGGGTAAGACAATTCTTTAAAAATTTTGGTTGCATCCTTTGTTATTTGGCAATAAAAATTTGTCTTAAATCTAAAAATCACAAATCCATCATTTTTTATTCGGGATAAAATAGTATTTTTGGCGCTAGTTAAGTTGTTAGATGTTGATTTGCCTTATCGTTTTTTAAAACATTGATACAGCCCGACTTTTATAAAAAAACAAATAGAAAAACAAATATTACAATGGTACAAGAAGATCTTTTTAAGAAAATTATTGCACACTGCAAAGAATATGGGTTTATTTTTCAGTCATCAGAGCTTTACGACGGTTTGAGTGCTGTTTATGATTATGGACAAAACGGGGCCGAGTTAAAAAATAATATCAAAGAGTATTGGTGGAAAGCGATGACTCAAATGAACGAGGAGGTTGTTGGCATTGATTCAGCAATATTTATGCATCCCACAGTGTGGAAAGCTTCCGGTCATGTTGACGCTTTTAACGACCCGTTAATTGATAATAAAGATTCAAAAAAGAGATATCGTGCCGATGTTTTAATCGAAGAATATGTAGAAAAGATTACCGACAAAATAAAAAAAGAAGTCGAAAAGGCAAGAAAACGATTTGGCGATCAATTTGACGAACAACAATTTATTGAAACAAATCAGCGTGTAATTGATTATCGTCAAAAGCAAAAAGATATAATGGCTGTTTTTGTCGCAGCAATGGAAGCCGGCGATCTTGAGCGAGTGCGTCAGCTTATTGTAGATTTAGAAATTGCTTGTCCGGTTTCAGGTAGTCGCAATTGGACAGAGGTTCGACAATTTAACCTAATGTTTGACACAAAACTCGGCTCGGTAACCGAGGGTGCCAATACAATTTATTTACGTCCAGAAACTGCTCAGGGAATTTTCGTTAACTATTTGAATGTGCAAAAAACAGGTCGCATGAAACTTCCATTCGGGATTGCTCAAATAGGAAAAGCTTTTAGAAACGAAATCGTTGCACGTCAGTTTATCTTCCGTATGCGTGAGTTCGAACAAATGGAAATGCAATATTTTGTTAAACCGGGCGACGAAATGAAATGGTTTGAAACCTGGAAAGAACGAAGAATGAAATGGCATCTGGCTTTAGGTATTAATCCTCAGAAATATCGTTGGCATGCACATGACAAACTTGCACATTATGCAAATGCAGCATTTGATATTGAATTTGAATTTCCATTTGGATTTAAAGAGCTAGAAGGGATTCACTCCAGAACCGACTTTGATTTATCGCAACATGAAGAGTTTTCCGGCAAGAAAATCAGATATTTCGATAACGAATCAGGTGAGAGTTTTGTGCCTTATGTTGTTGAAACTTCAATAGGTTTAGATCGTACCTTCTTGACAATTCTATCGGCTTGCTATAATGAAGAAAAAGTTGGTGATGATACTCGTGTAGTGTTAAATATCCCTGCACCACTGGCACCGGTAAAAGTGGCTGTTTTGCCTTTGGTTAAAAAGGATGGATTGCCAGAGCTTGCTCGTGAAATTTTGGATGAACTTAAATTTGATATGAATTGTCAGTATGAGGAAAAAGATTCTATTGGCAAAAGATACCGACGTCAGGACGCAATTGGAACACCATTCTGTATTACTGTCGACCATCAAAGTGTCGAGGACAGAACTGTTACTCTCCGACATCGCGATTCGATGGAGCAGGAGAGGGTGCCAATGGATAAAATAGCACAGTTGGTTAAAACCAAAGTGGATATGAAAACTCTCTTATCTAAATTAGTGTAATAGACTTAATAACATTTTTAGGGATGAAGATTGATAAGAGGCTGCTTTTGGTTTATGTGCTATTGACCATTTCGATGATTTTGTGGGGAACTTCTTTTGTGTGGAGTAAATTGGCATTAGAGCACTATAACTCTTTTACAATAGTTTTCTTTCGACTACTTGTTTCCTCAATTATCCTTGTTCCCGTACTGATTGTTACAAAAAAGTTTAGGTTTCCCGATAAAAAACACTGGTTGATGTTTATGTTATTGGCTCTTTTTGAGCCCTATCTTTATTTTATTGGAGAAACAACAGGATTGTCATATGTCGATCCTTCGATGGCTTCGGTAATTATCTCGATTATTCCACTTTTTACTCCTTTTGTAGCTTTTTATTTTCTTGGGGAGAGAATTACAATTCTAAATGTTCTTGGAATTATGATTTCGATTTCGGGTATTGTTGTCCTTGTGTTTGGTAAAGATATGAGTTTGCAAGTTTCTATGGTGGGATTAGCTTTGTTAACATTGGCGATTGTTGCTGCAAATGGTTATTCGGTTATGATAAAGAAAATCCCAAATAAATACTCTATTCTAAATATAATATTTTGGCAAAATATTTTTGGGATGTTATATTTTATTCCTCTTCTTATAGTCTTCTCGAAAGATGATATTTTGCAAACAGGGTTTGTCCCTGATGCTTTTAGAGCAATTTTCTATTTGGGGTTTTTTGCATCAACTTTAGCATTTTTGTTTTATATGTATGGATTAAAGTTTATGTCCATAACTAAAGTAAATGTTTTTACAAACGTAATTCCTATTTTCACAATTATTGTTGCATATTTTTTCTACGGAGAGGAAATTGGTGCAAAAAAGATTTTAGGAATAATTATCGTTATTACCGGAGTAATTATTTCTCAGCTAAAGTATAGGTTTTTTGGCAATAGAAAAACAAAGGTTTAGGCATGTTTTTGACGTGCGAAAAATCTTTTTGAATCGCCCCATTCACCATAACCAATTTCGTCACCGGCCATTACAATTCTTGCCTCTAAGCAGTTTTTGCATTCTTCGGCCTCCTCGTCAATGCAAGGCTTGTCTTCGTATAGTAGATAACTTTCGCGATACTTAACCGGGGTTAAATTTGGCATAATAATATTTGCTCCTACCTTGAGTGCTTTTTCACGACCAATTTTGTCAATTGCTTGCATTGCTGTTGATGCTGCAATGTTTATGTCTTTCATTATTATCCGTAAAATTGCGATCATTTTTAGACTCAAATCAAACCTTTCTTTTTGAGGCAATAAAGTGTTTCTTAAACTATATAAAGGTGTGTCTTTATGTTCAATGTATGGACCTAAGCCCACCATGTCGATATTATTGTCTCTGATAAATTCGATATCACTGACTAGATCTTCGGCTGTCTGAAATGGAAGCCCAACCATTACTCCTGTGCCAGTTTGATATCCTGTTTTTTGCAACAGCTTTAGGGTTTCTATGCGAGTTTCTATTTTATGCATTGGGTTATCGGGATGGATTTTAGAATACAGCTCCGGACTCGAAGCCTCGATTCTAAGTAAATATCGTCTTGCTCCGGCATTTTTCCATTCCTTAAGTGTTTCTTCCCTTTGTTCGCCAAGTGATAGAGTAATGCCTAGCTCATTATTTGTTGCCTTGGCTATTTGATTTAATAAATTTGTAATATTTTTTGTTTGTTGTGGAGAACTAATTTCGCCTGCTTGCAATACTATTGAGGCATAATTTTCTTTATGAGCATATTTAACTGCATCAATAACCTCAGTGTCACTCATAGTGTATCGCGTAATTTTTTTATTACTTTTTCTAATGCCACAATAATAACAGTCCTTGGCACAAATATTCGAGTATTCTATCAAACCTCGAAAATAAACTTTATTCCCAACGGTTTCTTTTTTAATTTTGGCTGCATACTCAAATAGCTTTTTACGTTCATCTTCTTTTGAATTAAGCATTTGAAATATGTCGTCACTATTATGTATCTGCTTTGTTAAGATCGAGTCCATGCTTGGTTTCATAAGTTTTGTTTTAGTAGTTTTTTTAACAGATTAAAAGACTAATTGTTTAGGTTTTTTATGCAACCTGCATCCTAAAATAAAAAAACCGGACAATACTTATTGTCCGGTCTTTTTGTTTTTAAGTGATCTAGTCAGTATTAACTGTATTTTATATTTGTATCGCATTGTATTACTAGATTATAGCATGTTTTTATTTTTTACGTGGGACACTTTTGGTAAACATTTTTACGCAAATCCCGTTTGGAACTACTTTTTTAACTCTTTTTTAACTAAATATTTTATAATATAATGTAGCATATAAATTATTCTGTTTAGTCTTTAATTGTGTTTAGTTGAATAAAAAGTATATGATCCATTTAGACTTTTAATATTTCCCTTAGTAATATTTTGTTTGAATAATAATTCTATTTTTTCTATAGCTGCCTGAATGCTATTAGCTTCTGCTTTAAATAAATAATTTATAGTGCTAATACTTTGAGGGCGTTCCTTGGCATACATTACTATATAAGCATCAGAAAGGCCATCTTCTTGGTTTTTTTGAATGATAAGTGTATAAACATCTTGATTTATCGTTTTTATATATCTTGGTAAATGTTTAATTGTGTCAAAAAAATTATTTTCCTCTGCCATAACTCTATTTATTCAATATTTATAAATTATTTTTTACTTATATTCAAACTCCCTTTTTCCGAAAACCATTTTAATACATCCTCTAGCTGGTCGGATTTAATTTTAAGTGAAATACTTACTTCAGTATCGCTTTCTGCTGTTTTTTCAGACAATGTGAATAAGCTCACAAAGTCATAATTCAATGCCTTTGATACTTCAAGAAGTAGTTTTACATCAACACTGTCTCGACTATACAAATCATAAACGTTTTGTCGAGTTTTACCGAGTCGATTAGCAAAATCTATTGGTTTAACATTCTTTTGCTTTACAACATCTTGAATCAATTTACCGATGTGAATTTTTTTCTGTTCCATAACTTTCTAATTTACAGTTAATTACTATGTGATTGATTTAGTTTCTCAAGAAATAATTTTACTTTTATTAAAATAAATCAAGAAAAAATTTGTCAGTTAAAGAAATTACTTTACATTTGCATCATGCAACTAACACAATAAACATGCAAAAATTAAAAAGGCTATTTGAGCAATTAAGAGAATCGGAGCGCGTAGAGCTTGTAACCAAGCTTATGAGCGAACTAAATGTACACAAAACAACTATCTATAGGTGGGCAAATGGTAGTACAAAGCCAGCTCATAAGCTTATTGAAGAAAAAGCAAATCAAATAATAGAAGATTTCTCACTTGAAATAACTATCAGGAGGCATAGTGAGGCTTCTGAAGCTAGAAACAAGTTAAACCAGAATTAACCGGCGCAAGCCAATTATAAATAAATAATAGGAGGAAAAATTATGGAATTAAGAGAATTTAAAAAATTAAGTATTGATGAGAAACTTGAAAAACTTTATGAAATATCAGTTTTCAATCCACGCGCTCGAGATTATGAAAGGTGCAAATTGGATCATTTTAAATTTGAGCTTGCGAACATTCATAACGAACACATGCAATTGACATTAAGTTCAGATGATCAAGTTGACACTAGCTATGAATTTGCTATTACAACTAGACCAGGAATGATGACTATTGATGATTTTCGCAAAATGATCAAAACTAAGCGATTGGCATTGCTTGAAATAGACATTATAGCTGACACTAAATCGACGCTAATGGGAACAATTCTTATGAAAAATCAAGTTGAAACTAAACATATTGATTTATCTAAATTTTATAGTTCATATCAATATATAGATGATAGAGTTAACGCTTCATTTTATTATGAAGATGAAATAATTCTTGATAAACAAACAAGCATGAGCATAGCTATTGAGCCTCAAGAGAAGGTTATGTTTAATATTACTTATAAAATTATATAAACACAATAATCGCACTGGCTAACTGCTGGTGCGGTTTTTAATATAAACAAAACAATCTGAAATTTAGAAATAAAAACCATGAGTAAAACCGTAACAGCATTTTTCCCGGGCATTGGCAAAGTTCAAATTTCGCAAGAGCGAGCTGCCCAAATTTTGAGATTACAAAAAATAATTAAAGAACAAAACAATAAGGAGGCAAAGACATGTACAAAATCAAACTAATAGGAGAATTAAATCCCGAACTAAAAATGCTAGGCTGCAAGCCCGGCGACGAAGTTATGGCAACAATGCAATTAAGCAACCTAAGTATGTGGTTTCACACAACATACAACGGTCATACAATGCAATGTGTTGTCTATCCGGATAATTACGAAATCATACACATGGAATACCATGGCTCTAATAATAAAATTGCACCGCCAAAGCTAAAATACTTTGTAAGCTTTACCCCAGGTACTACCTTCGAGAACCGTCGTAATTTAAAAAATGAAATTTCTCATTTTATTGCGAAACACAACCATACAGTTATTACTGACACACAATCATTTTTAGATGCATTAAAATTATGGTGCTTTAATGCAAAAGTCAAATATGACGAGCACCCGGAGCGAAAATCATATTTCGCTATGGATTGCTTTATGGTGCAACTTATTGAAGTGAAAAAAGAGGAGGCTTAACTATGAGCTATCGTAATTTAAGAATCAGCCAGAACGAAGCCAATAAGCTTGCTGAATTAAAGCAAAAGGTTGAGGAGATACAGCAATGGTTAATTGCAAACATTTCTCATCCCGATTTCGCAAAAAAATTAAGTGAGCAAAGAATATACTTATTAAAGATTGCTAAAATAAGATCTGATTGCGATCCTTATAAACCAAAAATACATCACACTAATATTATTATTCATCCAATAAAACAAGTTTAATATGAAAATGTGTACTTACAATCAGCAGATTAGGAACCCACAAGACGGTTCTATTTCTATTATTCAGCACAAATGCGAGATATTGAAATTTGTAGGGGAGCAATTTGTGAAAATTAAGATTTACGGTTCAATTTACAAAGGCAAAGCAAACGCAACGCCAACAGTTAAGCGTAAATCAATTGTCGAACTTAAAAACCACACTTATCATGAAGGATAAGTTAAGGCAGTTCCGAAGCTTAGGACTTGAGGCAAAAATAACAGAACTCTATAAAGAGATTTTGGAACTCAAAGCCACAAAACAGGAACTGCCTGTCGAGATAACCGGCAGACTTTACACTTTACGCGAAGCAAGCGAAATTGTAAACATGTCCAGGGAATGGTTATCAAAAGAAATTCGAGCCGGCAGAATAGACGCAACTTGGGAAAAAAGTAAATATTTTCTGAGTTGGCAAGAAATAGAGAGAATAAAGGAGTTAAGGAGTAATAAGTATTGATATGAATACAATCAAGATTGAAATATTAAAAGCACAATTTATAGTTAATTATAAAATTATAAGTGAGTTTAGGAAAAACTACAAAATACTCAGTGTTAAATTAATTTTAGATGATGATAAAGTTGGAACTATTGATTTTTCTGAAATGCTTTCCAATAAACAAAGGCATCAAATTATAAAGCAAATTGCTATAAGCAAGAAAAAAGCAGAATTGTATAACAGTCCATTGATAGATGAAATATTAAATACAATTGATCCAATCGAGGCAAAAAGAATTGAAAAAGAAATGATTGAAAGTGCAAGACTATGAGCTAACAGTCTTGTATGTGCTTTTTTAATTGCACATACAATTTGTTAGCGTAATTAATTAAATCAATCAAAACAATGAAACAAAAACAAAAAATATTCGATGATCAGCCCTGGTATGTTAATCATGCGTCACCATTATCAAAGTGGCTTTTTAATTTCAGCTTTTTAGGCTTTAAAATATCTAATCGCATTGGCATTATTTGGATTGTGATATTCAATCCGCTTGCAGTAATGCTTTGTATTGTCGGAATTATTGTTTTGGCTATCGCGTTGTTCTTAGCATAAAAATTTAAAATCAATCAAACACTATGAAAGTACAAGTTTGGCAAGGAAAGAACTCAAAATATGACATTGCAACATATATAGATGTTGAAAATTACAATTTATTGTGTTTTAAAGAGATTCAATATGATGTACTAATTGATAAATCCGCTTATAAAATTGGTGATTTTATTCTTAGTCCAGGACAAGATTACGAACAAATCGGATATCAAAATAAAACTAGTTCCGGATATGTTTTTTACAAAGGAGATAAAATTACATTTTATGGTTATTATGATGATTATCTGCTGTTTTTAAAGAAAAATGCTAAAGCTAAAAAAGCTAACGGCTATCAAGCTATTTTCTTTGCATTTCAAATCCTTGACGAAAATAACCTATTTACACTAAATTCATCTGGATCCGGTCGTGTGATCGAGATGAAAAAAACTGAAGTAAAGACAAAAAAGACTGTACCAGCTGTGCAAAAAACAAACGAAATCAAATTTAATGACGGTGACCTTGTAATGTTCCGGGAAGATAATAACTTGACCGGAACTATCGAGAATAATTACAACAATGAACTTGATATAGTTCTCGTTAATATGGATGATGGAAGGCATTTAACATTAAGAAAAAGCGACATTGTTAAAATTACTGAAGTACAGTCAGAACCGGTTGTGACTCCGGAACAACAGTCAGAAAAAACTGTTCTGGCCAAGAACAAAAAAAATGTCGTTCAGGATTTAACAGAAAAAAATAACTGTACTTATTATCCTGGACAAAAAAACATCGAGGGCGTTTATCAAAAAATAATAAACGAAATTCCTGAGATTTCTCGATATATAGAACTATTTGCCGGCACAGGGGCAATGGCAAAAATTATCAAAAAAGAATCTCCGGGAACTAAAGTTATTTGTAACGACATAAATCCGGATGTTGCCGGCAAAATAAATTTTACAGATAACCACGCAACAACTATAGACGCAATAACTTATTTAAAAAACAACCAGGACAAACTTAATAATAACGATTTTATTTTTCTTGATCCACCATACCATCCTGAGACCAGACCAAACAGTCTTAATTTATACAAGTATGAATTATCGATTGAAGATCACGAACAGTTAATTTCATCTGTACTCAAGCTAAGATGTCCGGTAATGATTATTCATCCGGAATGTGATTTATATGATGATGCTTTAATTCTTGACAATGGATGGCGACACCTTGACCTTAAAATAAGATACCACAATAAAACCTCTCACGAGCGTTTGTACATGAATTATCCTGCTCCCAAAAAGCTTTTAATTACAAAATTTTTAGGAAAAGACTGTTGGGACCGTCAACGTATCAAACGCAAAGGAGACAGAATGATAGCAAAATTAAAAGCTCTACCGGCTCCGGAACTACAATACATTTTAGAAAAAATCAATAACGAAATAAAAATATAAGCTATGGCAACTAAATTATTTAATGGAATAGATGGTCGCAAAATAGATTGTGCATGCGGTCATGAGAATTGCGTAACAGGATTAAGCTTCGATATACAAGGATATTATGGTATTCTAAGAATGCACTATCCAAATATTGAACGGGATGAGAAAAAAAATATTGTAAAAATTGAACAAAACGAAACTCCAATGCGAATTGAAGTTAAGCAAATTGATGAAATAATTGAAAATCTTAAAGAAATTAAAAAAGAACTAAAAAAACAATAACTATGACTGAAACCCTCGAAGTATTAAAGAAAACATTTGCAGATAAGCTTGATAGTCGTTTAATGCAAATTCCTTATGAGCAATATCCAGAAAAACTAGTAGAACTAGCAAATTTTTGTGAAATTTCTCCACATAAACTTTACAACTGGCGCAAAGGTAGAACCTATTTACGCAAATCAGACCGTGAAATGATAAACAAGTTTTTTAATGAAAAAATATTTTAGAATATGAATGATGGATTGTTGCAAAAGATTTATGACGCTACAAATAGCGGACTTGACATATTGTTGTATTATTACCCACAAGCCGCAGAATGTGTAAACAATAAAAAACACTTTAAAATAAGAGCTACAGAAAAAACTGCTAGTGCTTCAATTAAACTAATTAAAAACGTTTGGAGAATCACCGACTGGGGAGATGATAGCGTTGCTCGTACTCCTATAGAGGTGGTTATGCGTGAAGAAAACTGTAACTTCTATGAAGCTTTGCTAAAATGTGCTGATCGTTATAATGTTACTGATACCCTTAAACCCAAAATCAATAAGCCGGATATAAAACAACGTCCAGCAATTGATGATGAACCTGATGGCCATTTTGAAATTGAGTACAATGAAACATTTACAGAGCTAGAAATCAAAACTTTTGGACCAAATGTTAAACTTGCCAATTTAACACAATACGGTTGGAACTCTGTTAAATTCTACTCCACAACAAAAGCAAAAAAAACGACACTTGTTTACTCAAATGAGAATTATCCAATATTTGCACGTACATGTAAATATGTTGAAAAAGGAGAAACTGCCGAAAAATCATTTATAAAAGTTTATCAACCTTTAAATCCTGACAAACAATATCGGTTTTTTTCAAAAGGAGATAAGCCTAAAGACTATATAAATGGTTTATTTGAAATGAATAAGCTTTATTCAAAGCTAATTGCAGAGCAAAACACAGATGATGAAAGCGATGATACTAAAACTAAATCTCCAAAGCTTCAAGAAGTAATACTATGTTCAGGTGAGCGCGATGCAATGTGTGTTGCCGGACATGGTTATATTCCAATTTGGCTTAATTCCGAGACTGCCGATTTTTCAAAGTATGATTACGACAATATTTCGCGTAAATGCGAAAAAATATACAATCTGCCAGACATTGACGCAACCGGATTGGAAAAAGCTAAAGAGCTTGCATTAAAATACATTGACATACATACAATTTATTTACCTCAAACCTTACGACAATATAAGGACAATAGAGGCAGACAAAGAAAAGATTTTCGTGATTATGTAGAAATATATAAAAAAGCTGATGACTTTTGGAAGCTTTTAAAAGTTGCTCAATGTGCAAGGTTCTGGGATCGTAAAAAAAATAAGGATGGAACTTATCGCTGGATCATAAACGCAATGAATCTTACATATTTTCTAAAAATTAGTGGATTTTCTAAAATTATTGACGCTAAAACAAAGAAAACTTTATTTCTACAAGTTGTAGATCATATTCTATACGAAAAAAATGAAGATGAGATTATGGATTTTATTATTACATTTTTGAGTGATAATTATATTGATCTTGAAATTCAAAATCTTGTTGCAACATCAACAAATTGTGTCCCGGCAATTAAGCGTTTAAAACAACAGCTCACTAAATTAAGCCTTAGCAGTGCCACATCAGAGGAGCAATTTTTGTTTTTTCGCAATAAAGCAGTAAAAGTTAGCAGTAATCAAGTTTATGAAATACATAAATCTGAAATAAATAACTTTGTCTGGGATAATGATATTTGTAAGCAAGATTTTAAACGCATAGATTCTTCTTTTGAATGTGAGTATATTGATGATACCAATATTAAGCTTAGATTTAATAATCTAGATTCTCACTTTATGCGTTTTGTTATAAATTCGTCGCGTACATACTGGCGCGAAGAATTGGAAAATCGTTTATCAGATTCCTTTGAAGCAAACCAAAAATATGCTCAAGATTATAAATTTTCACTTACAGGTTCCAGACTTAATGCTAATGAGCAAAATGAACAAATACAGAATTTTTGTAACAAGCTCTATGCAATTGGTTATTTAATGCATTCGTACAAATCTCGTTCGCGCTCGATGGGAGTTTGGATCATGGAAAATAAACTTATTGAAGATGGAGAAAGCTCCGGCGGATCCGGCAAATCATTTTTCATCGATTTTATCAAAACAATTAAAAATACAGTTAATTTACCGGGACGAAATAAAAAATTAACTGAAAATCAACATTTACTTGAGAATGTTGATGAAAGAACAGATATTATAAATATAGATGATGCTTGGCAGTATTTTGATTTCGATTTCTTTTATTCGGCCATTACAGGCAATTTAACTATCAATGCAAAGCACACTAAAAGTAAAGAAGTTGATTACGAAGATGTCGCTAAGATTGTTATCACATCAAACTTTCCGCCACCACGTAACGATAGCTCTACTATGAGGCGCTTATTGCTTGTTTCCATGTCAGACTATTATCACAAATCTACAAGCGAAAATGACTACTTAGAAGATCGTAGGGTCGCAGATGATTTTGGATATGATTTATATGATGTCGATTATAAGCATGAGTACTGGAACCAGGATTATAATTTTCTCATCGACTGTTTACAGTTTTATTTACAAGTAAGCAAACAAAACAAGATTATACAGCCGCCAATGGAGAAAATTACAGCTCGTATCAATGCTGCTAAAATGGGACCACAATTCGCAGAATGGGCAGCTGTTTATTTCTCAGAAGAAAGCGAAAATCTTGATTGTTTAATTCCTAAAAAACAAATATTCGATGATTTTATGCGTCAAAGCGGTGTAAAATGGACAACTAACAAATTCGGAAAAGCAATTAAGGCTTTCGTCGCTAACTGCGATTATATCGAATGTATGAATCCATTAGAACTGTGTGGTAAGGATGGCAGAATAATAAAAAAACTCAATGGAGAGGCTGTCGAAATGTACTATTTGAAACATATATTAACCATGGATGTCCAGGATCGGACAAAAGGAGATTTTTAATGTTAATTATTGTAACTCACATAGGTTTTAATTACATCAATATAAACATATTGATCCTTATTTGTATAATACAACATATTTTCCTTTTATGTAAACCACTTAGAATCGTCTTAAAATCTTTTTTATGGCGATACTATTTATTTATATGATTGTGGAGAGCTTTACATGATGCTAAAAGTTCGGGAAAAGTATTTTTGCTAGCATTACAATAAGGATAAGACCTATTGCATAGACAATGGGTCTTTTTTTTGCCATCCTGTTACATTATACCAGGTTATTAAAATTAACTTGTGAGCCGGAAGGCGAACACCATATTTTCACATAGATGTCAATAGCGGTTTTGTGTTTTCCTTAAACCTTTTCATTTTTAGTGTAAATAATTGTAACTTTGTAACCAAATAAGAAAAAAATAAAATATTTCTTTATTTGCAATGTTTTTAGAAGAAAATTTAAGGTTACAAAATTGGTTACAAAAAGGTTACAAAAAGTTACAGTTTTTTTCTGATTTGAATAAATACATTAAAAATTCAAAAAAAATATGTCGGTTACAGTTTTTTTTAAGCGGTTACAAATTGATTTTTCAAACTGTAACTTTTTAAAATGCTGATAATCAGGCGTTTAACTCTCGGTTACAAAATTACAGTTTTTTCCCCGTAAATTAGTTTTGTAGTGGAAAATAAAAAAGTAGAAATTCAAAACAAACTTACGCAAAAAAAACTTGCCAACCCTCTCCAAATTTGTTAATTTTGCCGTATATTTGTAAAAAAGAAACAATTATGGGATACACAGCAATAATAACAAAAACTCCAGATGGATATATTGGCCAATGCGAACAATTGCCTGAGGCTTTATCTCAGGGAGCCACCATTGAGGAATTATTGAAAAATCTGGCTGATGCTATAAAATTGGTATTAGAAGTGAGAAAAGAACAAACACAAAAAGAGTATAAGGGACAAAAATTTATTCGAAGAAAAATTTCGTTTGCCTAATGAAAAGAAACGTACTATTAAAACACTTAAAAACAAATAACTGTAAACTACATAGAGAGGGCGCAAATCATTCGCTATTTATAAATAGTACAACCGGCAAAATGTCCACAGTTCCACGCCATCCTAACATTAACGACTTTTTAGTTCTCGAAATTTGTAAGCAATTAGGCATTCCAAAAATAAAAAAATAAAATTTTAGTGTATCCCATTAACGAAATAGTATCAGCAAAACATGTTAGAAACTATATTTTAGAGTTATTTTTTAGTGATGGTAAAAAGATAAATGTAGATTTTGGCGAATTTTTACATAAACGTCCACATGTACAGCACGATAAGTATAAATCATTAAAACTATTTAAGAGTTTTCGCATCGAGGACGGAAATGTTGTTTGGGGAAAAGACTGGGATATGATTTTTCCTCTTGAGCAATTATATGCAGGTAAAATTAAAATTTAATGCAGATTTGAAAAGTTTAAACTTACGTAAAAAAAACTTGCCAACCATCTTCAAATTTGTTAATTTTGCAATAAATAAATACAACTATGGCAACTTACACAATAGAAATTAACGAAAAAACACAAACTGGTAAAAAGCTCCTAGACTTTTTAATGACATTAGGTGTTGTTAAGGTAACTAAGATTTCGAGAATAAAAGGACTTGACGCAGCGATAAAAGAAATGAATACCGGTAAAACTACAAAGTGTAAAGATTTCAACGATTACTTAAAAAAAGTTAAGTAGATGTACTCAATTGAATTTACTAACAAATATTTATCTGATTTAAAGTTAGCCCGTAAACGTAAACTTGACGAATCGGAGCTGAATAAAGTAATCGAACATCTTTCGTCTAGCGATAGTCCTTTGGCAAAGAAATACAGCGACCATAATTTAACCGGAAATTATAAAGGATACCGAGAGTGCCATATTAAGCCCGATTGGCTACTTATTTATAACAAAGAAAAACAGCTAAAAATATTGAAGCTGTACAGAACCGGAACCCACTCCGACCTATTCTAAAACTTTTTTTAAACTTTTCTCAACTTTTTTCTCCACCGTATTATTTTTTGCATTATATTTGCCTTGCTTAAATACAAATATCTAAATGTTAAAAAATCTTTTAAATAAGAAATTGAGTCAGAGCTGAGTTGCCGTGAGGCGCTCACGGTTATTTGTAACCGAAGCACTCTGGCTCTTTTTCTTTTGGAGGATTAAAAATGAATTCCAACAAAAATGTTAAGCTTATCGAGATGAAACCTCGTACAGCTGCCGACTGGAAACCGATTATTAACGGTTTTAATGTTATTTTTAATGTCGCAATTAGCGAACTAATTAAAGAAGGTTTAAACGATGACGATGCCGATGATGTGGCTTGTTGTGTGCAAGAATTTAAATTCTTGCAAAAAGATGTGTTAAGTTCACTTAAAGAGAGAGAGGAGGTATGCCATGAAAATTAAGAAATTTAAAAAACTAGATTTTCATAGTAAGCTGGATGTGGTTTTTGAGGAGCTTATTAT
>JAFGVU010000016.1 GCA_016937855.1 Bacteroidales bacterium | reverse complement strand
TAAAACTCTTAAAATATTTAAACCTACGGACTAAAAAAAATCGCTAAGAACAAAGGTGTTGCCCGTAGGGCATTAACATTAGTAAAAGTATGTTTGGTTTTTGCTGATTGCCAGACAATGTTTATGTCCTAACGGACAAAGTAAAAAAAGAGCCCATTTTTTTACTAATATTTAAGTCCTACGGACTATAAGCACTAGCTAAATGTGTGTGTGTTGCCCGTAGGGCATTAACATGAGTAAAAAGCATGTTTGGGTTTTGCTGATTGCCGTAGCAAAAGATACCGATACTGTACAAACACTTGGGTACTAATCAGTAACAAAAATCTAATTAAAACAAAAAAGCCCCCTTTTAACAGGGAGCTAATGTAAACCGTTAGTTAAGGATTTAAAAAATATTCCGGCTTGGTTATCCGAAATAAAGTCTTACAAGTTTTTCAAAATAAAGTTAGTCATCTTACGATATAAATGATTTCTCGTATTACCGCCATAAATTCCATGATCTTTATTAGGATAATACATTGTTTCGAAATCGACATCGGCATCGACAAGTTTTGACACGAGATCCACAGAGTTTTGGAAATGCACATTATCGTCGGCCGTACCATGTACTAATAAGAATTTTCCTTTCATTTCTTTCACATGATTTATTGGTGAGTTATCATCATATCCCGCTGCATTATCCTGTGGTAATCCATTATATCTCTCTGTGTAAACAGAATCATAGTATCTCCAGTTACTCACTGGTGCAACTGCAATTCCAAGCTTAAACCATTTTGCTCCAATTGTTAAGCAAAGCGACGACATATAACCTCCATAAGACCAACCAAAAATTCCGATACGCTCGGGATCAACATATTTTTGTGTTCCGAGATATTTTGCTGCTTCTATTTGATCGAGTACTTCGTACTTACCTAGTTGTTCGTATGTAACCTGACGAAATTCTTTTCCTCTTGCTCCAGTACCGCGATTATCGACAGACACAACAATATAACCCTTTTGAGTTAGTAATTGCCACCAGGCCATATCTCTGTCCCATGAGTTTGTTACTGTCTGAGATCCTGGACCACCATAAACGTACATAAAAACCGGATGTTTTTTCCCTTTTTTAAATTTTGCAGGTTTAATCATCCAGCCGTTTAGCTCAACGCCATCTTCAGTAGTGAAAGTAAAGAATTCCTTTTTACTAAATTCATAGTCTTCGGTAATCTTTTTAACAAGACTTTTGTTTGTTTCCAACTCTCGAATTTGTTTTCCTGTGTTATCATTTAGGCTTACAAAAGGCGGTGTATTTGCATCACTAAAATCATTGATAAAATACTTAAAACTGCTACTAAAACTCGCATCGTTTGTTCCTTCGCGTTCTGTTAGCTGTTTAAGACTACTGCCATCAAGCCCTATCGAATAAATTTCGCGATTTAATGGTGAAGTTTTTGCCGCCTGGAAATAAACAACTCCGTTTTCCTCGTCAACACCATAAAAAGATGTCATTTCCCAATCTCCTGTGGTTATTTGGTTAACTTTCGATCCATTTATATCATAAAGATAAAGATGACGGAATCCACTCTCTTCGTGCGACAATACAAAATGCTTTTTATCATCTAAGAATGTCAAATCATCGTTTATCTCAATATATTTTTCATCAGTTAATGTTAAAACAACATTTGAGCTTCCATTTGAAGCATTTATCAAAAACAGTTCGTATGTATTTTGAAGACGGTTCATTTTAACTGCCGATAGCACTTGGGCATTTTTTGTAAACTTGAGTCGTGGTATATATTTATCGTTTAAATCGCCCATATCAGCTTTAATAGTTTTTCCATCATCGACATCAACAATATGCAAACTGACTTTAGAGTTCTCTTCGCCTGCTTTTGGATATTTATATTCATAATTTACGGGATAAAGTTCTCCATAAGTTGCCATTGGAAACATCTTCACATTTGACTCATCGGTTTTTAAGAATGCAATTTTTTTGCTATCGGCCGACCAGTCATACGCTTTGCTATAGCTAAATTCTTCTTCATAAACCCAGTCGGGGGCTCCGTTTATAATTTTGTTCCATTCGCCATCTGAGGTTAATTGTTTTTCTTCTGCATCCTTGTTGGTAATATCTTTTACATAAATATTATTTTCGCGAACGAAAGCTATTTTTGTTCCATCGGGCGAAAAAGATGCCAATTGCTGTTTTCCATTTTTTGACAACTGCGTAAAGGTTTTTGCAGCAATATCATAAACAAAATACTCTGCTTTAAAAGAGTGTCGATATATGGGTTCATATTGAACACTAATCAGAATTTTTGATTCATCAGCACTAAATTCGTAATCTAAAATCCAATTAAATAGTTCTTCTTCAAAATCGCTGGCATTAAATATTGTTTCAAGTTTTTCGCCGGTTTCGTAACTATATTTTATGATTGCATTTCTAGCCATATTAAGATTTGTGTAATGCAATCCATCTTTCATCGACATAAGGCCATAAACTCCATTTTGTCGGAAGGTTCCTTTATTGTACAGGTCTTCGACTTCGATATCTTTTTGAGCATTAGCAATTTGTGGGGCAAAAACAAAAATGCTCATAATCAAGCTAGCGCTTATTAAAATTGCATTTATTACAGACATTTGTGTGAGTGTTTTCTTTAGATATTTCATAATTTTAAAAATTTGTATTTATATAATCTTTAATAAGTGGTTTAAAATCGTCAAAAGCCTCTTCAAGCTTCATCATTTCAATAGCAAAAAAATCGAAAACCTTAGTCCAATCATTTTTATTATAGATATTAACGCCATCAAGTTCTTTATAAATCGCACAGACAGCTTTTCCGCTATCATTTATAAATTGTTCATTCCAAATCCAATCCTTACCAAGCGATTCTTCGAAGAGCATTTCCATTTCTTTTATTTTAACAAATATATCGAATCGTTTATCTTCGCTGCGATGCTCAATTAAGAGTAGTACTTTTGCATTATCGCGATTAATATCAAACTTTAAAACGAGGTCTTTTATTCCGGTGTTGTATGTAATCCATTTGCGCTTAGCACCAATAAATTTTCTTGAGTAAACATCAAAGGCTACCCAAAACTCTTTTCTTATTTCTGCTGCTTGCTCGCGGCTATACATAAACTAAAGTTTACACAAAAATAATGATATTCTTGAATTATCCGAAAATAAACACTTAAAGAAAACTTAAAAACAAAACTAGCCGCATCGAGGTGACCTATTTGCAACTTTTCACTACCACTCTTTCTCGACAATTCGCTGCTGTGTTTTAAACTTTTCCTTTTTCACTTTCTCTTGCACGTCTTTCTCTTGTTGTTGCAACGACTCCAGAAAGCGTTCCATTTCTTCGCGACTCATTTCATTATCTTTAGGTTGGGGCTGATTTTGCTCATTTTCCTGTTTATCTTCGTTTTGCTGATCATCATTTCCTTGATTTTGTTCTTTTTTATCTTCCCCTTCTTGTTTATCCTGATTATCCTGATTGTTTTCTCCATCTCCATCGCCTTGTTGCTGCTGCTGATCTTGTTGTTGTTGCTGTTGCTCTTTGATTTTTGTGGCCACAGCCATATTATATCGGCTTAAGTCATGCTCCGGATCTAAACGCAGTGCATTTCGATATGCATCTATACTTTTCTGGTAATCGGCGGCTTGAAGGTAGGAGTTCCCAATATTATAAAAAGCATCTGCTTTTTCTTTTTTCGATCCGCTCAATTTCAACAAATTTTCGTACGACATTGCCGACTCATTAAATAATCCGTTGCGATATTGGGATGCTCCAATATTATTCAAAAGTTTATATTCATCGGGATTTTTTTCGTAGGCTTTCTCAAATTTATAGGCTGCCTCATCAAATTGCTTATTTTCGTATAGTTTATTCCCTTCTCTGATCATTTTGCGCTCTTCTTGTGAAAAAGCACTAAGGCTAAGGACAAAAATCAGTACAGAAAAAATTATTGTTCTCATAAAACCAAATTTTTTATTTATTTAGAGACTCTTCTTTATTTTTAGTATTAAAAAGATCTATTTTGTTTAATACAGAGTTTTTCTTCTCCGATATAATTATATCAAGAATCAAAAATATCAGTGCCATCAATGCTAAATACTGAAATTGGTCTGCATATTCTGAATAGTGTTGTTTTAGCACTTCTCCCTTTTGCAGTTTATTGATTTCCTCAAGTATTTTATCTGAGGCATCTGCCGAGTTACCGGCTCTAACGTACAAACCTCCGGTTTCATTTGCGATACTAACAAGTGTTTTTTCGTCAAGAACACTCATCACAACATTACCATCTCTATCCTTGATAAATCCGCCACCTCGTTTTTTGGGGATTGGAGCTCCTCCGGGCGATCCCATACCAACAGTATAAATGTTAATGTTTTTTTCTTTTAGGGCTTTTGCTATTTCTAATGCATTATCTTCATGATTTTCCCCATCTGTTATAAGGATAATAATTTTTGATATTTCTTCGTCTTTTGTAAATGATTTTGCGGCCAGATCAATTGCTTTACCTATTGCGGTGCCTTGAACAGGCATCATCTCTGTATCTATTGTTGACAAAAATAGTCGAGCGGAGCGAACATCGTCGGTAATTGGCATCTGAACAAAAGCATCGCCGGCAAATACTATCAAACCGAGCTTATCATTTTCGAGTTTTGAGACAATTCGCTCTATAAACTTACGTGCATTTTCCAATCTATTTGGTTTAATATCTTGCGCAAGCATGGAGTTTGAGACATCTAATGCTACAATAATTTCTACGCCCTGACGAGTAACATCATCGAGTTTGGATCCCAATTGGGGTCTTGCTAAGGCTATCGACATGCTAATCAGTGCAACAACTAAAAAAACCAATTTCCAGATTCGTCGGCTAAGACTTGTTTCCGGTATCAAAAGATCTACAAGCTCTTTTTTTCCGATACGTTTTATCCGTTTGCGTCTAACAAATTCTGCCAGTAAAAAAAGCATTACAACAATCAACACACTTGCTAATAGCCATAAATATTGAGGTTCCTGAAATCTAAACATCTCTTAAAAAGTATTTTTTAAAATTGTTAATCGTAATATTATCTCTATAAGTAAAAGTCCCATTGCAGCCAATAAAAGCAATCCAAATTCCTCTTTTGGTTGCGAATACATTCTCACTTCAAGTTGGGTTTTCTCTAATGAATCAATTTCGGAATATATTTCTCGCAAACTTTGATTATCGGTTGCTCTAAAATATTTCCCCCCTGTCGATTCAGCAATTTGTTGCAGGATATCTTCATCAATTCTAACTTCTACATTTTGATATTGTATTCCAAATGGTGTTTGAAATGGATAAGGTGCCATTCCATTTTTTCCGATTCCAATTGTATAAACCCTTATATCATATTCTTGTGCGAATTCGGCTGCTGCAACTGGTGAGACATTTCCCATATTATTAACGCCATCTGTTAGCAAGATAATTACTTTACTTACTGCTTTTGAATCTTTAAGGCGATTAACGGCAGTTGCTAATCCCATACCAATTGCGGTACCATCTTCGATAATACCACTCTTTACTTCCGAAAACAGGTTTAGCAACACTGCATGATCAATAGTTAATGGACATTGAGTATAGCTTTCGCCGGCAAAAACGACCAATCCCATTCTATCATCGGGACGACTTGATATGAATTCCATTCCAATTTCTTTTGCTGCATCAATACGATTGGGTTTAAAATCCTCGGCAAGCATACTACCGCTTACATCGAGAGCCATTACAATATCCACACCTTCAATTTTTCTATCTTCCCACTTGTCGGTACTTTGTGGACGTGCCAATACGACAATTACTAATGCCAAAACAATCAGCCGGAAAGCAAAAAGCACATGTCGCATATAGTATTTCCACGGAGTTGAAACATCTCCAAATGCCGTTAAACTACTTACATTCATCGAGGCTGCCGATTTTTTCAACCGCCAAACATAATGTACAACTACCGGGATTAACAGCAAAAGCAGCCAAAAGTATTCTTTATTTGCAAATATTATATTATTCATTATTTTGTAGATTTTGAGTGTTTGTATTATTAGTTTCTTTTTTAAACCCAAATTTTCGAGTTACTCGAAAATTTACTTTATCTATTTTTTAACATCAACTTCGACTTCGGCTTCTGCCACAATCGTTTTAGTATTTTCTTCAACAATCTCTTTTGTCGATTCAACAAATTCCACTGCATTATTCATCGACATATCATTTTCGTTCTGCAAAGCCTGATATTTTGCAAATTTAACGGCATCTGCAACTTCGAGAATTTGTTTAAGTTTAAAATGATCGCTATCTTTAATATAGTTTCCAACTTCAAAGGCTCCTAAAATCTCTGAGCTTGTCATTTCGGCCGCATAAATTCCAAATCTATTCTCAATATACTCTCTGATAACATCGGTTAGCTGAACATGAAATTCTTTAATCTGTCCTTTAGCCCATATTTTTTGTTTACGAATATTTTCCAGCTTTTCCAAAGCAATAACATGAGCGGGAAGCTGTGGTTTGATCTTCATCAAG
The DNA here is from genome assembly GCA_016937855.1 of Bacteroidales bacterium. Taxonomy (GTDB): domain Bacteria; phylum Bacteroidota; class Bacteroidia; order Bacteroidales; family ML635J-15; genus Bact-19. Next base: position 1,270 of record JAFGVU010000016.1, on the reverse strand, counting down.
ACAGGTTTTTCGCCTTTGCGATAATACTTAAAGTAGTAAATAACAGTAACAACTAAAAGAATAATTGCAGCGATTATCCACCAATATTTTTTCAGATAAATTTTAAAATAGTACCAAAACTCTGCCCAATTAAATGGTGCATTATAGAGGTTTTCATCAATATCTTTTATTCTAAAGAGTGTAAACAATGCTTGTTTTTGCTGTACTTGCTGATATTCTTGAACAAAAACTGTATCAACCGATCCTGCAACAATAAAATCCTCGGCTATTCCACCTTTATCGACGATAAACATTTTTTGTGATGATGATGATGCGATTTTAAGGATCTCTTCTTGATTATACAAACCGGTTTTTTGTGTTAGTTCTGATGAAAACAATTGTGTTAATTGTTCCTTTAGTGCTGCTTTAATTACATTTAGGCTATCGGCGGATACAGATTTTTTTATCGAATCAGGAATATACTGCTCTATTTCTTTTTTAAAATCATCTTTACCGAACACAATAAATCCACTTCGATTGGCATAAATTGTATCGACAGGGATTGTATCCAACAACACATAAGGTTTTACAAAAAAACTTAATGTGTCGGTGATATAGTTATTTGTATCTGAGTTCTCTACAACCCGTACCGGAATAAATGGAATAATGTTGAGACCTGTATCAAACGAGGTTACAAGTATTTTTTTTCGATAGATATTATAGTTTTCATCCTCTTCAATTTGCACTTCTCCATCAAGTAAAACTTCCACTTTTGATGCGAGGGTATCTTTATATTCCAGAAAGATAAGCTCAACATTTTTTGGCATTCTTGCCTCAACAGAAATATTGTTATGTTCTCCAATAATAATTGTATCCTTATCAGAACTTACTGACAAAACATAATCTTGTGCAGATAAACAATTCGCACTTAACGCAAGTATTACAAGCGCAAATAGACTCTGTATTTTAATCAATTTTGGTATCATAATCATTTTTTTTACATCAGCATACACTATAAATTTCTTCAAATAATCATTTCTCTATTTTCACACCAAACAATAACTCTAAACTTTAAATTCTAAACTCTAAATTCTAAACTCTAAATTCTAAACTCTAAACTCTAAATTCTAAACTCTAAATTCTAAACTCTAAATTCTAAATTCTAAACTCTAAATTCTAAACTCTAAACTTTAGACACTCTAGACACTCTAGGCATCCCGAGAAAATCCCGAACCTCCGGTTCGAGGATCCTCGGGATAACGGGACAGAAATTGCCATTGCAATATTCAAC
>JAFGVU010000119.1 GCA_016937855.1 Bacteroidales bacterium | reverse complement strand
CATTTAGTTTTACTAAAAATTACAATTTATTATTTTAGCATTTTCGTTAAAAAAGAATGCATTGCAATTTCTTTTTTTAACGAGGATCCGCGAGCCTCTGGCTCGGGATAATCGAAGTACGAACAAATATGATGTCTATAATCTCTTGGAGACTGAAAGACTTGTGCTGAGCTCCGATATCTTTCGTAGCCGAAGCAAGTGTGAAGGACGTGAAAAACAATTCAGCAAAATGCTAACTTCATAATAATTAGATCTAATAAAGAAATAATACATTAGCAACCTCGTTTTTCCAACGCTTCAATATTCTAAAAACCTGTCTATGGATTTTTTTTTATAACTATTCAACAGAAAATATTATTTTTGAGGTTTCAAAATAATAAACGCTATCAAATAACGTTATAGTTAAATTTTGAGTTAATTATTGAACTGAATGAAATTTATAAAATATATAGTACTTTCTGTATCCTTAACATTTTTAGCATTGGGCATAAATGCTCAGGATAAAAAGCTAAAAAAAGCTGACGAAATATACGAAGGTGGTGAATACTATCGTGCAATACAGGAATACACAGCTTTAATGAGAAAAGGAAAAATAGAAAACAAAAAACAAAAAGACGAACTCTATTTCAAAATAGGTTTATGCTATTATAATATAAATGATTATAAAAAAGCTCGTTCTAACTTTAAACGTAGTGCTAAAAACAACGAATTTGAAGTCTTTTCTACAATTAAACTTGCCGAAATTGAAATTCAGGAAGGCAATTTCGAGAAAGCCGTAGAATTTTACAACGAAGTTTTAGGCTTATCTCCAGGAGATTCAACTGCATTAAAAGGTATAGAATCTGCTAATCTCGCATTAGAATGGATAGAAATGCCTACAAGGTATAAAATTGAAAAAGCAAAATTCATTAATACTCGTAGAAATGATTTTAGTCCAAGTGTTGACGAAAAAAACGGGTATGACCACATTTATTTCTCCTCCACAAGAGATGAATCGAAAGGAAAAAAATCGAGTGGAATAACCGGAGAAAAATTTTCAGACCTTTATATCACAAAATTTGAAAGAAAACAAGAATGGAGTGATGCAATAGCCCTCGATTCATTAAATACCGACTATGACGAGGGAACACCATGTATTTTTGACGAAGGCAGAAAGTTTTATTACACCTCTTGTATTGCAGAAAAAGGTAAAAAAGTAGGATGTCAGATATATGAAGCTCAAAAAGTTGATGGTGAATGGATGAATCCTGTAAATTTAGGAATAGTTCCAGATTCGGTATCAATTGGACACCCGGCTGTTTCTCCTGATGGATCAACAATCTACTTCTCAGCAAGAATGCAAGGAGGTTTTGGTGGAGCAGATATTTGGTATGTCGAAAATGGAGACGAAGGATGGACCAGACCTAAAAACATGGGGTCATCAGTTAACTCCGCTTATGACGAATTATTCCCATTTATGCGTAACGACTCTACCTTTTTTTACTCATCTACAAAACATCCTACAATGGGAGGTCTAGATATTTTTATCGCTACTAAAAACGAAAAAGGAAGATGGCAATCCGAAAACCTAAAACCTCCTTTTAATAGTAATGGAAACGACTTTGGAATTTACTATTACAAAAACGAAGACAAAGGTTATTTCACATCAGACAGAAAAGGATCTAAAGGCGAAGATATTTATTTCTTTGTTAAACCACCTCTGGAATTTTCACTAACCGGTATTACAAAAGACTTAGACACAGAACGAGTTATCGACTCTTGTATTGTCATGCTTTTTGGAAGTGATGGCTCAATGTTTAGAGATACTACGTCTTTAGAAGGTTCCGAAGGAAAATTTAATTTTAAACTGAAACCTAAAACCGATTACGTGTTTGTCGTTACTAAAGACGGATACTTTAACGGAAAATCTCGTTTTACTACAGACTCGCTCGAATTCGACAAAATATTTGAATATGAAATTCTCCTCGAAACATTTAATAAAACATTTGAAATTCCAAACATCGAATTCGAGTTCGGAAAATGGGAACTTACTCAACCATCAAAACTTGTTCTAGACAGTATAGTTAAAATAATGGTTAACAACCCTTACTTGGTTATCGAATTATCTGCACACACCGATATGGTTGGTACAGACGAAGCAAATATTGAGCTCTCGCAAAAACGTGCAAAATCTGTAACCGATTATGTAACCTCAAAAGGAATCCCCGAAGGACGACTTATTGCTAAAGGTTATGGCGAATCAAAACCAAAAGTTATCGAAAAAGAAGACCTGCGTTTCCCATTTTTGCCAAAAGGTACTGTATTAAACGAAAACTTTATAAATACTTTATCTCCCGAACAAAAAGAGGCTGCAAATCAACAGAATCGTCGAATCGAAATGAAAGTCATTTCTAACGATTACACGCCTAGCTTAGATTAGATCTTTGTTTGATTAGCAATTTATAAACAATACATATTCTCCTACAAAAGCATATTTTATTTAAATATTTGTTGCAATTTCAAAAAAATAGTATCTTTGTCCAAACAAACAAAGAGAATTAATATGAGAAAACTATTTTTAAATTTAATACCTGTTATAGCTATATTAATTGGTATTTCTTCATGCAATAATGCTGAACGTAAAGTTAACAAAGAAGGTGTAGAAAGCGATAAAATTAAAGTTGAGTCAGCTATTTTGGACGAATACGGCAAACTAATGCCAGGTTGTCAAAATATCTTAAATGTCGATGTCGAAGGTATTGATATTGCCGATGCTATTGTTTACATTGATAACGATGCAGGTGATGCGTACATGTTAACCCAAGGAGTTGGACTTGCTCCTTATGAACCCGGTAAAAACATTAGTATGATTGTGAGCTTCGAAGAAGAAGGTGGAACGAAAGAATTTGAAGTCGCAGAACAACTTCCCGAACCACAAGTTAGATTTTTTAACGCTCTGAATCTTGAAATACAGGATTATAAATTTGAAAATGTTGCCCCTGTAGTGGTTGAAATTGTTGCAGATGATAAATTTGCTGAACTATTTCCAAACGATGCAGAGTATGTTTTTACTTCTTTTGTTGCAAAACAATTACGCGGCGAAAAAGAGCTTAAAGATATTACTGTAGAAGCCGATTACAACAGCAATCAAATTGATATTTCTGCTTTGCAAGAAAATGCTGAGGCCGAAGATATAATTCAAATAAGTGTCACAGGAATTCAAAGAATTGATTTCGAAGGAAATGCTCATGATATTGAAGTTCCTGAAAAAATGAAAGATATTAGACTAACAATTACAAAATAAGCTCGAACCAAATTCGAGTTAGACCCTTGCGAGGGTCTTTTTTTTTAACAAACAACTGTTGATTATATTACAATCATACTATTGATTATTAAAAAATCTTTTAGTATATTTGTTAAAAAATGAATTTATATGTATTTACCAAACAATCTTAAAGTACTACGTAAAAGACGTAATCGCACACAAGGGCAAGTTGCCGAAGCAATTAATGTTCCTCGCCCGACATACAGTGGGTACGAAAACAATGTCTCCTATCCTTCTTTAGAAATTTTAGTAAGGATAAGTAATTACTTCAACCTGAGTATAGATGTTTTATTAAAAATAGATTTCTCTAATCTTTCCGAAAGCCAAATTAATTTGATCGAGGATGGTAATGATGCATTTATTAAAGGCTCTAATATTCGCATATTAGCAAGTACTATTGATAAAAACAACGAGGAAAACATCGAGTTTGTAAGTGTAAAAGCAAAAGCAGGTTATACCAGAGGATTTGCGGATCCTGAATTCATTAAAGTCCTTCCCACCTTTCAACTACCATTTCTTTCGAAAAGCAAAAAATACAGAACTTTCCAAATAAACGGAGAATCAATGCTCCCAATTCCAGATGGCGCTTATGTTACAGGAGAGTTTATCCAAAATTGGTTTTCGCTTAAAGACGGTGATGCCTGCATTATTTTAACATTAGACGATGGAATTGTTTTTAAATGTATTGAAAACAAACTTAAAACACAAAAAAAATTGGGAGTTTATTCTCTTAACTCAGATTTTGAACCATACAGCATCGATGCCGCAGATATTAAAGAAATATGGAAATTTGTAAACTATATTAGCCCGGAAATGCCTCAACCTCAAAGTAATGAAATAAGGTTACACAAAGATGTGGCAAATCTTAAAGAAAATATGGAAAGGATTATGAAGAAGTTGGAGATTGGGTAAATACAGTTAATGGATTTAATAACAATATGTACAGTACTTCAATCGTCGATAACAGTTTAACTTCTAGCAGTTTATTACAATAAGACAACATCCACAAACCCCTGCAAATAAAAGAACAATACGGCATTTTCAGCAAATAATTATCAACCATAGGTGTTCCAAATTATCAATTATTTAACAATTTTGGTACGCTTATAGTTCACTTTTTATAAATTGTTTTACTTATAAGTGTTCCAAATTACTTTATTTTAATTAGTTTTGGAACAGTTATAATTCATTTTAACAATTATTTTTACTTTTAAGTGTTCCAAATTATGATATTTTTTGTACATTTGGAACAGGTTAAATTAAGTTCCTATGGCACGAAATATTATCGGACGACAGCATGAGAAAGAGATTTTGTCGAATGCTCTTAAAAGTCCAAAATCTGAGCTAATCGCAATTTATGGAAGAAGAAGAATTGGAAAAACATTTCTAATAAGGGAATTTTATAAAAAGGAGATAGTGTTTAGCATGACAGGATACAGCGAAGGCAACAGAGCAGTCCAGATAAAAAACTTTATGTCAAAACTTAACGAAGTTGCCGAAGGATTTGAAAAAGAGAAACCCAAAGACTGGATTGACTGTTTTGTATTACTGAAAAGATATATTAGCAGAATGAGGCAGCGAAAAACAAAAAAAATAATTTTTATTGATGAATTTCCCTGGATTGCCGGATCAAAATCAGGATTTTTGCCAGCTTTCGAGAACTTCTGGAACGACTTCTGCTCAGCTCGTAACGACCTCATTGTTGTTATCTGTGGGTCGGCAGCATCATATATCGTTAAAAACATCATAAAAAACAATAAGGGACTAAGTAAGAGAAAAACTCAAAAAATCAATCTAAAACCATTCACATTAAAAGAAACTAAAGATTTTTTCGAACATAAGAAAATTCAAATGCTGGACAACGAAATTATAAAAATTTACATGTCGCTGGGTGGAATTCCGGAATATCTCGAACAAGTTCAAAAAGGCGAATCGGCGGTTTCCACAATAGACAGAATGTGCTTTCAACAAGGAGCATATCTCGAAAATGAGTTCGACGAGGTTTTTGAGTCCCTTTTCGACACATCTTCCTTCCACAAAAAAATTATGGATGCACTCGCTAATAGAAAGAAAAAGGGATTGAGTCGTAGCGAATTATTAATAAAATGTGGGTTAAATTCGAGTGGCCGTTTTTCACGTTCGCTATCAGAACTCGAGATGTCAGGATTTGTGCTAAAATACAACTCATACCGAGGCAAATCGAAGGAAACGCTTTATAGAATTTATGATGAGTTTTGTATGTTCTACCTCAAATTCATAAAACCCAATAAGGCAAATACATGGATACAACTAAATCAACGTCCCGAATACAAAATTTGGTGCGGATTCGCTTTTGAAACAATATGTTTAAAACACGTTACTGAAATTAAAAGAGCATTAAAAATCGAAGGTATTTCATCCGAAAATTACTCATGGTGCAACGAGAATGCTCAAATTGATTTGGTTATCGACAGAGCAGATAATTGGGTGAATATTTGTGAAATAAAATTTCATAATAGCGAATTTACAATTGATGCTGCATACTTAAAGAAATTAGAAACAAAAATTGCTGAATTAAAAATAAATAAACTTAAACGAAAAAACACTCATCTAACGATGATTACAGCTAATGGAATAAAAAACAATAAGTACAGTACTTCAATCGTCGATAACAGTTTAACTTCTAGTAGTTTATTTCAATAAGACAACATCCACAAACCCCGGCAAATACAAGAATAACACGGCTTTTTTAGCAAATTCTTATCAACTATAGGTGTTCCAAATCATCAATTTATTAACGATTTTGGTACGCTTTTAACACCAATGTGAAATAATATATAGTCCGATTGCATGAGGACGTAATATTATTTCTACAGTGGTAAATGCCGATTCAAATTATTTTTAGTATAAACAAGCGCAGCGTCGTTTAGACTATTAAATAATTCATTTCGGTATAAGAAGTGACTAGAGTGCCTAGAGTTATTGCGTCAGCAACAACTCTAGGCACTCTAAAAACTTTAGGCACTTCTTTATACTATAAAGCTCCCACTAATACTCTGAAAATTATATACCTTATTAATTATATCACCAAACATATCCCCAATTGAGATAACTTTTATTTTGTTGGACAATTCAGTTTTTACAGGAATAGAATTAGTTGTAATAAGCTCAACTATTGCAGAATTGTTAATTCTATCATAAGCAGGTCCGGACAGAACAGGATGTGTTGCAACAACTCTAACGCTTTTTGCACCTCTTTCCATCATAATGTTTGCTGCCATCGAAACAGTACCGGCAGTATCAACCATATCATCCATGATAATAACATTTTTATCCTGAACGTCGCCAATAATAATCATTTCGCCAACTTCGTTTGCTTTTTCGCGCGATTTGTGAGATATTACAAGATCGGTACCTAAAAAATGTGAATATGCTTTTGCTCTTTTTGATCCGCCCATATCGGGAGAAGCAATTACTAAATCTTCGAGTCCCATGCTTTTAATGTAAGGAACAAATAAAGTTGATGCATAAATATGGTCAACCGGCACATTAAAGAAACCTTGAATTTGGTCAGCGTGCAAATCCATTGTCATAACTCTATCGACTTTTGATGCGGTGAGTAAATCAGCAATAAGTTTTGCCCCAATAGCAACACGTGGTTGATCTTTACGATCTTGGCGTGCAAAACCAAAATATGGAATAACAACAACAACTTTATAAGCCGAAGCGCGTTTTGCGGCATCCACCATAAGCATAAGTTCGAAAAGGTTATCAATGGGTGGGAAAGTACTTTGAATAAGAAACACGGTACAACCACGAACGGTTTCATCTAAACTGGTAATAAACTCTCCATCGCTAAAACGAGTAAAACTGCTTTTACCAAGCTCATACTTCTGCAAGGTTTCTATACTATTACCCGCTGCTAAGTGCATGGCTGCCTGACTTTTATTATACCCTGCTACTATTTCTTCGGCTAGTTTTCTGTTTGCCGATCCGGCGAAAAATTTAATTGGTGACTGCATTTGATTTATAAGTTTTTGTTTGTACAAAAATACTTTTTTATGTTTTTTTTCTACAACAAAAATCATTAAAGGATTAACAACTTTTCAACACTTGATAAAATACTCGCTTAGGTGTCTTTTTCTTTTTCAACGTTTCCATGTCCTGAAAAACGGACGATGGAAAATTTAAAAAGCCTCGCAGAATCCAGACTTTACATTGCCTGCAAAACTTTTATCGTGATGTGTAATATTTCGGGCAATGTAAACGTCGATAAATACAAAAAAAAACTTGTTTCTCGTAAATTTTCAACGTTTCCATGTCCTGAAAAACGGACGATGGAAAGTTTAAAAAGCCTCGCAGAATCCAGACTTTACATTGCCTGCAAAACTTTTATCGTGATGTGTAATATTTCGGGCAATGTTAACCTCAAAAAACAAACAAACTTGCATAATTTTGAAATGTCCCCGATTCATTTCAAGATAAAAACACCAATAAAATTTTAGCAGGAAGCCCACGTACGGACGTCCCTACGTGGACGTCCTAAGTGGGCTTCTCTATCTGGACGTCCCTACGTGGACGTCCTAAGTGGGCATCCCAACAAATTTGCCCTCCCCTAACACACTGATTATCAAAGTTTTCAACAATTACAAAAAAAATAATCAAACCCTAAACATCTCATTACCAACAACTTACGTCTAACTATTAACAATATGTGCAAATTATCACCAAAAAGCTTACAATTACTTAACATTCAGGTAAAAAAGCTGTTGTAATTTTGTATAAATTTGTAAAATGAGGTATTATGCCTAGTTTGAGTGTCGAGAAAAATAAAATATTATAATATAAAAATATAAGAAAATGAAAAAATCATTTTTAATTGTTATTGGAATTGTTGTGGGAGTGTTTTTGAGTGTTTCCGTTTCAGGGCAGATACTAACATTTGAATTCTCCGCACTTGGTGGTTCAGAAGCATCAGCTGTATCAAATTCAAATGACGCTAATCTAACAAGTTCTACAATTACAAGAGGAGCTGGATTAACGGCATCAGCAAATGGGGGTAGATTTAATGCGACTTCATGGGCATTGACATCTATTGCCAATGCAGTTTCAGGTAACGATTATATGGAGTTTACGATAACCCCAAATTCTGGTTATCAGTTTTCAGTTTCATCTATCGTTGTTCAATGGCAACGTTCCAGTACAGGTAATACAGCAATTGCTTTGAGAAGTTCTGTGGACAGTTACTCAACTGATTTGGATGCTGTAAAAAGTGTTACTGATAATACCAGCACTCAAACTTTCACTTGGACATTTACGCAAGCAAATTCATCAACAGCGGTGACATATCGATTATATTCTTATGCAGAAGCAACTGGAGGAAGTGGTGGTCCTGGAGATGGCTCAGGAAATGACATTATTGTATATGGAACTGTTTCTGCCTCCTCATCCGGTCCAAGCATAACCAACATATCGCACACACCAGTATCTCCCACAAGTTCAGATGCAGTTTCTGTAAGTGCGGATATAACAGATGCTGATGGAATAGCTGGTGCAGAAATCCATTGGGGAACATCAAGCGGAAGCCTTGGTAATACAATATCTATGTCAAATTCAGGTGGAGACACCTACACAACAGATACTGACATTCCAGCACAGTCTGACGGTACAACTATTTATTACGAGGTTTATGCAATGGATAACAATACAGATGAAACTACTTCTGATGAACAATCATACACAATTATTTGTCCTTCAGTTTCTGCACCAACTGCCACAGCAGCCACTTCGGTTGCAGGTACAAGCATTACCGCAAACTGGAATTCAGTGAGCGGTGCTACAGGATATGAGTTGGATGTGTACTCTACGGGAAGTGGCGGTTCTGAACTCGTTCTAAATGGCGGTTTTGAAACTGGAGATGATACTAATTGGACAAAATTTGAAACAAACTATCAAGTTGTTTCAACTGATGGTAGTGTTACTCCTCATTCCGGCTCATACATGCTTAAATGTTTTGCAACAGCAACAAGAGATTTAGCACAAAGTATTGCGATCACAGCTGACGGGTCAACTGTATATGAAATCAGTTTTTGGTATAGGTACGAATCCGCTTCTGACCCAGAGAAACTTAGAATTTGGTCTGACTTTTCTTTAGGACATACTGGAGATGGCATTCAACCAACAACATACTTAGCTGCAACAGATACATGGACAAAAGTTACATACACAGTAACACCTGATGCCGGCTCAAATACTTTAAACTTGGAGTTACGTTCTTATACAGATGGAAAAATATATTTAGATGATATTTCTTTTAAAGAAATTGGTGGTGGAACCACATATCACCTGCAAAATGAAGACGTTGGCAACACAACCTCTTATTCTGTTACAGGTCTTACACCGGGTGAAACCTACTATTATGTTGTGCGCGCATACAATGCTTGTGGTAGCGAAAGCGCAAATTCCAATGAGATTACAGTAAATCTTTCTTGCTCCGACCCTACAACCCAGGCATCATCTCTCTCTTTCCCCGATACACAAACAAACCAAATGGATGTTTCATGGACATCGGGCGATGGAGATTACCGAATTGTTGTGGCAAGTACTTCTGCTATTGCCGGAACACCGGCTGATAACACATCATACACAGCGGATGCAAATTTTGGTGATGGCGATATTCTTAACGCCGGCGAATTTATTGTCTATGCCGGAAACGGAAGTTCTGTTACAATTACAGGACTATCAAGCGATACCGAATATTTCATCAAAGTATTTGAATATAATTGCGATGGAGGTAGCGAACAATATCTTACAAGTTCTCCACTGGCTGATTCTGAAACAACAATTGCAAATATCCCTGCGGTAACTGATTTTGATGTTACTTGTACCACAGAAACAACTGCTACACTTGAATGGACAAATCCATCCAGTGGTAATTGGGATGGTGTTGCTATTGCAGTTCGTAGAGGAACTAATCCGCCTCAGGTAATATCAGGATTTGCAGTCCCTTCTGCCCTAACTGTAAATACTGCTTTTGGTAATGCTGCGTCGCAATATGGCGATTCTCCGGATTACTCTTATGCTATTTACAAAGGTACAGGAACAACAGTTACAGTTACAGGTTTAACCTCTGGTGAAGATTATGTATTTAAAGCTTTCTCATATTACGATGACGGATATGACAACACATCAGCAGTTACAACAACATCAATTACCTCACTAGGCTTGCCTGAAGTTACAGCAGCTTCTGCTACAACCGAAAACTCCCAAACTAATATCAGTTGGACTAATCCAGGCTGTTATGATGAAATTTTAGTTGTTGGACATGATGGTAGTTCTGTCAGCTCAAATCCTAGTGGCGACGGGTCAGCATATACAGCAAACACAACATTTGGTTCAGGAACTGATATTGGTACTAACGAGTTTGTTGTCTATAAAGGAACTTCAACTTCTGTTGCAGTTACAGGTTTAACAAACGGAAACTCTTACTACTTTACAATTTTTGTTAGAACCGGTACCGAATGGTCATCAGGCGTAGAAGTAATCGCAAATCCTGCAGATGTTACAACTTTTATTCCTGGAGATATGGCAATCATTGCTGTTAACACAAACCATACAACTATTGGAGAAGAGTTTACTTTTGTTGCATTTAAAGACATTACTGTTGGAACATCCATTGACTTTACCGAAAATGGCTGGGAACGCGAATATTCTGATGCATGGGGAACAACTGAAGGAACAATTAGGCTAACTCGCATAGGAAATGGAACCATAACAGCCGGAACAAGTATCACTGTTGTTATGCACGAATCTAATGGTTATGACGCCAGCGATTTCGATATTTATGTTGGCGGAGTTGATGAACTGGCTGCAGGTTATTGGAGCATTTCTGAATTAAACCCAACTGATGGTTCTGGTTTTAACCTCAATGAATTTGACGACATTTGGATTATGCAAGGTGGTTCTTGGATAGAAAACACAACCGGTTCTAATCCTGCATATCATGATGATGAATATACTGGGTACGTATTGTATGGTTGGACTGCAACAGGTTGGCCTGGTAGTGATGCATCAGGATCAACTGCTTTCTCTAATCTTTATCCAGCTTGCGAATGCTTCAACACGAATGTCTCCGGTCTTGCTAACCAAGATAAAGTAAAATACACAGGCTTGATGACTAACGCAACAAAGCTTGAATGGATTATGCGCTTTAACGACGAAGGTAACTGGACGGGTTATGCCGATGATGCCAGCTATGATGCTGCAACTCCAGATTACAGAGGTACTGGAGTTACAATAGGCATCACAAACGGCGGTTTCGAAAGCGGTCGTTGGACGGCTCTTCAAAACACTGACTGGTTCGATTGCGGAAACTGGCAAAACCTAACAATCCCAGACGAAGAAACAAACGTTGTAATCTCTACAACTTATGCATCTGACAATGCAGTTGTAAATAACACCGAAAATGCACTTTGTAATAACCTAACAATAGAAAGTGGTATTGGTCTCGATTTTTCCAATAATACAATCGAGGTTCATGGTAGTTTTAATAACCAATCAGCATCTATTACATCTACTAACGGAACTCTTCTTCTTGCCTCCGACGACGATGTTGATATTACATCAAACGGTGCAAGCTTTTACAATGTCGAAGTAAACGGAAATGGTAACTTCACACTGATTGACAATTTGACACTAACAGGAACTCTTGATCTTGTTGATGGGCTTATCGAAACCGGCTCAAACCAAGTTTTCGTTAATAACTCTGCCGAAGCTGCAATCACAAACCATTCAACAGCGTCATACATCAACGGAAATCTACGCCGAGCAGTTGCTGCTACTGGAAATTATGATCTACCGGTTGGCGATGCATCAAACTACCAACTTGCAAATATTGATATCAATAGTAGTACCGGCCTTACATATTTCGATGCAAATTTCAACAATTTTAGCGAAAGTCTTAACATCTCTGGATTAGGCCTGGAAGTAAACGGAACTACTTTGCAAACACTACTCGATGCAGGATATTGGACAATATCTCCAAATGTAGGTATGTCGGGCGTAAATTATGATATTGGTTTAACCATGCGTGGTGCTACAAATCTGGGAACAGAAGCCGGTCAGCACACTGTTGTTAAACGTGCCAACTCGTCATCCGACTGGATTTTAAGAGGACAACACGACAATGCAACACAAAACATCAATGCAGGAGTTATGTATGCTTATCGTAGTAATATTGATGAGTTCTCCGATTTTGCAATTGCAAAACATAACAATTTCATTTTACCTGTCGAACTTATAAGCTTCACATTAGATTGCAACAATAACTCAAATCAACTTTCATGGATTACTGCCTCCGAGCTAAACAACGATTATTTCGAGGTGCAAAGATCTTACGATATTGCAAACTGGGATATTATTGCAAAAATCGACGGAGCAGGGAACTCAAACAAATTGTTAAACTATAGTTTCACTGACGAAAAACTTAACCAAAAAGCTTATTACAGACTTAAACAAGTTGATTTTGATGGAAAATTTGAATATTCTCAAATTCTCGCAAGTGAATGTTCTAATAGCTTAGGAGAATCAATTAAAATCTATCCTAACCCAACATCTGATAATATAAATATTCTTATTGAGAACTGGAACTCCGAGACTATTAATCTCGAGATATTCGATATGATGGGTAGATTAATTTATTCAAAAAATCTCAATCTTTTTAATTGTTCGACAAAAGAATCGATTGATTTAAGTCATTTTAAATCAGGTATATATATGATTCGATTTACTGACAACAATACAACTCAAAATATTAGAATCGAAAAGAAATAAACCGATAAACTGATAAACTGATCAATCCCGTTAAAACAGAAATTGCATTTAGTTTTCCAAAAAATTCAATTTATAGTTTTAACAGCATCGTTAAAAAAAGAATGCAAAGCAATTTCTATTTTTAACGAGGATCCTCGAAGAATAACAAAAATCTTGGTGGAAAATATCTATTTATTGACGAGGTGCATAAATATCCTGCAAAATTTGTAGGTCATGACTGGTCGGCGGAATTAAAAAATATTTATGATCAGATTCCTGAGCTGAAAATAGTTTATTCAGGGTCTTCAATTATTCAGCTATACAAAGGGAACGGCGACCTTAGCCGACGCAAAACTACATATAAACTTAATGGTTTATCTTTTCGAGAATACTTAGCAATTAATGAGATATTTGATTATCAAGCTTTAACAATAGATGAAATACTTACAAAACACGTAGATATTTCTAATCAAATTATTGCTAACATAAAAATATTAGCTCATTTTCAGAAGTATTTGCAGTTTGGTTATTACCCTTATTATAATGAGAACCCAGAACATTACTATCAGCGAATAAAAAATATCATTAACTTGATTTTAGAAATCGATATTCCTTCTATTACAGATATTGGTTTTGAAACTATTAGTAAGATTAAAAAGCTACTTGCTGCAATTTCATCAACGGTTCCCTACTCACCAAATCTTACGAAATTATCTACAGATTTAAATATTGCTGATTTGAGAACATTTTATAAATATTTAGGTTTTTTAGAAAATTCCGAACTTATTTCTTTATTGAGAACTTCTGCAAAAGGAAACAAAGTAATACAAAAACCAGAAAAAATATTTCTCAACAATACGAATTTAATACATGCGATAAGTCAGTCCGATGCATCAGCTGGTTTGATACGTGAAACTTTCTTTAACAATCAGTTAAGCTATTTACATCAGATCAATTATCCAAAAGCCGGAGACTTTATTGTAGAAAATTTATACACTTTTGAAATTGGCGGAAAAAATAAAGACTCTAAACAACTAAAGGACATTCAGAACTCTTACCTCGCTCTCGACAATATAGAAATCGGCTTCGGTAATACAATCCCTTTATGGCTATTTGGATTTTTATATTAGGAGAATCAGGACTAATCTGCTGAACACCAATACAGTAAAACTGCTAAATTCCTAATTAGTTTGTTCGTTTGTTCAACTGTTAGTTTGTTCGTTTGTTCGTAATTTGATTATTCCTTCGTTCGCTTCGTTGATAATGTTTCGGTGCTCTGCACCTTGCTTTGACAACGTATAGAGTTTTGGTTAATAATATAACGGTGCTCTGCACCTTGATTTACTTCGATTGTGATGCGGTGAGCTTTTTGCCGAACCGTTCGCCTGTTCTTTTGTTCAATTGCAATGCGCCAAGCGGAATCGAGGTGTTCGCTTGTTCGTTTGTTCAACTGTTCGTCTGTTCGTTTGTTCGTACTTTGATTGTTCCTTCGTTCGCTTCGTTAATAATGTTACGGGGCTCTGCACCTTGCTTTGACAACGTATAGAGTTTTGGTTAATTGTCCTGTAGGGACAATATATCGGTAAAATCAACCACAGTTCAGGCTAATAAAACTCAACCGATCTGACTTTGTTATCCTTATGTAATTTATAGTCTTTAATATAAAACCTGCCTTCATTGTTTGATAATGTAACAACAAGATCATTATCTCTCATCTCAAATTGCATGTCAACATAGTTCTTCCCATTATAAAAGAACGTAAATCCGGAGCTATCACCTGACCAATATGGACCTTCACAATTGTATTTTGTATCAAAGTCAACTTTTTTAAATTTATTGAATTTTGTTTTATAGTATTTGGGGAACTTTGCAACTCTGTTATTATCCCTATCAAACACTAACAAGTCATCATTATCTCTTATTGAAGGCAATCCTTTACGTCTCTTTCTGTTTTCAAAGAAGTAGTACCCCTGTTCTGTTCTCAAGAAGTTTGTATCATACAACAGCCGTAGCTTTAAGATTATAGAAATACCCGCAGCAATTGCTACTACTAAAAGTACAACACCTGCTTCAAACGACCAAATTTCCTTTAAGATATAGACAGTTCCTTTTTCTACTGAAGCATGATCCGGTTTACCGGGCGCAATAAGCATCCAGATTCCGAGACCTAACAATGCAACAACCGAAATCATTCTAACATACTTGTTAATAATGGCATCCTCAAGTATCTTTACCTCAGGATCGACAACTTTTTTCTCCTTTTTCATAATTACCATTCTTTGTTTTAATAACCATCGTTTATTTAAAAAATTAACCAAATATACTATTTTTTATTAAAAACAATAATTCTCTGCAATCTCTGCTGGCATCTTTTTTTTTCGCCACTAATGCACTAATAATTTTCATTCGTGCATCCGTGGCCTTGAAACCAAAATTGTTAATAAAATTTGATAAATATTCGTGAACATTTAACCTTTATTTTCTGTTACTTATATAAATTGAAATCAAATTCTTATAATAATTGGTATTCACACACTTAATTAACCACATTGCACCATTTCCACAACCAACAAATGATTATATTTGTAAAATATACAATTTGAGTGGTATTTTAAACGTATTAAAAAAATAAATTATAAGTTAAGCTACACAGATGCACGTCTAACTACACAGATGTCAAAACTTCGCAAACCTGCGAATACCAGACTACACAGATGTTACTTGCTACATAGATGCTTATCTTCTTAAAACTAAAATTTTAAAGAGATGAGAAAATTATTATTGTCTTTATTTGGAGCTAGAATTAGTAAACTATCAGCCGTTTTATTGGGACTTTTGTTATTGAGTGGGGTTGCTGTGGGGCAACCTTGGAGTGAAAATTTTGATGATCAAACAAGTGGCTCATATTTAACTTCATTTAATTGCAGCATAAGTGGAACATGGACAGCATTGCAGGCAGGAAACTTTGGACTAGGAACAGATCGAAGCGCTCCGAGTTGTGTTGCAATTAATGATGATATCACAGGTGCTCATATAACAACACCTGATTTAAATACCTGTGGCACAGTGAGCTTTTATTATTATGCTCGTTCTGGTAGTGCATCTGATCAATTTGAACTTCAAGTTTCAGAAAATGGTGGAGCATTTGTAACAGTAGACACATATGTTTATGGAGGAACAACGGCCCCCCCTTATGCTCTATACTCTTTTGATGTTAATTCTTCAGCATCTCAGGTTAATATTAGAGTTTTAAATGACCACCAAGACTCTCACTTAATAATTGATGATTTCTCAGTTACTACATACTCAGCTGTCACCAACTACCCAGACTGGTGCAACCTACAATCACCGGCAAGTGGTTCAATTAATACAGGAGGAGCATTTAATGTTTATGCACAGGTTTTTGAATCAGGTCTTACAGAAGCTGCTGGTCAGGGAGCAGGAATCTCTTGTTGGATTGGATACAGTACAACTAACGATGATCCTTCTGGTTGGACTAACTGGGTTGCTGCGACTTATAATACTGATGTTGGTAATAATGACGAATATATGGCAGATATTGGCTCGGTTATTTCAAGCCCGGGCACTTATTACTACGCCAGCCGATTTACAGTTGATGGCACAAATTATAGCTATGGTGGTTATGTTGGAGGTTTTTGGGATGGCTCTACAAATGTAAACGGCACACTAACAATATCAGCAAACTATCCAAACTGGTGTAATTTACAATGGCCAACCAGCAGCAGTATTAGTGTTGGAACTTCATATGATGTTTATGCAAGAGTTTATGAACCTGGTGTTACTGATGCTGTAGGACAAGGTGCAAATGTTAGTGCATGGATAGGATATAGCACTACCGATAGCGACCCTTCAACTTGGACAAATTGGGTTGTTGCTACTTACAATGCTGATACTGATGGGAATGCAAATGACGAATATACTGCAGAAATAGGCGCTGCACTTCCTGCTGGAACTTACTACTATGCAAGTCGTTTTAAAGTAAACCCAAATGCAGACGAATACTCTTATGGTGGTTACTCTGCCGGAGGAGGAGGATTTTGGGATGGCTCTACTTATGATTCACAGATTTTAACAATTACTGGTCCTCCTACAATTACAACAAGCGAAACAACTTTAACTGGATTTACTTACGATGAAGGCTCTGGTCCATCAACAAATCAAACATTTACAATAAGTGGATCAGACCTTGTGGGCTCAGGAAACATTACAGTTACAGGTACTACTAATTATGAAGTTTCAACTGATGGGTCTTCTTACTCTGGATCCGTAACATATCCATATGCAAGTGGGGAAATTACAGGCCAGCCGCAGACAGTTTATGTTCGTTTAAAAAGCGGATTAACAGCAGGAGATTACAATTCAGAAAACATACAAGTTTCTGGTGGTAGCGCAACATCAGAAAATGTTACCTGTAGTGGAACAGTTACAACTCCGTCATCAGCTTGCGCAACAGATCTTATTATTTCTGAATATTGCGAAGGAAGTAGTAACAACAAGTATATTGAAATCTATAATGGAACTGGCAGTTTAGTAACTATGACAAGTGTTTATAGAATAGGTCTTATTAGTAATGGTGGTTCTTGGACAGAATCAACTATTTCTCTTTCAGGAACCGTAGCAGATGATGATGTATTTATCATTGCAAATTCTGCTGCGAATGGAACTATACTTGCTGCTTCTGACCAAACATCCGGAACATCATTTAATGGAGATGATGCTGTTGCATTACAAAAATTCAATGGCACTAGTTGGGATATTATTGACGTAATTGGTACAGATGGTGCAGATCCAGGAACAGCATGGGATGTTGCAGGGGTTACAAATGGTACGGCAGAACACACTTTAATAAGAAAAAGTACTATAACTGATGGGCAGACTAACTGGACAATATCTGCCGGCACAGATGCAGACGACTCAGAATGGATTGTCAATGCTCAAGACGACTTCACTGACCTTGGCTCCCACACCATGACCTGCTGTACTCCACCAAGCAATCCAACAGCAACAGGTGACGATCGTTGTGGAACAGGAACTTTAACCTTATCAGCTTCTGGTGCCGGAAGTGGCGAAGTTTACAAATGGTATGATGCTGCTAGTGGTGGAACTCTTCTAAAAACTAGTTCTGATGATAGCGATGACACTTATACAACAGCAAGTATTAGCACAACAACAAGTTACTATGTTTCAACATTCATTACAGCAACATCTTGCGAGAGTAATAATAGAACCGAAGCTATAGCAACAGTAAATACTATTCCTGATATGTCTTTAACAAATGTTAATGTTTGTTCCGGAGCTACTACCGGCAATCTTGCATATAGCGGTGCTACAGGAAGCCCCGATGAATATAGTATCGACTGGGATGCAACAGCCGAAGGTCAAGGATTTTCTGATGTTGCCTCTACATCTTTGCCGGTAAGCCCGATTTCACTTACAATACCTGGTGGTGCTGCTGCAGCTACATATAATGGGACATTGTATCTTGAAAACACAACAACAACATGTACAAACATAGGTATTGCATTCACTGTTACAGTAAACGCAAGCTCAACGCCAACAATAAGCATTGCAATTACCAGTGGGGCAAACCCATCATGTAGTGGAGAGTCAGTTGAATTTACTGCAACAGCAAACAATCTTGGCGGCGGCACAGCTTCATATCAATGGAAAAACGATGGTGGAAATGTTGGTTCAAACAATGCAGTTTATTCAACTTCAGGTTTAACCGACGGTGATGATATTACCTGTGATCTGACTGTTAGTGGCGGATGTGTTACATCTTCAACTGCTAACAGTAATACAATAGCAATGACAATAAATCCAATTCCTGCTACACCAACAGCTGGTAGTAATTCCCCTATATGTTCAGGAAGTGATCTTGATCTTACTTCCAATGCTTCAGGAACAATTGCATGGACTGGTCCTGATAGTTTTACTTCAAGTTTTGAAGATCCAACTATTAGTTCTGCAGCAACTGCAGCAACTGGCACATATTCTGTCACATCAACTGTCAGCGGATGTACAAGTTTACCAGGAACAACTGATGTCACTGTCAATGCTACTCCAGCAATAACAAGCTCCCTTACTGCAAGTGGAACAACCGGAAATGCATTTAGCTACTTTATTACTGGCTCCTACTCTCCTACTTCATACAATGCAACTGGATTACCAGCCGGTTTAAGTATAAATACAAGTACCGGCGAGATATCTGGAACACCACCTGCGACAGGCGTAACTAATGTTACTATTAGCGCAACAAATGCTTGCGGAACAGGGAATGAAACATTGGTAATAACAATTAGCACATTTACTTATGTAGCAGGTGATTACCGAAGTACAGCAGACTATGTTGAGTTCAGCTGGAATAATCCTGCTGGGACTACTGATTATTGGGAATATTATGATGGTTCAAGTTGGGGACCAACACCTAGTGATAATGCTCCGGAAAATGCTGCAACAACTCCTGCAAGAATAATTATCGATCATATAGGAATTAATGCAGGTGGAAATACAACTAATACATACAACGATATTATCATACGTAATGGTGGCCAACTTATTTTAACTGATGATGATAGTTCTCCAACATCAGAATTTATTAATGCAAATAAGACAATTGAAGTTCAAAATGGTGGAGAATTACTTATCCAGGGTGATATGGATATGCCTTCTGATGGTGCTTTAATTGTTAGAGATGGTGGTCTGCTTACTATTGATCAGGCAAGTATGCAAAATGTGCATCCATTTTGGGATGGGGTTGAAAATTTTGAAGCCGGCTCAGAAGTAAAAATTGTAAACTGGAACTTTGGTGGGACACCAACAAATGTTGGCCTTTATAATATTTCCAACAGTATTGGAAGCAAT
Organism: Bacteroidales bacterium; assembly: GCA_016937855.1. Classification (GTDB taxonomy): domain Bacteria; phylum Bacteroidota; class Bacteroidia; order Bacteroidales; family ML635J-15; genus Bact-19. Next base: position 5,932 of record JAFGVU010000119.1, on the reverse strand, counting down.
TCAGAAGGATACAAGTTCGGATATCTTACTATTGATGCAAACACAAACTCCGACTGGGCATGGTGTGGAGGATCTTATAGCGTAATTGTTGATCTTGTATATAATGATGCTGTTGTATCTAATGCCGGAACCGGTTATATTGGTGGTATTACAAATAAAACAGGAACATTAGGTTATGTAATAAACGGAGATTTAATTATAAACGATGGTAATTTTAATTTCTCAGCTACATATTCTTCTGATCCATTTGAACATCAGGCTTTTGTTAATGGTGATTTCGAGTTCAATTCAACCGGAACACTCCATATGCACCGAAATGCCAATTTAACTGCTGATGCAATGACAAAAGGAACAGGAAGTTTTGTTGAATTTGGAGGAAATATAACTGTTAACTCTGCCGCTACTTTTACAAATGATGCAGCTACTGACAACACAAGAATGTATATGGTAATAAATGGTTCAGGCACCGAATCTGTCCCACAACTACTAGATATAGGCGCAACAACTGGTATGACAGGTATTGATACATATATCAATAACAACACATTTGTACAGCTATCATCCAACAATTGGATATTTAACGGCATTTCTGGTCTTACAACAGGAATAACTCTCGAAACAGGTTCATCATTACATTTTGGTTGGGCTGATGATAATACTACTCCTCTAATAATAACTATGCCGGGTGGTGCAGTAGGTACTAACCAGATTACAACAGAAACCGGAACAACACTTTATATGACTCATTCACAAGGTTTGGATGATGGAACAAATCTTACAAATGGGAACGTTCAGCAATTTACTCAGGCAAATCGCAGTTTTGACCAAACAGCCAATTTCTGGTATGTTGGTAAAGCAAATCAGGTAACTGGTAATGGTATTACAACTGCTTCAACAAATAAAGTAATCGGGCTAAATATGGGAAGCTCAACTAACGAAACAACTTTAAGCGATGATATTACTACTAGTGGAAAACTAATTCTTATGAATGGAGTACTTAAAACCACATCTTCTGAATTATTTACACTTGAAGATAATGCTACAGTACATACAGATGCTACTGGATCTAATGGAGAACCTGGCTCTGCAAATTCATGGGTAGATGGACCATTAAAGAAAATTGGTAATGATGCATTTGTATTCCCACTTGGTGAAAACATCTGGGCTCCTATTGGCATTTCTGCTCCATCAAATGCTACTGATGCATTTATAGGCGAATATTTCAATTCTGCATATTCTGATATTACAAATATGGATGTCACAATTGACGAAGTAAGCGATCAGGACTATTGGGATATCACAAGTGTTGTAGGATCTTCAATTCCTACAGTTACTGCATATTGGAAAGACAATCGTTATGGTATAGCAGATTTTGCTGACGTTGTCGTTGCACACTATATTGGTGGTTCTTGGAGAGATCAGGGCAATACTAACTCATCAGGAACTGTAGCAAATGGAAGTATAGATAATTCAGTCGCATTTTCTTCATTTAGCCCAATTACTTTAGGGTTTAAAAACACTCCTACTCCTGTAGAGCTTCTATCTTTTGATGCAGTTAGAAACAACAGTATTGTTGACATTGAGTGGAAAACTGCATCGGAGCAAAACAATGATTATTTTACTATTGAAAAATCTATAGATGCTCAAAACTTTATATTTGTAGATAATGTTAAAGGAAATGGTAACAGCAACAAAGAAATCAAATACTCAACTATAGACTTTAATCCTTATTCTACTAAATCATATTATAGATTAAAACAGACCGACTTTGATGGGAAATTCACATACAGTAACATTGTTGAAGTCAAAGGATTATATGATCTGGCAGATAATAATATTACTATCTCCAAAAAACCTAGTGCAATTCATATTAACATTGCTGACATTTCATACCCTAATGATTGCTCTATTATTATATTTGACATGCTAGGAAGAGTATTATATAAACAAAATTATCAATCATTTTCAAACGATATTTTCATAAACAATATTGATTTCCAAAAAGGAATATATAATGTAACTGTAATTTATGGAGAAAACATAAAAACTGAAAAGATTGTTTGGTAAATAAATTTGATTAAAATATTTTATACTTTAGTGGAGCGATTCTGAAAAAACGAATCGCTTCATTTATTTAAAACATAACAATATGAAAAATATTAGATTCTTACTTATTGCTTTATTGATTGGCTCTTCTACATTAAAAGGATTTTCTGCAGTTAATCTTTCGGAGGATTTTACCGATGGGCCTTCTACTTACACAACAGGTTTTTTCACTTACGACAGTGGCAACACATGGGAGCTTGCAAACATTCTGGGTACATCAGATGCAAGATATCAACTAAATGTTAATGCATTTATCATTAGTCCGTCTGTAAATACAATTGGAACCATTAGTTTTAAATATAAAGAAGGAAATACCGGAGGTGGAACATTTACTGTTTCTAAATCGATTGATGGCGGCGCATTTACAGTAATAGAGTCACAAGCATTTGCAGGAACAACATTCTCGCAGTATAGTGTTACCATAAACGATTTAAACAGCAATATCAGAATAAAAGTTTCGGCAAATGCTGGATCTCAATTAATAATTGATGATTTTGAAATTACTGACTATATACCTGGGAATGAGCTAATTACAAGTACTCCTTCATTAAGTGGATTTGATTATTTCTTCGGAGACGAACCGTCATCAACCAAGTATTTTGATTTAAGTGGTGTTTTATTAAGCGGATATCCAGGAAATATTTTGGTTACCGCACCGACAAACTATAAAGTATCTCTTGATAATTCAAGCTTCTCGAATTCCGTAAATGTCGCATATTCAAGTGCTACACTTGCTTCAACAAGAATTTATGTAATGCTAAATTCAGGTCTTTCAATCGGAACATACAATGGCAATATAAGTATAAGTGGTGGTGGAGCTGACGACGTTTTCGTTTCATGTAGCGGTAGCGTTACTGCAATGCCTCCACCTGCAGTTTATGTTGCTCCCACAAGTCTTTCAGGCTTCTCATACGTGTTTGGAACTGGACCTTCAAATGTGGAAACTTATCAATTGTACGGAAATTATCTTATTGATTATCCAAATTCAATATCAGTAAATGCTCCCTCTCATTATGAAATTTCCCTTGACAATTCTACATTTACATCAAGCCTATCTGTTACATATGATAATTTGAATTTGCCTTCAACAACTATTTATGTTAGATTAAAGTCGGGTCTTTCTATTGGTAATTACAATTCAGAAAGTATTACAAATGTTAGTAGTAGTTATGGCACTAAAACTGTTAGTTGTAGCGGAACGGTTGACCCTCTTCCTCCTGACCCTAGCTTATATGTCACACCTTCAATACTTAATGGATTAGATTACATCGTTGGTTCAGGACCTTCTACACCTCAAATATATAATTTGAGCGGTGCAAACTTTAGCGTAGCATCTGGGAATATTTCAGTCACTGCTCCAACGAATTACGAAATTTCATTAAGCTCTGGAAGTGGTTATGCTGCAAGTTTAAATATTCCATATTCGTCAGCAACGCTTGGCTCCACTCCTATTTACGTGCGTCTTAAAGCTGGGTTGAGTGTTGGGACATACAATTCGGAGATTATTGCAAATGCAGGAGGTGGTGCTACAACAGTTAATGTCACATGTAATGGTAGTGTCGAAGATGTTCCACCACCAAGTCTTGTTGTAAATCCAACTAACTTAAATGGGTTCACCTATATCGAAGGTAACGGACCTTCTTCATATCAGTCATACTCAATAAGTGGTACTTACTTGACAGGATTTCCGGGTAGTATCACCATCTCTGCTCCAACAAATTACGAAATTTCTTTAAGTTCCGGCAGTGGATACACTAATAACATTGATGTTCCGCATTCCTCGGCAAGCCTTGCAAACACAGTTATTTACGTGAGATTAAAGTCAGAACTAAACATTGGAACATATAATAGCGAGATAATTACTAATGCCGGTGGCGGTGCAAGTACAGTAAACATAACATGCAATGGCAATGTTACAGATGTTCCTCCACCAACATTGCAAGTAAGTACAACAAGTTTAAGCGGTTTCGCTTACACCGAAGGAAATGGACCATCTGCTGCACAATCTTACAGTTTAAGTGGCACATATTTAACAGGATTCCCGGCGAACATTACAGTAAATGCTCCAACAAATTACGAAATATCATTAAGCTCTGGAAGTGGATTCACAAATACTTTGACTATTCCTTATGCGACAGCGACATTATCATCAACAAGCATTTACGTTCGTTTAAAGTCCGACCTACCTGTTGGGACATATAACTCTGAATTTATTACAAACTCCGGTGGCGGAGCCGTGGATATTGACGTAGCTTGTAATGGCTCTGTTTCTGCGGTTTCAACAGATCCTTGTCTCGAAGAAGATTTTAGCGGATTTACAGCGGGAACACATGCCTCTCCCAACTCAACTGATATTTCTTCATCTCTTGACTCATATACGCAAACAACAGGATGGACTGGCCTAAAAGTTTATTCTGCCGGAGGTGAAATTAAACTTGGTTCTGCGTCAGCAGTTGGATATATTATCACTCCTACTATTGATTTATCTACTGGTGGAACTCTTGAATTTGATTATGCCAAATGGAATAGTGATAACTCAATGATACAAATATTCCATGCTTCAGACGGTGTTAACTTTGTTCAAGTTGGTAGTGACATCTCAACAACAGATGATTTCCAAACTCATTCTGTTGAAATTACCGGTGGAACCTCATTATCAAAAATAAAGATTGGAGGAACAGATAGAATATATCTTGATAATATTGTAATATACTGCGGTGGCTCTGCTCCTACTCCCGCACTAACAGCAAACCCAACAAGTTTAAGCGGATTTTATTATACCGTAGGTTCAGGACCATCAGCAGAACAGTCTTTTGTTGTTAGCGGAACAGATTTGGATGGAACAAATGTGATTGTTATACCTCCAGCGAATTATGAAATTTCAGAAATTCCAATTGGAGGTTTCCAATCTTCGGCAATAGTACTATCATCATTCAATGGATCAGACAGAAGCATTTTTGTTCGTCTCAAGGAAAATCTTGATGTTGGAACATACAATTCTGATATTATCACAATAAGTGGTGGTGGAGCAGCCGATGTAACAGTAAGTCTGAACGGAGAAGTTCTTGAAGAAATTGTGCCAGAATTATTTGTAAATCCAACCGAACTTAACGTATTTAACTATATCGAAGGCTTCGGACCATCCGCGGAACAAAGTTTTATTCTTAGTGGCACTGATTTAAATGGTACTAATGTAACTGTCACTCCTCCTACAAATTACGAAATATCCCTTAGTAGCGGAACAAGTTTTCAGTCAACTCCAATTTTGCTTTCAGCATACAACGGCAGCGCTCAAACAATCTATGTTCGACTTAAAGCCAATTTGGATTTTGGAATTTATAATTTGGAGCTTATTACTGTAAGCGGAGGTAGTGCTGATGATGTTACTGTTGAACTCAATGGATATGTTGATGAATTTGTTAACGTAGTACCAATTTCAAATGCTGTAAACTTTGAAATTTATCCAAATCCTGTAACCGACTATCTTAATGTAATGGTCGAAAACTGGAAATCGGATAAAATTAACTGGGAAATTGTTAATACTACGGGTCAAGTTGTTCTTACGGGAAATTTCAACCCTGCAGATTCATACTTTGTGGAACAAATTAACATGTCGGGACTAAAACCAGATATGTATGTTGTTCGGTTTATGGATGACGACAATTTGGTTATTACGAAGGTGGATAAAAAGTAGTTGATTTCTTTGTAACTTTTTTAACGTTTCCATGTCTTGAAAAATGGACGATGGAAAGTTAACCCCAAATTAAGCATTAGGAGTTTTGTTTAAACGAACTAATGATTTAGTTGGGGTTAACTCTCGATTATG
>JAFGVU010000118.1 GCA_016937855.1 Bacteroidales bacterium | reverse complement strand
GAACTGTAAGCAAAGCGGGATATTCCGAAAGCTTTCGGAACGTTGCTACAGTTCTAATTGCTCCAAAATTCACAAGGCCGGAGCTGGTACTTCGGCGCAGCTCAGCAACCACCCGGCGGTTCTTCGTGGCCATCCCGCAACGCTTCGAAGAATAACAACCACTTATACGGACGAATAAAGCCCGTTATAAAGGACAAGTCAAGAATTAAACTCAAATTTCGCTTAGCTTTCTATTTATCTAATCTTCAGAGTTTAATAGTAACTGACTAGTTCGACGAAAACACATCGAATGAGTGTTTTCCATAGCCAAATCCTGCTTATTTCTAGTAATGCAATTTAAAAAAAACGTCCCAAGATTATTGATTACATTAACCTTGGACACCTAATTTATATAATCTAAGTTTTGCAAGTCGCTGACTATAAAATTCTTGTGGATTTTAATGGAACGAAGTATCGAAGTCAGTAAAATTAGGGTTTAATGAAAATTCCGATGGAATGTATGAAAAGATAATTTCTTAAACAACAATACTGTCACATCAATAGAATTTTGTAGCTTTGTGAAAACATTCATCAATGAAAATTCTTATTAAAAACGGAATAATATTAAACGCTAACAAATCGGAACAAGCCGACATATTGATATCTGAGTATAAAATAAAAAAAGTTGCCAAGAATATTAAGCCTGAAAATAGTTATCATATTATCGATGCTAATGGCAAGTTTATTATTCCGGGAGGCATAGACCCCCATGTGCACATGCAGTTACCCACTCCGGCAGGTCCATCATCTGACGATTTTTTTAGCGGAAGTCGGGCAGCTTTGTTTGGCGGAACAACAACAATTATCGATTTTGTTACTCCGTCTAGAGGACAATCGATGTGTGATGCACTTGATGAGAGAATTTTGGAAGCCAAAAAATCTTTGACAAATTATAGTTTTCACATAAGTCCTGTTGAATGGCGTAATTCCACAGAATCAGAAATTACAGAATGTCTCAAACGTGGTTTTAATTCATTTAAAGTATATCTGGCTTATAAGGATGCTGTTGGATTAACCGACGAAGAATTTGAGAATGTACTAAAAACAGTTGGTAAAACCGGTGGTTTGGTTACTATTCACTGTGAAGATGGAGATAAAGTTGAAGTACTGCGTAATAAATTTGTTAGTGAAGGACTAATCACTCCTGAATATCATGCAAAATCCCGACCGGCAGAATTTGAAGCAGCAGCGGTAAAAAAATCCATTGACTTAGCCGCCAAATATAATTGTCCAATTTATATTGTTCATGTTTCTTCAGCATTATCGTTAACTCACATAAAAGATGCCCAACAAAAAGGGCAAGCAGTTTTTGCAGAAACATGTCCTCACTATTTATTCTTGGAAGATTCTAAATATATTGGAGAGTTCAAGAATACGGCAGCCTATGTAATGAGTCCTCCATTACGAAAAAAAGCGGATCAGGAGGCTCTTTGGGAAGCTATTAAGACCAGAACGGTAAAAACTATTGGCACAGATCATTGTCCATTTAATCTTGCACAAAAAGCTGTCGGAATTGATGATTTTAGGAAAATCCCGAATGGAGCAGGTGGTGTTGAACATCGTATGGCATTACTTTACACCTACGGGGTTCTTGAAAACAGAATTAGCTTAAACGAGTGGGTAGATATCTGCTCAACACAGGCTGCAAAAATATTCGGATTATCCCAAAAAGGAAGCATTACCGTTGGTAAAGATGCAGACATTGTAATATGGAACCCTGATTATGAAAATACTATTTCGGTAAAAAACCACTATCAAAAATGCGATTTGGAAATATTTGAAGGGTTTAAAACCAAAGGATTAGCCGAAATAGTTATCAGAAATGGGGAGATTGTGGTGGAAGATGGAGAATTGATAGTTTCAAATAATACCGGAAAGATAATTTTAAGATAATTTCTTACTTCAAAAATTGGTTTAAATTCAAAACAAACAGGATTTTGTAACAAAGTGAGGGCAATTTTGATACTATTTTGTAACAAAGTGAGGGCAATTTTCATTTTTAGGCACAAAAAAATGCGGATTTTCATGTCCGCATTCTTAAAAAATCAAAAAATACTGCAAGAGTTCCGGTTATTTGTATGTGTTTACAAAATATTCAACATATACGGCAATCTGAGTACCTAGATAATAAGGAAGATTCATCAAAAAGTATTTTTTCCCTGATGGAGTTACACTTTCTGTAACATTAAACTTTCCGGCATACATTCTTATTGCATATGGATGTGGAGACATTTCAATAAATTGATGCAATGACCTTAAAGTCCCTTGCTTTCCGGATTTTATTTCAATTGGAATAATTAAAGATTTGTAATGAAATATTAAATCGACCTCTGCATTACTTTCTTTTTTTTCTCTAACCCAAAAATGTGGTTTAAAATGTGGATCATTTTGAGTAGAAATAATTTCTTGGGATACTATTTGTTGAACAATTTTTCCTCGATAAAAGTCATTGAGATCTTGGATTCCAATCATTTCACTTTGCAAACTCAATATACTACAAAGCATTCCGCAGTCGATAAACTGTAATCTTGGCATTTTTTTTCTATCGGGAATTACTGGTGGAATTACTTCTGATACGGGGTAAACAAGTTGAATAATTCTTGCTTTATCTAATGTGCGTAAAGCTTCGCCAATTTCTCGTGAACGATAGTTCGAATTTCCAAAATTTCCAAACTTTATTCTGTCGGTCTCTTTTGGTGCTGCATCAATTACAAATCTTATAATTTCCTTCATGCTATTGTTAACACCATACTTCTCTACATCATCCTTAAAACTTTGCCAAAGTGTTTTATAAATCATTAAGCATTGTGAAAGATTTTTTGAATCACCATAATGACTAACAACTTCTGGCATCCCTCCAACAATAGCATACTCGTGAAAAAGACTTAGTAAAATATCATGAGCATAATCGTTTAAAGGAATTCTTACAATTTCTTTTTCTGCGGCGGGATTAATCGTTGAGAGAAACTCCATAAAATTGACTGGATGCAAACACATATATTGAACTCTCCCAACTGGAAATGACTCTACATCTTTAAGGGCAAACTCCAATAAAGATCCGGCAGCAATAACAAATAATTCAGGTACATTTTCGTAAAAATATCTGAGAAGCTTTATCGCTCTAGGAGATTCTTGAATTTCATCAAGAAAAAGAAGATTCTTATTATTCTTATCATATACTTTGTTTTTCCTTAGAAATATTGTATTTAAAATTTCATGGACGTCATCTGTTTTTTCGAAAATAATTTTGTCAGTTTCAACTTCAAGATTTAATTCAATATACATATCAAATTTCGCTGAAAATTCTCGAACAATTGTAGTTTTACCAACCTGACGAGCTCCTCGTAATATTAGAGGTTTTCTGATTGATGACATACTCCATTCTTCGAGTTTCAACAAAGATATTCTTTTAATATTCATAACATATTTTTTTTGCAAATATAATATATTTGTAACAAAGTGAGGGCAATTTTGATAATATTTTGTAACAAAGTGAGGGCAATTTTGATAATATTTTGTAACAAAGTGAAGGCAATTTTCATTTTTAGGTACAAAAAAATGCGGATTTTGGAGTCCGCATTCTTAAAAAACTTTTTTTTGTCCAACGCGCCCCTAAATCCCTGAAGGGAGGCCTGCGCACTGAACCTTTAACAATTTTTCGAGTTTTTCGAAAAATCACCTCTAGTTTTTTATACCCCTACTCTCATTCTATTTCTTTCCATTAGTTGTTTTAGGACTTGTGATGGATTTTCGAATCGGTTTGTAAACATCATTGCTGCAATAATATAAGGTTTATATCCTGCTTCGAGATATGTTCTGATACGATATTTTTCGAATACATCTCCATTAACTTCACCCTCTTTACACGAAACGCCCGAAATATCTGCCGGCAGACAATGCATATAAAGAGCATCGCCGTTCTTTGTCGTTTTCATCATTTGTTCGTTATACTCCCAGTTTTTGTAATTTGCGTTATTCGCCAGACAAACTTTTTCAAGCTCTTTAAGTCCTTGGCTATCAGCTTTTTTAAGCAATTCGGTGCGTTGCTGCATAATATGATAAGGAGCCCAGCTTTTTGGGTAAACTATATCAGCATTTTTCATAGCTTCGTTCATGTCGTGGCTAACATTTAAAGAACCTCCGCTTTGCACAGCTTGTTTTTTTGCCATTTCAACAACATCAGGAATAAGACCATAACCTTCCGGATAAGCTAGTTCGATATTCATTCCAAAACGGGACATTAGTCCAATAATTCCTTGAGGAACTGAAAGTGGCTTACCATAGCTTGGTGAATAAGCCCAACTCATAACGATCTTTTTGCCTTTTAGATTTTCGAGGGATCCGAACTGATTTTTCAAATGAGCTAAATCAGCCATTGATTGTGTAGGATGGTCGATATCGCATTGAAGATTAACAATACCCGGACGAACAGGCAATACTCCTTCGGCAAAACCTTCGTCAAGAGCGGCACCAACTTCACGCATATATTTATTTCCTTCGCCAAGATACATATCGTCACGAATTCCGATAAAGTCGGTCATAAAGGAAATCATATTAGCAGTTTCGCGTACGGTTTCACCGTGAGTTATTTGCGATTTAGCCTCATCTAAATCCTGCACAGCAAGTCCTAACATATTACTTGCCGAAGCATAGGAGAATCTTGTACGAGTAGAATTATCTCTAAAGTTTGATATTGCCAAACCTGAATCAAAAACGCGAGTTGAGATATTTTGTTCACGCATTTGCTTAAAAATCTCGGCAATTTCGATAATTGCTCTCAGATCTTGTTCTGTTTTTTCCCAAGTCAGTAAAAAGTCTTTTTTATATAAATCTGTTTTGATATTGCTTAAAGCGCTAATTTTTTCTAATGTTTTCATAACGATAATTTTAAAAGGTTATTTATAGTTTTACGTTGGCTGAGCACCAATAGTCTATCGGAGTCGAAGCCACCATTTTGCTAGTCTGCCAATTCGTAGGCAAAAGCGGCATAAAACGCTGTTGCTGCGACAAGATCACTTACAGGTACTTTTTCGTTTGGTGCATGAGCTAGCACTTCGTTACCGGGGCCAAATCCAATTGTAGGAATACCATAGGTACCGCAAGTCATAATTCCATTTGTGGAGAATGTCCATTTATCGACCAAAGGTTCTTTATCAAACACTTTCTTAAAAGCAGCCACACCTTTTTGTACTATTGGATGAGACTCTTCCATTTTCCATGTAGGATAGTATTTTTCCATTCCATATTCTAAGCCTGTGTATGCAGTTTCCAGATAATCGAGAACTTCAACTTTGGCATTCATTCCTTCAACAACCTTTTCGATTTCTGCTACGGCAGATTCTTTAGTTTCTCCCCAAGTTAAACGACGGTCGAGGTGAAAGCGGGCATAATCGGCAACAGCGCATAACGAAGGACTACCTGAAACTATTTCAGAAATTGTGACGCTACCTCTACCAAGAAACTCGTCGAATTTAAGATTTTCGTTTAATTTTTCGATTTCGAGTGCAGCACGTGCAGCCATATAAATTGCATTTTTACCTCTTTCGGGTGCAGAACCATGAGATGAAACGCCATAAAAATGTACATGCATCTCCATACGACCGCGATGTCCACGATAGATATTAAGATTTGTAGGTTCGGTACTTACAACGAAATCGGGTTTGATTTTTTCTTCTTCGACAATATATTTCCAGCAAAGTCCGTCACAATCTTCTTCGATAACTGATCCAACAAAATAGATTGTCATATCTTTATCGAAACCAAGTTCTTTAAGGATACGTCCTGCTGTAACAAAAGCTGCAGGTCCGCCTTCCTGGTCAACCGTACCACGACCATGAACAAATCCGTCTTTTATTTCACCACCAAGCGGGTCAAAATCCCAGTTTTCGAGTTGACCAAGATCGACAGTATCCATGTGACCATCAAATGCAAGCACTTTTTTACCATTACCTATTCGTCCGATAACATTCCCAAGTCCGTCAATTCTAACCTCATCAAACCCGGCTTCTTCCATTTGGCGTTTTAGTTCAAGTTGAACGTCTTTTTCTCCAAGACTAAGTGATTTTATTTTGACAAGTTTTGATAAATTTTCTGCTGTATAGCCACTGTATTTATCAGAGAGTTCTCTGATTTTGAGAATAATTTCATCCATAAATATAAAATTTGATTTTAGAACCTGCAAAGATATCTAATTTTTCTCAAAATCATGACTTTAATCATGAAAGTATATATGTTAAAGTTTTTGAAGGAAGTATGGTTTGAAATTTACTGATAAAGGCAATAAGTTTTAGAGTATTTTGAATTTACCCCCTGACTTATACTCTATTCTGAGGGTTAATTTATCTTTTACAAACCTTATCAGCAGCCAGCTTTCCGGTTAAGATTGACATTGGCACTCCGGCAGGGCTGTATGTCCATTGTCCAGCCTTATAAATATTGGGTATTGATGTAACAACCGATTTTTGTGTGTCTTGAATTCTGTTAGGCACCGGAACAGACTCTTGAAAAGACCAGCCGACAATTGCTCCTTCGGAACTGGCAACACGGCTTTGAATGCTTAATGGTGTAAAACTAAAACTGTCCATTAACTTTTCTTTCAACATAGGGTAAATTGAGTTTGTAATGACATTAACTATTCTAGCTTCTAATTCCTGCCTAAATTCATCGTACCAGTCCATCTGCTTGAGCTTTACAAACAAATCATATTCTATTAAAAAACTAATAATAATGCCAGTTTTACCTTGAGGCACAAAGTTTGGGTTTTTAAGCCCCGGAATGGATATTTCATAAGTATTTAGCTCTGTAAACTTATCAAGCCAATCGTAGAGTTCTCTTTTAGTTATTTTGTCCCAGTTTTTAATTAATTGTGTCAAATCTGTAGTATGCAAAGTCCCCAATCCTTTACTGGATGGTGAATAAAAGAAATGGCCACTGGCAATTTCCTCAAAACTTTGGAGGGGCTCATCAACTTCTAAAAACAATGAGTAAACAGAGTCTCCACCACGTTTGCCAAGCATTTCTTTTTGCTCTGCGATAAATTTACTTTTAATAACTTCGGATAAACCAATTATTTCCGTATTACTATAAAAATATTTTAAGTCGGCAGCCCATATTAGATTATCGTAAGTATAGACATTATTTTTGTCATCTTTTACCCATTGTTCTGTAGCATTAATTCGAGTGATAATTGTTTCTGTCAGAACCTCTCCACCCAACTCTATAACTTTATTATAAACAGAATCGGCCAAAGATCCAACACCATTTACCGGATATTTATAATCGAGATATAGTGAGAAATAGCTAAGTGCAAAAAAAGTAGGTGTATTTTTAAAAAAGTGTTGTGAAATAATATCTCGAAGTGATTGATTCTTAATTACATTTTCGAGATACTTCTCAACCGGCATATTCATTTTATTAATCTTACCAATTGTAAAAGCAAACTTTGGCAGCCAAGGTAAAAGCTCTTTAAAAATAAACTTATAGTCGCGTTTTAAATCTTTAAAAAATGGATTAGAAACACCATATAGGACATCCATGTGCTTCATTATTTTGCGAATAATTCTAATAATCTCATCAATTTCATCTACACTTTCGGGATAATGTTTCTTTAATAGTAAAGCGTAATCATTAAGACTGTTTTTGTCCTTAATGTGGATAACATCTTTTTCTATACCAACGCTAACGGGACTTTTCTTAAATTCCAGTTTTATTCCAAGATCTTGGAGCATGGGGATAATTATTCCGGCATCTTCGAGTGCTCGTACTCCGGCTTCAAACTGAAAACCTTTATGTCTAAATGAATTTACCAATCCACCACATTCTTTATTTTTTTCGATCAGAAGTACGCTTTTTTTATCTCTTGCGATATAAGCAGCAGCGGTTAAACCTGCAATTCCGCCTCCAACAACAATAGTATTATAGTGTTTTTTTGTCATTTTTTTAGTTTCAATCCAATTTGCACAATTCCAAACTAATATCCCACAGTTTCTTAGCTTCGTCGATATCCCAAGCCGGAGGCGAAGGAATTTCCTCGGTAGTAAGACTAAAAAATTTACCTGTTACGCCTTTAATTTCATTGGATACACCTAAATAATAAAGAGACTCAGAAGCGATTTCGGTTGGACGTAAAAACTTACCTAAAACATTCTTTTTATACCATTTATAAAGTCGCCCATTATCTTTTCCTGTTTCAGATTCCACGGCACCGGGATGCATAGAATTAATAGTTACATTTGATTCCAAAAACTTATCTTTAAAGATATGCATTGAAAGTAATTGGGCAAGTTTTGCAGATCCGTATGCTTTTAAACCTGAGTATCGTCTTTTCTTAAAGTGAAGATCATCTAAATGCACCCCCCATGGGACAAACCGATGTCCTTCGGAATTATTTATAATAATCCGGGCGCTCTCCTGCCCTTTTAACTTATCTATCAGCTTATAATTTATTATAAAAGATGCCATATATTGCACAACAAAAACCAGGTCAAAACCTTCGTCAGTTAGTTGCTGTTTCGATAAAGTTAAACCGGCATTATGAATTAGAACATCAATAGGTCTTTCAATATCAACAAGTTTGTCTGCCACGCTATGAATCTCATTTAATTTTCCTAAATCGGCAATAAAATAATCGCATTTCACATTATACTTTGACTCTATCTCTGTTTTTAATTTTATGGATTTTTCCGCGTTACGATTAATACATAGCAAATCTGCTCCCATAGAAGCATATTTCATGGCAGTATATGTGCCGATACCCGATGTTGTTCCTGTAATTACAACAAGTTTATTATCGAATCTGTCATCACAAACCAGAGGCTTTTTATTGCTATTTTTTATCATAGCAATTATTTGAGAAACCTCATATTGTTTAAAATATTTCCAGAATTTTTTATTTTTTGCCATATAATCTACTATCCAAATTTGCGATGCATAAATTTGCGGTACATTTTATTAAAACGAGGGATATTATCAAATATATCACCCCAAAGGTCGTAATAATCCCTTTGATAAACAATTTTGCCGGCATCATCTAAATACAACCTGCTTGCTCCATATAATACAGAGCTTGGTCTTTTCTTATAACTTATGGTCATTTCCCATTCAACAAAAATAAGGTTTCCGTCTTTTGCTGCATTTTTAATTTCCATTTTAAGGTCTTTTGATCGCTCCGATAAACGCGCTGTCATAGCAGTAAAATCTTCTATTCCGCTTAAACTTTGAATAGAATCTCTAAATTTTATATCCTTTGAATAGTATGGTAGAATATGCGACCAGTCAGGCTTTCCGGCAGTGTTATATGTTTTTGACCAAAGTTCTTTAATCTGATCAACATTATCGATAATAAATTTGTTATCTGTAGTATCTATGCTCATATCCATATCAAATTTTTTAATTTTATTTTTGCTTAGACCTCTGAGGGGTTATAAAACTTGGCTCAGCGGGAAATATTTCATCTCGAATTTCCATTAATTCCTCCAAAGTATCAATATCATCACTTATTGGAACTAGAATTAGTGGATTCATTCCTCTCGAAGGATGCTGTTTGTTATTAGACTCCTGATCCAGAAATTTATGTGTGGCTCCAATAACAAATTGTTCAGAATCATCTTTAACGTAACCGGTTAAAGTTCCATCATTATTTAGAGTGAGATAATTTGTAAAAATCTCTCGTCTGGAAATATAAATTTCGCCTTTAATGATTTTACCTATATTTATCTTTACAGTTACACCGGGATTTCCATCACCGTCGGGGTCTGTTAAATTTGGATCGTTTCTGTCTTTTGAGAGAGGCTTTGCAGGATCGTCATTTATTCCTAATAAACTTGGTGTTGGAGCACGATATATTTGCCACTTTCCATTCTCTTTACTAAGCTCAACCTCATGATGTCTGGGTTTAATTGCCTGAACAGATTTATCGCTAAATTCTGAGCTAATATTTTTTTGATTAATTTTATGCGATGCTCTTACAAACCTGTCTGATTGGATTAAATTTCCCAAACTATCAAGATAAAAGTCGGTAAATCCATAAGATATAATAAAGGTAAGCATAGGAGTTTTTGTAGTTGAATCGACATAGGAGACAACGTCGTAATGAGCATAATGTCCTACAATTTGAGATTTTACTATATCGACATCATCGACATCAGATTTCTCATTTTCGTATTCAGCAAACTTGTATAATGGAGCATCTGGCCATGAAAGTGGCGAAGCACAAGCATTAAAAATAATTGCAATTATGCTTAGCAATATTATGTTAATTATATACTTTTTACTAATCATTTTTAATTTATCAACTTATACGTATAAATATAATATTTAGATTCAATCTAAAAACAGATAACACATAATTTTGTTTTTAACCACAATTATTCACAAATCCAAACCATCCGCTCAAAATTAGATTTTCCTCGTTTAGCAACTTTACAAAAATCAATGGTTTTTAAACCTGCATTTTGTATCATTATCTGAATATCAGACACAGAAACAATAATTATTCGTTTGCTTTTATTGGCTGATGAATCGATAATATTTTGGCTAATTTTATCATCCGAATATGTGTAAATATTGTATGGTAAATCAATAATAACTGCATCGTATTTTTTGTCAAGATCTTTGATATCAGAACGATAAACAATTGCGGAATAGCCATAATGTGCCAGATTCTCGCGAGTATGCTTAACTGCTCTCCAGTTAATATCGCAACCATCAATATTAAAACCCGAGAAACAAGCCTCGAGCATAACAGTTCCCACTCCACAGCAAGCATCTAACAGCAATTTGGATTCATCTCCTTTTGATGCAATACTTACAAGAGCTTTTGCGATAACCATACCTAAGGAATTACTAAACGAATGTGGTTTCTGTTTATGATTATGCCAACCAATATTGTGTTTTTTAAGAATGCCAAAATACCAAATATTATCAAATTTGCATATTGAATAAATTATGATTGGATCGTTATAATCGGGGATTCCTTCTATCCTATAACCAATATCGCGGAGCTTGTTAAGTCTCTCTTTATATCCTGTTTCGTCGCCATCTAAAATTAGATATTCAGCCTTAAAACCTTCGGATTGAATATTCTCTTTCTCGATATTTATCAATAGCAATTTGTAATCAGAAGAAGAAGAAATAATCTCGAATCGTTCTCTAATAAATGGACTTATCGAAGGATCGATTTTGAGACCTGAAAACAGTAAATTATTGTTTACTTCGGCGCCAAAAATTTGTCTAGTTTCTAACTTACACAATTGTCTGTAATGCTGATTATATTTGAAGGTATATATGTATTGACATTCTGACATAGGTTTTGATTAGTATCATTGTTTATTTCAGAACAAAGCAACCTTCAAAAAAACGAGTGGATAAACCACCTATTCAGAGATAAACCTTTTAGCAGCGAGATATTCTTGTGGGCAAATAAATATTTTGGTATCGGGCATTATTGTATATCCCCGTCCTTCAGGATTGTATTTCTCAAACAATTTTACAATTTTCTCAGCATACTCAGTAATATTCATATCCTCTAAAAGATTTAACTCACGAACATTAATTAAATCTGCATCATTAAAATTATTTGCATCCGTACTTTGTTGAGTGTTTAGAGTAACTTGTCCCCAATTATCAAAAAACCTGCTTGTATTCTTAAGCATCAATTTAAAATGAGAACTATGATTAAGATTTAGATAAATTGAATTAATAAAACCAATATTGTTTTCGAGGCAAAGTTTTTGAAATTTTTGTACCCAAAACCAGTATCTTGCATTATCCTGATGGATAAAAGGAAAGATATTACAATTAAGATTATAATCACAGTGCCCGAAAGCCACATTCTTAAACTTCGAATGTTTAAACTTCATAATTCCTTCTAAACCAGAGAATGATTCGTTACTTTCAATGATTGGAATAACTTCGTCAAAGTTTAGATTTGGATTTTCGTTGATAAACTGCTCCAAAATATTTGCAGAGCTAACATTAGCAAGGAATAATGCCTTAAATTTCATCCCATCAAGCTTATTTAAAGCCGAGATATCATCAAAATATCTATTATCGCCATACTCATTAATTCTAAAACCTATCCAAGATTTTAAGATTTTAGTTTTATTTTTAGTTACCAATTTAATAACTTTTTCGCGATAATCAGACTTGTATCTGTTTGTGTCATTTTTCTTAAAATCGATAATACTATCTTCGAAATCGAAACAGGAGACAGTGTTTTGCTCAGACAACTGACGATGAAAATCGACAAATGTTTCTTCTTTAAACTTCACAAATTGATAAGATGTAATCATAGTGTTGATTTTTGGTTAATTATTCTGTTTTTTGATAATTCTTTTCAAAATATTTTACAGCCCAAAATGCGATTTTATATGAAACAAAGATTAAAACCGGCCAGGCAATAAAGCTTAATATTTCTTTTAAATATTCCATAATGCAAATTTAATAAGATTTTTCGTTTTTATCATTCATTTCTGTCTCAGTAATTTTGTGTTTATTTATTGCACGCCACGAAACTATTGCAAGTACAAGCATAACAGGGATCAAAAGAGAAACATAACTCATTGTTTTTAGTGTAAATAAGCTTGAACTTGCGTTTTGAATAGTCAGAGAGCTTTGCAAATCGGCATAAGATGGATAAAAAGCCGTACCATTATATCCTGCAATCAGCAAAATCGCTAAAACAGTTAAAACAGTACCGGGAGCTACAATCCAAAAACCTTTATCAAATTTAGATTTACTAAACAAGGTTTTAATTATTCCCCAAAGTACGGCAACAACACCAACTAAAAATATAATTAATACAACAGGCATTTGCAAAAAGTTATGCAAATACTTGTATTTTTCCATAGATACAATCCCATCAGCATCAACAGCAAATCCTTCTTTCATGAGTAGATAAACAACAAATGACAAAAAGAACACCAGAAAAGGGATAGTATTTATCAGAATATGTTTTTTCGATCTTTTATAAATCTCTTCATTGTCGATAGTTAACATAAAATACAACAACCCCATAATTCTTGCCAAAAAGAAAACTGCTAAACCAAGAGCAACATTATGCCAATTTAAGACAGCTTCGAGACCACGAGTATTATTGTTCCACGAAACATTATTAAGAATATTTAATGAGAAATCGGCACCATTAAAGATTGTACCAACAACAGTCCCAATTAACACAGTTGCTAATAATCCGTTAATAAAAAGTAGAGATTCGTAAAATCGTTTACCAAAAACATTTGCTGCTTTGGATCTAAATTCGTAAGAAACGGCCTGAACTGTAAAAGCGAGGAGTAATGCCGTCCAAGCCCAATACGCTCCACCAAAGCTGGTTGCGTAAAAAAGTGGAAATGATGCAAAAAATGCACCCCCGAATGTAACAAGAGTTGTAAAAGTGAGCTCCCATTTACGCCCGAGTGTATTTACAATCATTTTTCGTTCTTCGTTAGTTTTACCAATTGTATAAATTAGAGTTTGTCCACCTTGTACAAAAAGTAAAAAAACCAATAAAGCTCCCAAAACAGATACCAGCAACCACCAGTACTGTTGGAAAAATAGATGAGTTAATTCTGCAGTTATCATAATTATTTTCCTCCTTCATTTTCGGGTTTTGCCGGCCCGTCTTTAATAAATTTAAGCATTATACTAACTTCGGCAATCAGTAAGCCGGTAAAAATAAATGCAAATATCCAGAATGTTGTTTGAACAGCACCACTACTAATATTTGTAACGCCTGCATCAACAGTCATCAAATCTTGAATTACCCATGGCTGTCGACCAACTTCTGCAACAACCCATCCTGCTTCTGAAGCAATAAAGGCCATTGGAATACTTATAATACCAATCAGATAAAGTAATTTAGCAAACTTAAATTGCTCAATCCTATTTTTTATAGTTAGCCATCCAAAAATTAAGAAAATCAAGACAAACATAGTTCCGAATATAACCATAATATGGAAACTATAGAAAACAGTTGGCACATGAGGCACAATATCTTTAGGATCTTTAATGTATGAATAACCGAAATGTTCAAAATTCGCCATCAGGATATCATATTGCACCTTAGCTTCGTCATCCTTACCTGCTTTTTTCAACTCTTTGTATGCGACTAACGCATCCATAGCAGTTTTACCCTTTTCGATTCGCTCCTCTGCCGATAATATTCCGTTTTCCTTATCTCCATAAACTAAATCATTAATACCGGGCACATAAGTTTTGGTATCGAAATCGATTAAAAAACTTAAGGCCCCTTTAAATCCTATCTTAAATAAATATGGGTCTTCGTTATTATCTACAGTCTTTTTAGGGTTTAATATTGCAATTCCAATAAGTTCAGCTTCTTGACCGCCTTCGTAAAGTCCTTCCATCGCAGCAAGTTTCATCGGTTGGTATTTTGCAACTTGTACCGCCGAACCATGTCCCGTAAAAATCAAGGCCATTACTGAGATAAACCCAAAAACCGATGCAATTACTATACTTCGTTTTGCCATAAAAGTCTCTCGTTTCCGCAACAAAAAGTATGAGCTAACACCAATAACGAACAAAGCAGCAAGAGTGTAACCACTTGTAATTGTATGAAGAAACTTATTTATTGCCACTGGTGAAAACAAAACATCCCAAAAGTTAACCATTTCGTTTCTAGCTGTATCAGGATTAAACTGCATACCTGCAGGATATTGCATCCATGCATTTGCGACCAAAATCCATAAAGCAGAAAGGTTTGCACCAATTGCTGTGAGCCATGTTGCTGTTAAATGGAATTTCTTACTAACTTTATTCCATCCAAAAAACATTACGGCAATAAAAATTGTCTCCATAAAAAAGGCCATAATACCTTCTATAGCCAATGGAGCTCCAAAAATATCTCCAACAAACCAACTGAAATTTGACCAGTTTGTACCAAATTCAAACTCAAGAATCAGACCCGTAGCAACTCCTACAGCAAAATTTATCCCGAATAATTTCATCCAAAATTTTGTGATTCTCTTCCACTCCAGATCACCGGTTTTTACATAGATGGTTTCCATAATGGCAATAATGAATAATATCCCCAAGGTTATGGGAACAAATATCCAATGAAACATTGCCGTAAGGGCAAATTGTGCCCTCGACCAGTCAATTAATGACGGATCAATGTTCAATAGTAATTGTGTCATCCTGTGCTGTTTTAATTAATTCGTTAATAACATGCTCACTTCTTTGTTCATCTGTATCAAAGTTGCGCTTTAAATGATTTGGGAAAAAAATAAATTTTACGAGAATAAAAACTACAAACCCTTTAATGAGAATTATCAACCACATTTGCCTGCCCCAACGAGGCATTTCTTTAAATCCTTCGTAATAAAATCTCCAAATTCGCTTTAAAACATTCATAACAATGATTAAGTATTCACGTACAAATATACAACTTTATTTAAATTCACAAATTTTTTTAACCAAAATTTTTTTCTTTCTTTTATTAACCAATTTTTTGAGTTACTCGAAAAATTTCCTTCTTTTCTTCCCACCGCGCCCCTGCGTCCCTGAAGGGTGGCCTGCGCGCTTATCTATTTCAAATTTTCGAGTTTCTCTAAAATTTACCTATCTTCTTTTTTTTTCTTTTATTAACCAATTTTTTG
>JAFGVU010000117.1 GCA_016937855.1 Bacteroidales bacterium | reverse complement strand
AAATAGGTAATTTTTCGAGAAACTCGCAAAATTTGTAAGTTGATAAGCGCGTAGGCTTCCCTTTAGGGACGCAGGGGCGCGTTGGACAGAAAAATTTTGTTTCAAGAACTTAGATAAACACATGTTTTTCATTGGGGTTGTATTTAAAATTTGTTGCAAATATAAAACATAAATCGAAACGCACAAATATAAATATACAGGAACATTAAAAAAAAACATTTATCCTAAACGATTGTAGGAAAAATCCTACAATAATATGCATTGTGTAATTTAATTTTCAAAAGGATTTGATTAAGGTTCTGTTAGTTTTTATCAACCCCAATCTATTCAAAATCCAGATTTAACTGGTCTCTTAGTTTTTTGACCTCAGGATTTTCTTTTATCATATCTTCGAGTTTTTCCTGATCAGATTTAAAGGTTTTTTCCTGTTTTGTTTCTCCAATTATGTAACTAAGCTCGAAATCACGATTGTTTAACTCGGTTTTTAAAAATTTTAATGTTTCGTTTAGTTCGGCATCCAATTTTTCTTTAATCAGATTGCTCTCTACAACAATTACATATTGGTTTTCATTGTTTTTTTCGGGTAAATGTGCTAAAAGAAATGAGTAAAGTCTTGGATTTTCTCTTTTCGATTCTGCGTATTTCTCCCAGACATATTTTAATTTTGCGTCGTCGAACCCATCTGTACCAATGTGTGAGTAGCTAATTTTCGGTTCACCGGAACTATCAATCTCTACTTTAGTGTTGTTTGATTCAGAGAGGTTTTTAATTGAAATTCCTGTGTATGTGGCTTTTTTGTCGGATACTTCCTTGCTTGATTCTTGCTTTGGAGTTTCTACTATTAAGTTTGTACTTGTTGTTTCGTTTTTATTAGGCTCTTTAGTTTCTTCTTCTTTAGGTGTTTCTTTAACCTCTGCAGCTTTTTCCGGTTGTTGAGTCGCGTTTATAATAGTTTCCGGTTTCTCAGAAGCAGTTTCTTGATCAACTGCTGTTTTTGTTTGTTCAACAGTTGTGCTTGGTTTTGCCTGCTGAGCCTGAGGACTAGCTGTGGAGTTTTCCGATAGTGCTTTGCTATCAATATTACAGATGCTAAGCAGTGCCAACTCTATAAGTAATCTTTTATTTTGACTTGTTTTGTAATTTAAGTCGGCTTTATTTGCTATCTCGATTGATTTAAAAAGAAAAGCAACGGAACAAAGTTGAGCGTGTTCGAGGTATTTTTCCTTTATTTTTTTCCCAACTTCTAGGAGGTCTATGGTTCCGGGATCCTTGCAAATAAGCAAATCTCTAAAATGGGATGCTAGTCCGGTAATGAAATAACTTGGTTCAAATCCTTTTTTGATAACATCATCAAAAATTAGCAAAGCGCTCGAATAATCACCCGATAAAAAGGCATTTGTAATATTGAAATAAATTTCATAATCAAGAACGTTTAGGTTTTTGATTGTACTTTGATAGGTGATGTCTTTGCCGCTAAAGCTAACAATCTGGTCAAATATCGACAAGGCATCACGCATCGCCCCATCAGCTTTTTGAGCAATTATTTGCAATGCATCGTGTTCGGCGCTTATATTTTCTTTTTCAGCAACAAATTCGAGCCTTTCTCTGATGACTTCAACGCCAATTCTATTAAAATCAAAAATTTGGCATCTCGATAAAATTGTAGGGATTATTTTATGTTTTTCGGTAGTTGCAAGAATAAAAACAACGTGTTTTGGTGGCTCTTCGAGTGTTTTAAGAAAGGCATTAAAAGCTGCGCTTGAGAGCATGTGAACCTCGTCTATTATATATACTGAGTATGAACCAAGTTGTGGTGGTATTCTCACCTGATCGATAAGATTACGAATGTCATCAACCGAGTTGTTTGATGCCGCATCAAGTTCATGGATGTTTAGTGAGCGTAGCTTGTTGAAAGCAACACATGATTCGCATTCGTTACAGGCTTCGAAGTCCGCAGTAACATTGCTGCAGTTTATTGTTTTGGCAAATATCCTTGCACAAGTAGTTTTACCAACACCTCTGGGGCCACAAAACAAGTATGCCTGAGCAAGTTGGTTTGTTTTTATAGAATTCTTGAGAGTTTTGGTAATAGAGTCTTGTCCAACAACCGATTCAAAGTTGTCGGGACGATATTTACGAGCCGAAACAATATAATTATCCATTTTAACTATTTTTTACAAAAATAATAAAACGAGCGTAGCGATAAAAATTTTGTTTAGAATTGTTGATAAAAACTTTCAGAAGTCTATCTAACACCATATTTCCTTTTTAAAACTATTCCTAAAGCAAGACCCAGTGCCGCTAGGCTTCCTCCGATTATAAAAGCAGGGCTATAGCTTCCGGTTGAGTCGTACAGCCAGGAGCCCAGAATTGAGGCTACAGCTCCTGTCCCAAATGCAGTATATACTATTCCGTAGTTCATGCCAAGATTCTTTGTCCCGAAATTTGTTGCTGTGATGCTTGGAAATAAAGCCATTGTGGCTGCAAACCCCCAACCTAAAAATCCCGAAAAAACATATAGTACAACCTGACTTGTTGCCAATGCAGGAAACAAAAAGAATGTTGCAGTTTGTAGGACATAGGTAGCAATCAGAACCATCAATGCGCCAAATTTATCACCAAGAAAACCTGCTACCGGACGACCAAAACCATTAAAAAATGCGAATATTGATAATGCGAATGCTGCCTGTACAGGTTCTAGTTTAATAACTTCGATTCCATAAGGAATAATTAAAGTCAGACAGACAAATCCTCCAAATAATATTAAAGTGAAAATAGTCCAGATGTAGTAGAATTTAGGACTTCTAAGCATTTCTTTCGAAGTTGACTCACTTAAAATAATAGTTGATTTTTTTGTACATGTTTCGGGTGACCAGTTTTTTGGTTTCCAACCAACCGGTGGGTTTCGGGTTAGCCATGATGCAAACAATGTTACAGTTGTGGCTATCACCGCAATAATTAAGAATGTTTGTTCTATTCCATATTCGGGGATTAATATTTTCGCTTTTAATGGAGCCCAAATTACAGCAGATAAACCCATACCTGTAACAGAAATTGCCATAGCAAATCCTGGGAAATCGGGTAGCCACTTTCTTGCAGGAGGTATTGCACATGCGTATCCAATTCCACCCGCAGTTCCACCTATTAAACCGTATGTTAATACTAAGTACCATGTATGTGGAAATGATCCAACAAATGAGGCTAATGTGTATGCAATTGCGAATAATATTGCTGCAAGAATTCCAGTTTTTCTAGGACCGATTTTGTCTTGCAGTCTTCCTGCAGGTATGGTCATTACAGCAGACATAAATATAAATACCAAAAAAGGGATATTGGCTTCTGTTTTTGTCCAGCCAAACCTGTCAACCATAGGGTTTATAAAAGCACTCCACGCATAAGCAGTGCCAACCATTAAAGTAAACAGAAATCCGGCAACCGGAATACTCCATCTCGAAATAAAATAAGGCTTCTTTTCCATCAAATTTCAAAGTTCATAAATAGTATTCAACTAATGTTGGCAAAGATAATTGTATTTAAATATTAATTGTGAGAAAAAATGAGTTTTAGAGCACCTACGCCGATTTGAATGAAATATCTCAAAATTGAAATATTGCCATTCATCATTCCAAACTTGGCATTCATTAAATCAAATTATTTTGTCACTTACGCCATAAATACTTTTGTCTCGAGATCAAAATGTTAAACAATTAAAAATTAAACAAAATGAAAACAAAATTATTCGCATTAGCAATTTTGGCATTAGTTACAATCGGTACTTATGCGCAAGAATTTAAAGTAGTAACAGTGGTTGAGTCTATTGTTCCAATGGGGTTAGGACGGTCAAGAATTGTAGAATCTCAAACTCAGGTTAAATCAACTGATTTTACTACCGAACGCACTGATGGGAAAACAAGCAGACAAGGTGAAATTAGTCGTAGTGATATTAAAATTGATGAGTTTAAAGAAACAAAACTGTTGAATTTTTATTCGGCAGTGGGCATAAACTTTCAAAATATTGCTTCGAACGATGCAGTTATTGCCGCAAAAATTACAGAATTAACTAACCAAGGCTGGAAACTTAGCTTTGTTACCAGTGCAGTCGAAAGCGAAGCAGGAAAAGACGATGGCAACGGTATTTTTATTACTCGATTATTTTTTACACGATAGTTTTTGTCAAATTTTATAAAAATTAGATTATGAAAACAGCAATTTTATTCGCCAGTTCGCACGGAACAACAAAAATGCTTGCAGAACTAATTGCACAGAAGCTCAAGAACACAACAGTTGATTTAATCAATCTTAAAAAAATAAAAACTCCGCAGCTGGCTGAGTATAATACGATAATAATCGGTTGTTCAATTCATGCAGGCAATATTAAATCTGTTGTCAAAAAGGTTTTTGAGAACAACTTAGTCTTATTAAGATCAAAAAACATCGCACTTTTTTTATGTTGCATGAATGAGCATCAAAAAGAAGCCCAATTTAATAATGTGTTTCCCGAATGGCTTCGTAAAACTTCCATTTGCAATATTACACCTGGAGGTGAATTCCTTTTCGAGGAAATGAATTTTATAGAGAAAGCTATTGTGCGAAAAGTTTCAAAAATTGATAGTACTGTATCTCAAATTGATTATGCAGAAATTGATAAGCTGGTTGAAGTTATAAATAAAAATAGTTGTGCTTAATGCTAAAAAACGTCCTGCTTATTGATATCGAATGAAAAAATAGAAATAAATTAGCAAAATTATGGACATACTTATTCAAAGAACAAAACCAAAAGATTTTCGGATAACTGAAAACATTACTCGCGAAGCATTCTGGAATTTATTTAAACCAGGATGCGATGAACACTTGGTTTTGCATAACCTGCGCAAAAGTAATAGTTATATTTCCGAGCTCGATTTGATTGCCTTATCAGAAAATACACTAATAGGTAATATAATAATTACCAAAGCGAATGTAATTGACACTCAAAGCAAGGAACACCAAGTGTTATGTGTAGGACCAATCTCTGTGCTTACTGAGTTTCAAATGAAAGGTATTGGAACAAAACTCTTAAATGAAACAATCGCTATTGCGAAACATTTAGGCTATTCGGCAATGATACTTTTTGGACACCCAGAATATTATCACCGTTTTGGATTTGTTAATGCACAGAATTACGGAATTACAACAAAAGATGGAATGAATTTCGAAGCTTTTATGGTTTTGGAATTATATCCAAATGCGTTGGCAGCTGTTAGTGGAAAGTTCTTTGAAGATAAGGCATTTGAGACCAAAGAAGAAGATCTCAATGAGTTTGAAAAACTTTTCTCAATAAAAGAAAAGGGCAAAGCAAAAATTGACATTAATCAATTAGAAACAAAATGACACTAGAAGAATTAGGATACAATAAAAGATTTGAAGCCTTTAGAATAGAGCAAAAACTGAATGACTTTGAAATAGGAAGAATAATTGCAGAACATAAGGAACGATATACTGTAAAAACAACTCAAGGAGAATACGAAGCTGAGATTACAGGAAATATGCGATTTTCAGCCGTAAGTCGGGAAGATTTTCCAGCAGTAGGCGATTGGGTTGCATTGTCAACTTATGATGCTGATAGTGCACTAATTCATAAAATATTACCACGGTTCTCAATTATAAAAAGACAAGCAGTCGGACAATTTGGAGAAATTCAAGTTATCGCGACAAATATTGATTACGCTTTTTTGGTTCAAGCAGTTGACAGAGATTTTAATTTAAACAGACTTGAAAGATACCTAACAATATGTTATTCATCAAAGGTAGATCCGATAATTATTCTAACTAAAACCGATTTGATAAATGATCAAGAAAAAGCGAAAATAATCGAAAATGTAAATCAACGCTTACCAAATATACCCGTTTTTGCAATCAGCAATGAAACGCAAGATGGATATGAAGCCTTAATTCGGATAATTGAAAAAGCCAAGACGTTTTGTATGCTCGGTTCTTCCGGTGTTGGAAAGTCAACTTTGTTGAATAATCTATCTGACAGAAAAATAATGAAAACGGATTCAATAAGTCATAGCACAAGTAAAGGCAGACACATTACAAGTCACAGGGAACTAATAGTGTTGGGCAATGGCGGGATACTTATAGATACTCCCGGGATGAGAGAAGTTGGAATTACTGACACAACAAACGGATTAGAAACCACATTTGATAAGATTATTAGCCTTTCCCAAAATTGCAAGTTTAAAGATTGTACTCACACAAACGAGATAGGATGTTCGGTGCTTGCCGCAGTTGAAAATGGAGAAATAGAGATGAATTCGTATGAAAATTACTTAAAATTGGAAAGAGAAAAAGCGCATTTTGAATCAACAGTTGCTGAAAAACGAAATAAAGAAAAAGAATTTGGTAAAATGCAGAAGAATTATAAAAAAGATATGAGAAAAAATAAGTACTAATGATTACAACATTTAATTTTCAAGGAGACTAACTATGCAAAAAAAAGCCTTAGTAATAATCGACATTCAAAATGACATAACAAAGAATTATAAAGATGTTATTGGCAACATCAATAAAGCTATTGACTGGGCAGTAAATAATAATATTCACGTTATTTATGTTAGGCATGAAAATTTATCGGACGGCACAAGAACTTTTAAACCAAATACTAAAGGGTCTGAATTAGCCTCTGACTTGAAAATAGCATCAAAAAATGTTTTTACTAAACATAAAGGAAACGCATTAACCAGTGAAGAATTTGTAAACTTTACTAATGAAAATAATATATGTGAGTTTTACATAGTAGGAGGAGATGCTACTATTTGTGTTAAATCAACTTGTTTTAATTTACGTAAGGCAAATTATGAAGTTACTGTCTTATCAGATTGTATTACCAGTTGGGATAAAAAGAAAATTCCCGAAATGATACAATATTATGAAAGTAAAGGCTGTAAGATTATTTGTTTGAATGACCTATAATGAATATAGAAAAAACACTCTATTTGAAAAATGGAAACGACTGGCGAAAATGGCAAGAGAAGAATTTGGCAAAATGCAAAAGGATTATAAAAAAGACATGAATAAAAATAAGTACTAAGCACACACATTGTTATACTCAATTATGTGAGATTTTGTATTACACAATTCCATAGAGGTTGAGTATAGTTGTTCTAATAAGAAAAATTTTAGCTATAGGCATATAGCTTGGGGTTCAATAGCCATTGAACTGTCAGGAAAAGATCCTCGAATAGATGAAGTTATTTTAATGACTTTTTTAGTTAAGGTCGGAAAACTTGTCTTCAAATCCACAAATATTATGTTTTTTGTGGATTTGAATCCTCATTTATTAGGAAATTAGCTTTCAATGTCATTTAGTAAAGGTCGCTAAGCAAAAGAAATAAGTTTCATTATTTGATTAGACTATTAGAAACAATGTTAATGTCCTCTGGACAAAGTAGGGTATTAAACAGCTAGCTTGTTTTTACTAACGTTGAAGCACTAACGGGCTAGTTTAAGAATTTCGCACTGAATTTTACTTATGAGAATTGCACGCTCAACTCGTTTTTGTCCAGCGGACATAAACGTTAGTAAAAAGCGTAATCAAGTTGCACTTTTTGTCCATAGGACATATACTTAAAATTAACTAAGCGACATTGATTTACATCCTCCGAAGAACTCTAAATCTGCATCAAGAAACAGTAAAAATTCAAGTTAATAATGAAACTAGTAATGTTTTTGATTGATTTTTAATCGCTTCACAATTTCATCTAAGTCTCAATTTACGTCATTCACTATTCAAAAACTATCACCCATTAAATCATATTAGTGCAGTCATTTCAGCAGAAATACTTTTGTCTCGAAAACAAAATGTTAAACAATTAAAACAAAAGTAAAAATGAAAACAAAAGTATTTTTATTAGGATTATTTGCACTTATCGCAATTGGCGGTTTTGCACAGGACGAAACAAGAAAATTTGGTGTTGAATTAAACGGTGGCGCTTCTTTTGGAATCGCAAAACTTGATGATGCCAAATTAAATGCAGGATTCGGTTTCGAAGGTTTATTGCATTACGAATTTGTAAAAAATCTAGGCGTTTATGCTGGATGGGGATGGAACCGTT
The DNA here is from genome assembly GCA_016937855.1 of Bacteroidales bacterium. GTDB lineage: Bacteria > Bacteroidota > Bacteroidia > Bacteroidales > ML635J-15 > Bact-19. The sequence continues at coordinate 2,873 of JAFGVU010000117.1, read as the reverse complement.
TTGTTTCTGATAATTCATTTGCAGGTATTGATGCCAGATTTGAAGAAACCGGTTATGTATTTGGACTACAATACAGATATCCTATTTCAAATTCACCTATAGCAGTTTTTGTACGCGGTGCCGGTTTATATAATCACATCGAAATCGAAAATGTAGATGGTGATATTATTGCAGATACAGGACACGGTTTTGGCGGACAGGCCGCTCTTGGTGTTGATGTAAATCTAGGTTCCGGATGGAGCTTATCTCCAGGCGTAAAATTCAATTTTCTAAACAGAACCGCATCTTATCAAAATGTAGAATACGAACTTGGGCTGCAATACATGTCGGCAAGATTAAGTGTAATTAAAAGATTCTAAAGTAATTCGAGATGCGTGCAGAAATGTGTGCATCTTTTTAATTCAAATTATTAACAATTAAAACAAAAAGAAATGAAAAAGTATATTTTAATACTAGTTGCAGCGGGCTTAGTTTTTCTAAGTTCTTGCGAAAAACATTCGTATTTAAGTTTTGGATTCAAATCCGAAATTACAAAAAACTCAACAGGCTTAGATGTGTTTCATGTTAGCCGTTATGTAGATGATATTTATATGGTTGGGTCTGTTCAGTTGTCCGAAGGTGCGGTTGTTGTACAACTTATCGATCCCGATGGAGAATTTGCTCATCTCGATACAGTTAGAGCTCCCGAAAGTTTTAGCGTTAATCGCTATTATAACTCAAAGAGCGGTTACTGGAAGCTAAAATACGAGAGTATCGATGCAGTGGGTGAAATTGATTTACATGTTATATTTTAAATTTAAGAAAAATGAAAAAAATATTTGTTGTTTTAGCAGTTTTTATGTTCAGTAGTAGTTTGGTTTTTGCACAAAAAGAAGCAAAGCCTAACGAAAACAGAACAGTAGTTTATACGTTTTTTATTAACGTAGTTCCCGATAATTTTCAATTTCCATTGATAGGGTTTGCAAATTATGCTCATGGCGATCATAATAATTTGCAAGCTGGTTTTATTAACTCTACAAAGGGAAAAACTAACGGTGCGCAATTTGGATATGTTAACACAAGTGTAGGTGGAGTAAATGGTTATCAGGGAGCGTTTATTAATGTTTGTGGGAATGATCTTAATGGTGTTCAGACAGGATTTGTAAATGCCGTGGCTTCTAAAACAAATGGTGCTCAATTCGGATTTGTAAATATAGGTGGTAATGATGTTGACGGCGCTCAATTTGGTTTTGTTAATGCCAGCGCAGGAAAAGTTGACGGAATTCAAACCGGATATGTAAATGCAACTGCCGATAGTCTCGATGGTATTCAGGTCGGTTTTGTTAATGTAACCGGTAAAGATACCGATGGAGCCCAAATAGGTTTTGTTAATCGCACACGTAAACTTGATGGTTTTCAGTGTGGGTTCGTAAATGTTGCAGATACCGTTGAATCTGGTGTGCCTTTGGCTTTTATTTCTATTGTAAGAAAAGGCGGTTACAGAGCTTTTGGCTATTATGCCGACGAATACACTCCTCTTAATTTCTCTTTTCGTATTGGGATAAAAAATCTATACACAAGTTTTAACTATTCAGTTTTATTAAATCAAGAGTCAATTTCTTCGTACGGGTTTGGTGTTGGATCTATCCTTCCACTAAGTAAAAAGTTTTTCCTTAACCCCGAATTATCATTTCAGAACACAGCATCCGACTTTTTATCTTTTCAATCACGAACAGTTTTTAATTTCTCACTTGGATATGATGTGACAGATAATTTGCACATTTCATTAGGCCCTGCAATTTCGCGTACTCATACCATCAACGTTGTTGAGCCTATTGAAGCATTTAATTGGTTTGGGACAGGTATTAGTGTAAATAGTAAGATTAAGCCCGGATTTAGAATAGGTGTAAATTATTCGATTTTTTAATACCATCAGATATGAAAACAAAATTAAATATAGGGAAAAACATTGTCTGGGCAGTTTTACCAAGCCGTATGGTCATATTTCTAGCATTTCAAGCTATTATTGCCTTGATTTTTCAATCATGGGAGGATTCTCAAACTTATTGGCTTCTTAGTGCAACATTAACAAATACTGTAAGCATTATTTTGCTTGTTGTACTTTTTCGGGCAGAAGGAAAGTGTTTTTTCTCTATATTTAATTTTAAGAAACATACTTTTAAAAAGGATTTGGCAATATTTAGTGCATTGCTGTTAGTTGCTATACCATTAGTAATGTTGCCAAATTTGATTTTGCCCGGTTTGTTTGGAAAGTCTGCGAATTTTGCTACTGAAATTCTTTTTAAACCTCTGAACAATATTCTGTTATGGGTTTTGCTTTTCCTTTTTCCGATAAGTATTGGTTTGGCCGAATTGTCAACATATTTTATGTATGTGATGCCAAAACTGAAATCGCGCATTAAATCTAAAACATTAGCAATTTTACTTCCTGTAATATTTTTATCAATTCAGCACTGTACTCTGCCATTAGTTTTTGACTTGAGTTTTATTGCTCTTAGAGCTTTGGTTTTTCTTCCTTTTGCGGCTTTTGTTGGAATTTCAACTCACAAACGACCAAGCTTGTTTCCATTTTTTGTGGTGCTACATGTTTTGTTGGATATGGGAACAGTAGCAATGTTTTTTATTTCTTAGTCAAGTTAGCATGAAAAATAGTAAAGTTATAACATCTCGTTTTTCGAAATTTGGAAAAGTACTAATTTTGGTATTAGTGTTTTATGCAGCGTGCTTTAACAGTTCTTTTGCAATCGCGAAAAATAGTGGGAAAATTCAAAACCCTGACAGCCTACTCATACAGCCGAAACTAAGATTAACTGAAATTGGTTTTGGCGGTCCGGCAATCAAAATAAGTCGATTTAATGGTCAGTTAGCTATTT
>JAFGVU010000116.1 GCA_016937855.1 Bacteroidales bacterium | reverse complement strand
TACTTGGTTCTTTAAAAATTATTTGTATTTTTGAAATTTTTATAGAGCTTTTCAGCAGGTGGGCTCTGCTCATGCAGGGCACACACATGGTATATACGATAATTGCGGGCTTTTGTGGTAACTTGATACATTGTACAAGTAATTTACATTTTATGTTATTGAAACATTTGTGCCTTGAAATCCCGCAACTACGTATATACCTGTTCGTTATAGGGCATTTTAAGACCACAAAATAAATGATACGAATTATACTAACAATAGCATTCATGCTGAACCTTTCGATAACCTTTGGTCAAGTATCACATAAGTTGGTGCACATTGTTGGTTCTACAAAGGACAGCACGATACAGGTTCTTTTCGAACAAGTCGATACTAAAATGAAGCGATTCATAATATTTGAGAACAATAGTTCAAAAGACACTATTATTTTATCTATGACCGACAATAAATTCCATTCAAACACTTGTAAAATTGAGCAAATACAAATTGACGGAAAAGGACTGAAGGAAATACATATTACATGGTCATTAACTAAACCTTTTGGATTAGGAGACCATATTGGCGGACAAACTAGTTGGGGCGAACAAAGAAAATTTATTAATCACGAAATATGGAATTTAGATACTAAGGAACGACTTTTCAGTGCAGTTTCTTTTTATTCTTTTAAAGAATATACCACTATTCATGGGGTAGATGAGAAAACAATAAATACACATTCATTTTGGAGTTATGATTTTTCAATCGGTGAAGATGGAAGAATAACAATTTCAAACACTAAAAGAACGCAAGACCAAATACCAGATAATGCAGAAGGAAATTACATTTTTGCTGATGGAAAATATCACAAACAATGAAAAGAAAAACGCCCTATAATCGAGTAGACCGCCCCGCCAGATAAACTGACAGGGAGAGCCTTCGATAAACTCAGGAACCACCTCTCACGATTTATCCCGCACTTTAGTCGGGACCACCGAACACTTCAACTTCGTTCAGTGTAAACCAAGCGGGTCACGTATTCGGCGGTTCTCTAGGTTATGGGAATAGCGAGGGTTGATAAACCTATTTCGAGATTTTAGAGTAATAGTCAAAAAGTGAAACGTAACCTCTTTTGTTAAGACGAGCAATCGTAATTGTAGTGATTAGAATCGGGCTTTACTCATACGACTGTTTATTCTCAATGATGTTCGTGATTCGCTTCGCTTAATTCCTTCATTCGATTCCTGCGACATCTACTGAAAAGCAATTTTCTGGAAAATTCACCTCTGATTGATTCTTTAAAAATTATGTGTATTTTTGAATTTTTCATAAAGCTTCTCAGCAGGTGGACTCTGCTTCCCGTTTATGACGAGACAGGCTATGCAGGGCACACACAGCAAAGCTTTGCACAATTGCGGGCTGAAAAGTAGCTAAAACTGAAAAGTTTTATATAACTTTGCTCGTGGTTTACCTTTGGCGAGCTTGACCTTTAGGTCTGCGGTTGAAACATTTGCAGTTAAAACCCCGCAACTGTTGCAAAACCGCAAAACGTTGGCGGCAATACCAGAGAGCCTATCGTTTCCACATTTCGTTTGATTTTTAAACGAGGATTAAAAAGAGTATCTTTGTATAAATAAAATAAAATAAAAATGGATTTTGAAATTCTGACAGATAAATTGCTTGATGATTACATAAAAGCTGTGAAAGAATCACCTTTAGATAAAATTGATAAAATCAAAAAGATTGAGATGCCAGTTGATTACTTTCAGTTTTATAAATCCATTTCATCTGTTTATTCTTCAAAAATAGAGGGAGAGGATATCGACTTTGACAGCTATTTTAAACACAAATTCTTAAAAGTTAAATTTAAACCTAATTATACCCGTAAAGCAGATGATTTATATTCTGCATATGATTTCATTGACAATAATAGATTGACTCTTGAGAATGTTCAAAAAGCACATTCCATTTTGAGTAAAAATTTATTACCCAAAAGTCAACAAGGATTGATTCGCAATAATCCAATGTTTGTAATCAATAGCGATGATAAAATTGAATATGTTGCGGCAAGTCCAGAGATAGTTAAATGGGAGCTTGATAGATTATTTCATGACATTGACGGTGCTTCATAAAGATTTAAATCCTTTTGAAATATTCTACTATGCTTCTTTATTACATCTTGTTTTTGTAAAAATCCATCTATTTCAAGATGGAAACGGACGGACTGCAAGATTGATTGAGAAATGGTTTCTGATTGAGAAAATGGGACAAAAGGCTACTTCAGTTCAATTGGAAAAAAATTATTACAAAAGACTAAAGGATTATTATTCAAATATCAAGAAGATTGGACTTGAATACGAGGATTTGGATTATTCAAAATGCCTTGATTTTTTATTAATGACAGTTAAAGGAATTGATGACCAGAATTAAAAGGCACATTTCCACAATCGATTAAAGCGCCCCGCCAGAGAAACAGATGGAAAAAACCCTTCACCAACCCTTAGTAAGCCCTCTCGTTCTTTTTCTCGTAAAAGTTTATAAACGAAGTATTTACAACTTTATTCCCGCCCGGTGTTGGGTAGTTGCCGGTAAAATACCAATCACCTTTGTTCTCAGGACAAGCCTTATGTAAGTTCTCAACACTTTGAAAAATCACCTGAAAATCTGCATTAATCGAATCGTTCTTGATCAATTTGGCAATTCTTTCGGATATTTCTTGTGGAGTAAATTGCTTATAGATATTTCTAACATAATTAACAACATCTTCCTTAGGCAAATTTTGTTGTGCTTTACACTTTTTATAAACGTCGTCAATCAGATGCTGTTGCCCATTCTCAACAAGCAAGTCAATTGCAGCACTAAAAGCGATAAAATCATTTATTTTTGCCATATCTATACCATAGCAGTCAGGATATCTGATTTGTGGCGCCGACGAAACAATAACAATCTTTTTTGGATTTAATCTATCCAATATTTTTAAAATGCTTTGCTTTAATGTTGTGCCTCTTACGATACTGTCGTCAATAATTACCAAAGTATCTGTTTTATCTTTTACTGTACCATAAGTAATATCATAAACATGCTGAACAAGCTCATTTCTATCCTCATCCTGAGTAATAAAAGTTCTCATTTTTGCATCCTTAACTGCAATTTTTTCGACACGCGGACGAAGTTCCAAAAGGCTTTTCAATTCACCGTCAGATAACTTTTCTTTGCTCTCCTTTATTTTAGTCTGCTTGTAAAAATTAAGATAAGACTCCAAACCTTTAAGCATGCCATAAAAAGCAGTTTCGGATGTATTTGGAATAAAAGAAAATACAGTATTTTCAAAATCGTAATCTATTGCCTTAAGAATCTCAGGAACAAGATATTCGCCAAGTTTCTTTCTCTCGTCATAAATTTCAAAATCGGTACCACGCGAAAAGTAAATCCTCTCAAAACTGCAAGATGACTTTTTATCAGGAATACGAATCATTTGATTTTTCACTTCTCCCGATTTCTTTACAATCATTGCTGTTCCAGGCTCAAGCTCTTTTATCTTATCTGCTGTAACGTTCATGGCTGTCTGAATAACCGGACGCTCCGATGTTGCAACAAAAATCTCATCATCACAATAATAATAGGCAGGACGAATGCCCCACGGGTCTCTTACGATAAAAGCATCTCCATGACCAATAACACCTCCCATTACATATCCACCATCCCAATTGTGTGTTGCCTCTCTCAATACTTTTGCAACATCAATATTATTCTCAATCAGATTACTAATTTGATGATTATTATGACCCAAATTTTTGTATTCTCTAAATAATTTTTGATTCTCTTCCTCCATAAAAAGACCTATGAGTTCGAGAGCAGTAACAGTGTCGGAATACTCTTTGGGGTGCTGACCGAAATCTATAAGATATTTAAACAACTCATCAACATTAGTAAGATTAAAGTTTCCGGCCAACGCAAGAGTTTTTGATCTCCAATTGCTAACTCGCATAACAGGATGCACCAAGTCAACGTTATTTTTACCAAATGTCCCATAACGCAAATGCCCCATGTACAACTCACCGGCAAATCTCAGATTATCCTTTGCCCAATCAGCATCATTTATTTTTTCGGGATTATTTTTTAAATCCTCTTCGATTGATGTATAAATTTGATTAAAGCAATCGATTATTGGATTAGACTGAACAGAACGCATTCTTGAAATATACTTTTGACCAGGTGTTAAATCAAGTTTGAGACTAAGTGCCCCTGCTCCATCCTGACCACGATTATGTTGTTTCTCCATCAATAAATAGAGCTTATTAATGCCATATCGCCACGATCCATACTTTTCTTGATAGTATGATAATGGTTTTAATAATCGTACAATTGCAATTCCACATTCATGTTTAATCTTATCACTCATCGTTAAATATCTAGTTATTAAGAACTTACATTAGAATATATAGCCATCACAAAACTAAGCTATTTTATTCAAAATGTCTGAAAAAAATTAATTTTATTTTTTGATATAATAAAAATTTACAAATCGAAACTTTTGTGAGGATTATCGGTTTTATTGTTAAGAGAAAAAAAATGATGAATAAGATTACGAACATATTACTTTTACTTATAGTTTCAACCGGCATCAGTTGTCAAAACAATGAAAATTATAACAATATGGAATATAATGAGCTTACACCCGAAGAAAAAAGGGTAATAATAGATAAAGGAACAGAAATGCCATTTATAGGTATTTATGATGATCATTACGAAGAGGGAGTTTATAAATGTAAACAGTGTAACACACCGCTATTTTTATCTGACAACAAATTTGATGCAGGTTGCGGGTGGCCGGCCTTTGATGATGCTATTGATGGAGCAGTAAAGGAAATCCCCGACAAGGACGGATATCGAACCGAGATAGTTTGTGCAAACTGTGGTGGACATTTGGGACATGTGTTTAAGGGAGAAGGCTTTACTCCGGCAAACATCAGACATTGTGTAAATTCAATTTCTCTAAATTTCGAACCATTAAAGATTGAACCTATGGATACTTCTCAATATGAAATTGCAATTTTTGCAGCAGGGTGCTTCTGGGGCGTCGAACATCACTTAAAACTTGCCAAAGGAGTAATATCAACCGAAGTTGGCTACACCGGCGGTCACAAAATTAATCCTACATATAAAGATGTTTGCTACACAAACACAGGACATGCCGAAGCGGTTAAAGTTGTTTTTGATCCAAATATCACAAGTTTTAGTGAGCTTGCAAAGCTTTTCTTCGAGATTCACGATCCGGGACAACTCGATAGACAAGGACCGGATATTGGAAACCAATACCGCTCCGAAGTTTTTTTCACCAACGATTCGCAAAAAGAAACTGCTCATGAGTTAATTGAGACTCTAAAACTTAAAGGATACAAAGTTGTAACACGAGTAACTCCGGCAGGCATATTTTATCCGGCCGAAGAATACCATCAGGACTACTACGACAAAACAGGTTCTAACCCCTACTGCCATATTTATAAGAAAAAGTTTTAAAAATAACAGATCGCTAATTAAAAGTCCTAATAAACAAGCATTAATGTTTAATGGTTTAGTTACGTGTAAAAGTTTAAGGACGTAAATATTACATTTGTTTTTTTAGTGACTCAAAAGCTAACTAAACACAAAAGTAACATTTATATTAACTCTAGACAGAAAATACAAATAATTTTAACAAATATTCAGAATTTATCCGTAATTTTGTCCGTGTACGCAAAAACGTCCGCAATTATGGCAACAATTAATTTTTATCTTGACAAACCAGATAAGAAAGGACTTGCTCCTATTCATTTAAGGATTAACTGTTCCGGTACGCAAATTAAATTGGCAACAGGTCAAAAAATTGCTCCAGAGCTTTTTAATAAAAAGAAACAACGCATTAAAGAAATTGCAATTGAAGCGTCTGAGACAAATCACTATTTAGAATTTATAAAAGACCGTGCAGATGAACTATTACATCATTCGAACAAGAAAACTTTTTCCCAAGAAGAAATTAAAGATATTCTCAATCAGCACATTGACGGATACAAAGAAAATCACACAGTCAATATTGTAAAGGAACAACTTTCACTATATGGTAAACCTTTTACTTTTATTGACCTATTTGCAGGTGCTGGCGGTTTTAGTGAAGGCTTTTTACAAGCAGAAGTTTACAATAAATTCTTTGACTTTATTGCAGCAAGCGACATAAATGAAAATTGCGAACTCACGCACACGGTAAGATATAATCATCAACTTGGACTAAATACTGAGTTTTTGAAACAAGATATTACAGAACCTGATTTTCTGGATAACCTTCTGTACAAAATAGGCGACAAAAAAATTGATGTGGTATGTGGCGGACCACCTTGCCAAAGTTTTAGTCTAGCAGGAAAGAGAAAGAAGTTTGATAAAAAAGATGATTTATTTTCACATTACATTGAAGTAATAAAAATTTTACAACCGAAGTATTTTGTAATGGAGAATGTTAAAGGCATTCTCACAAAGGAAAATGGCAAAATAAAAGATTTAATAATTCAAGAGATTAACTCAATTGTTGACATAAAAGAAATTCCCATTTTAGTATCATTTATAAGAAAAATGAAGTCTGATAATAATGGCTTTTTACTCGAAAGCATTATAAAAAGAATTCAAATTGAAAAGCTTAGAGATGCGGAAATTGACAAAAGCAGAGAGGAGTTCATACGATTTGTTGATAATAGGTTCAAGCAACTTACACCCAAAATAGCTGATTACAAAACAAGTAAAACCGATTCAAAAATAAATACTATTAGACACGGTTTTAATATACTAGCCAGAACAAAAGAATGGGAAAAGATAAAACGTGACATTATCAAAGAAAAAGACTTCTGTAATATTGATAATGACGCATTTGTAGAAACATTCACAACTTTTTTAACACATATAGGCTACGAAAATATTATTGAACAAATTGAACTTGCATTTAAAGAACTCAAAGTTCCCTTCGAATATAAACAAGACTGTTCCGATATTATAACAGCTCTTAAAATTTATACGAATTCTTTTGATGAAACCGTTGATATCCTTTTTAAACTATGTTCTGAAAATGAAAAAACAGAATTAAACAAAATTCTGGACAGCATTAGACTTTACAAAATCGAAAAACCATTTATTGCAAATGCGTCAAATTATGGTGTCCCTCAAAATCGTGAGCGAGTTCTGTTTATTGGTTGCAGAAAAGACCAGAAATTTATTGCGGAAATACCACCCACTGTAAATGACAACGAAAAAGTGACCATTTTTGAAGCTTTATATGACCTAGATTTCATAGAGAATAATCAAGAAGCTCATCATTATGAACTAGTTGATATTTCAAAACAATATAACGGCACAGCTAAAAAAATGAAAAGCTTGCTTAAGAAAAGGACTATTGATGGTAAAGAAAATACTTTGACAGGAAAACTATATGCAGAATGGTCAAAAAAAGGTAGGTTAATTGAACGATATCAACCGAAAACAAAACCCTTTTATGTGAGAAATTTTGAAGGACTTCAAAAGGGAGAAAAATATTTTGACATTCTAAATAACCATAAAACAAGCAATCAAAATGAGTCTGTAATAAAACGACTAGGAATAATTCTTAAGAGCGGAGATTATAAAAAAGCTCAGTGTGAAATTGATGAATGTGGTCTAAAATCTAACAAAAGAAATTACAATGTTTTGAAACCGGATGAGCAAAGTTCCACTATTATGACAATTCCTGATGATTATGTACATTACAATTCTCCCAGAGCTTTGACAGTTAGAGAAATGGCAAGACTGCAATCCTTTGATGATTCGTTTGTTTTTCAAGGAAAACGTTCAACAGGAGGTAATAACAGAAAGACAGAGGTTCCACAATACACTTTGGTTGGAAATGCCGTCCCACCATTGTTAGCACGAGCAATTGCCATAGAAATTTTAAAAAATATTAAATGAGATCACTAACTGACCAAGAAAAGTTAAAAATAAAAATCCTGACCAAAAATCAGATTTCTCTTTCTTTAATTGAGCCAACTGAAACTGGTTTAAAGAAATCAATAATGGATGCTACTGGTTCTGTTAGAAACTATCTAAAGGAAAACAATATTCACGATTATAATAATCAAAAGCAAGGACAGGAAAACAAAATACAAATTGATGCTCTTATTTATCTGAATTTTCAAACAATCCAATCAACAGTTTCATTATATAGACCTCAAACTAAAAAAGGAGATCCTAGAATTTGGATTTCTGGACTAACCAAAATTGCATGTCCAAATGATTTAATTGCCATCATTTATCACTCAGATTCTTTTCATATTTTTAATCTAACGCAATTAAATATAGAGGTACTACTAAATTCAAATCTTAATAACCCTTTGAAAGAGTTAATCTCCGAAATTAATTCTAAAGCCAATGTAGTAGCATGTGAATTACTGGCTATGCTGAGAAAAGTTGCTAGTGCAGGTCCGATTCCCTCCATGGTTGCAGCAGACACCTCTGTTGGAAGGACTCTGGAGACAGCCCTAGGAATTAACATCAATTCATCCAAAAAACCAGACTACAAAGGGATCGAAATAAAATCATTTAGAAGTAACCGAACAAATAGAAAAAACTTATTTGCTCAAGTGCCAGATTGGACATTAAGCCAATTCAAAAGTTCAGCAGAAATATTAGACGAATTCGGCTATTATAGCAAAACCGATTTTAAGCTGTATTGTACCGTTTCTGCAATCAGAAGAAACTCACAAGGATTATCACTAAGGCTTGATTCTGAGATAAAACAACTCGTCGAGAATTCAAACAAGCCCGAGATTGGAGATTTTGTCATTTGGCCATTAAACACTTTGCACAACAGACTGTTAGAAAAGCATAAAGAAACATTTTGGGTCGAAGCAATTAGCACTTATATTTCTGGACTTGAGCACTTTCAATATTCAATTGTAGAACACACTAAAAAACCTATTATATCACAATTCGACATTTTGATTGACCAAGGAATAATCACACTTGACCATTTAATAAAGAGAAACTCCAAAGGCAAAGTTGTTGAAAAAGGACCTATATTTAAAATAAAACCGAAAGCACTAGACCTACTATTTCCACCAAGTGATAAATACAATTTGATTTAGTATTAGATTTAAAACCTATTCATTAAAATACTTTAAATTTATAAACGACAACTAATCCCTTCAAATGAATTAGTTCTGATTAAACTAAATTCTAATGCATAATTTGTTAAGTACCTTCTTTTCTCGGGGGGTTAACTTGCATTACTATCTTAGGTGCCCAGTATTGCTTATACTGAGTTTATCAAAAGGGTCATTTTGTCGAAAAAAGGCAAAATCCATTATTCTGTCGAATATTTGAAGCACGTTTGACAATAATGTAATTCAAATTCTGGCACATAGGCTTAATTGCAACCGTTAAAGTTTTCTTAATTTATCGGCAAAAATCTTCTATTCAAATATATTTATTTAAATTAGCATAATATTTTTTGATATGAAGAAACAGATTCTGATATTTTTGCTGATATCTCTGAGTGTTTTGGGGTACACACAAGAAAAATGGACACTTGAGCAATGCGTTTCATACGCAATGGAAAACAACATACAAATAAAAACACAAGAACTAAATTTACAGATTAATGAAAATCAGGTTTTAAGCTCCAAGCTTTCCATTTTACCCGGACTAAATGCAGGTGCCAGCGAGAGTTTTACTTTAGGTCGTAGTGTTGATCCTTACTCAAATGAATTTACTAACGATAATTTTTCATCATCTAACTTTCAAATTTCATCATCGCTTACACTTTTTAATGGATTACAGCAATACAATAGCATTAAAAAAGCCGAAATAGACGAAAAAGCAGGCAAACTAATGCTCGAGCAAACTCGCAATAACATTAGTTTGGCTATAGCATCAGCTTATTTAAACATTCTTTATGCTATGGATCTTGTTGATGTTGCTAAACAACAAAAATCAATTACAGATTTACAGTTAAAAAACACCACAGCTCTTGTTAACAGCGGAAGTTTACCAGAGCAAAACAAATACGAGATAGAAGCTCAACTTGCAAACGAAGAGCTAAATATTGTCAATTACGAAAACCAACTTGAGATTGCAATATTGAATCTAACCCAAATACTCGAACTCGAAAACAGCGATATGTTTGCAATAGTTCGTCCTGACATTGACAATATTGATACAGAATCGAGTTTGTTAAGTATCGACCAAATTTACTTTGAGGCTTTGCAAAAAATGCCCGAAATTGAATATGCACAACTAAACTATCTCAGCTCCGAAAAAAATCTTGCAATTGCCAAAGGGTCTTTTTATCCAAGATTAACAATGAGTGCATCGTACGGGACAGGCTATTCGAGCGCCCGAAAAGCGATAGATCAGATTACTCCTGCCAGCCCCTACCTATCTGGATTTGCTACCGATAATACAGGTACAATACTCGATGTTTATCAATACAGTTTTGATTACACATATATTAATAAACCTTTCGGCGATCAGTTGACCGAAAATGCCAGCACTGCAATTGCTTTTAATCTTAACATACCAATTTTTAACGGTTTGCAAGCAAGAACAAATGTAAACAACTCAAAAATTTACCTTGAGCAGAACAAACTTCAGGTTGACCAGGCACGAAAAGATTTGTATAAAAACATACAGCAAGCACATGCAGACGCAAAATTGGCACTCAAACAATACTTTGCAACAAATAAAACTCTTCAAGCAATGGATTTGAGTTTTAATTACACGCAAAAGAGGTATGACCAAGGCTTGCTAAACTCCACCGATTATAATGTTGCTAAAAACAATTTATCAAAAATACAAACTGATTTAATCAGAGCTAAATACGATTACATTTTTAAACTAAAAATTCTTGATTTTTACAGGGGTGTAAGTATCAAACTTTAATAAGAAATTTTATGAACACAAAAAATAAAATACAAGGGACCAAGCGACATAAGAAGAAAACAACTAGATTGATAGTTATAAGCAGTATTGTTTTAGTTGTTTTTTTGATTATTGGCAAAAAAGCCAATTGGTTTGGCAAAGACAATATGCATAAAATCAGCACCGAAATAGTCGAAAAAAAGAACATTAGCGAAGTTGTTACTGCAAGTGGCAAAATTCAGCCCGAAATGGAAATAAAACTTAGCCCTGATGTATCGGGAGAGATTGTTGAGTTAGCTGTTAGAGAAGGAGATTCTGTAAAAAAAGGAGATTTTCTTTTAAAGATAAAACCCGACATTTACGAATCGGCAGTTGAAAGAACTATTGCTGCAGGAAGCTCTGCCAATGCCAATCTAAGTAATAGTAAAGCAAGACTAGAACAAGTTAAAGCTCAGTTTATTCAAACAGAATTGTCTTACAATAGAAATAAATCTCTTTATGAGGATGGAGTAATTTCCCAAGCAGAATATGAAAATGCTTTAGCGGCTTATGAGATGGGATTAGCAGATGTAAAAGCAGCTGAAGCAAGCGTTAATGCTGCAAACTTCTCGCTAATGAGCGCCAATGCAACAATAAAAGAGGCTAACGAAAATCTACGCAAAACAAGTGTATATGCACCAATGGATGGTACCGTTTCTATGCTAAATGTAGAAATCGGAGAACGTGTTGTTGGTACCGAAATGATGGCGGGTACTGAAATGATGAGAATTGCGAACCTCAACGTTATGGAAGTTATTGTTGATGTTAACGAAAATGATATCGTAAAAATTAAGCTTAACGATAGCGCTGATATTCAGGTGGACGCATATCTCAAGCGCAAATTTAAAGGCGTGGTTACCGAAATTGCAAATTCTGCAACTACTTCAGGCCTCTCAGTCGATCAGGTAACAAACTTTAAAGTCAAAATCAGAATTCTACCGCAATCGTATAAAGATTTAATTGATGATGGCAATAAGTATCCATTCCGCCCCGGAATGTCGGCAACTGTTGATATAAACACAAAAACAGTTTATGATGTTTTGGCGGTGCCTATTCCGGCTGTAACAACCAGGCTAGATTCAACAAAATTAAAACAAATGGAAACAGCTAAAGAAGATGATGACTCAAAATCTGCAACTGCCGACATGTCGGAATTAGAAGAAGTAGTTTTCGTTTATAAAGATGGTAAAATATCCAAAAGAATAGTAAACACTGGCGTTCAAGACTCTTACTATATTCAAATACTAGAAGGTTTGGAAGAAGGCGAAGAAATTGTTACTGCTCCATATAGCCTGATATCAAAAATCCTTAAAGATGGAATGAAAGTCGAAAAAGTGAGTATCGACGAACTGTATAAAACTGATGAAAAATAGCTTCGAGTAGAACTATAAATTGGGACTGCTGAACCTTTATCGCTCAATTACTGAAATAATAACAAATTAGAGCTCAGATTATATCTATCAAAAAGACTAAATTTATTTATTACAACAGAACCATTTTTTGCGTATATATAGCATCATCCTGTACAATTTTCAGGAAATAAACTCCTGGCAAGAGTGTCGAAAAATCAGGTTTTAGTTCACGACCTATATGCTCATTACTATATACTAGCTGTCCTGAATAACTAATCAGGTTAATAACATAATTATCATCCTCGTTTGCATAAATAGTTACCGACTCTCGATTTGCAGGTTGAGGATAAATCTTAAACTTTTCATCAAAGCTTATTTGATTTGTTTTTTGCACCGAACTAACATCAGCAAGGACCCAATAATCCGGATTAACAACAACATCAGTAACAGTTCCCGCTACATTTATCTGAAAATTGCTGTAATTAGCCTCAATATCAAACCTAACAATCTCAGAAGACTCGTCATCATAAACAATTTTAAACTCTAATGGTATCGTAAACAAAGGCGTTTCAGAAGATGTTGTAGATTGTGTAATTTCTAAATTTAGAATTGTCCCATTTTGATACCATAAGTTTTCATAAATTGGATATCCTTCGCCATAATACCATTCGGAGAAAAAATTATCGAAATTTATTCCTGTTTCAAATTCGAGAACTCCTTTCAAGTCTTCGGCAGTTGCAGTTGAATTTCCAAATTGACTTAAAAACTCACGCAATGATGCAAAAAATAGATCATCATCATCAACCATATATCTAAGCATATGAACAAGACATGCACCTTTACGGTAACTTAATCGGTAATTAAAAATTCGAGAAACATCATTAAGCTCTTCAAATGGCACATAAACCGACCCTAATGGCATTTCTTTTGCAAGATTTTGACAGCCAATAAGCCAGTTTAGATCATAACCTTCGGGCTGTATTCCCTCCTCTCCAAGATATTCGCCATAGCTGGCAAAACCTTCGTTTATCCAGATATCCTGCCAGTTTGCACAAGTAACATAATTACCAAACCACGAATGTGCTAATTCGTGAACAACTAATCGGAAATCAAAATTTCCTAAAGTCGTCATAGTTTGATGCTCCATTCCACCGCCTAATGGCACAATGCAATGTCCATATTTTTCGGCATGATGTGGATACAACCCCCATCGATTAGATAAGACATCCAACATATCGTGGGTTCTGTAAATATACCAGTCGTTATTATCAAGATAGGCAGTGTTATTCGGGATAAAATTCTGAACGAGAACAGTGGTTTCAAACTCTTCAATTTCGCTCGTAAAACTAAAATCCATATAATCACTTACTGCCACGGAAATTAAATAATAAACAATTGGATATGACGACCGCCAATCCATTCTTTTTTTACCTCCACCAATTGAAGATTCATTTACTAAAACCCCGTTTGAGCCGGCTTTTAAGCCTTCAGGCATTATAATAGAAAAGTAAGAAGAATCCGCCTTATCTGTTAAAACCTGCTTACATGGAAACCAATATTTTGCAAAATAAGGTTCTGTAAGAGAATATGTAAATTTAAATAACTGTGATTCAAAATTGCTTGTACTATAAAACAAACCATCCGAGGGCGAACCATGATAATACACAATTGCAGAGACATCATAATCTTCGTTAAAAGGGCTAACATGATTATAAGAAATGACAATTATATCGTTGGAGTGAGTATAGCTTTGTAATGCACCATTTACCTTAATTGAGTCAACCACCATGTCAGATTTTAGCTCAAAAACAAGCTCATCATTATATTCGGGCTCAAGATTAAGATCAATGCGTACGTTACCCGAAATACTTACCGAGTTATTCGACATCTCTAATTCCGGAAAGTAGAAACCAACATCGTAATGATGCACTCTGGAATCATTTTCATAATCATTGGCTTTAATAAACCGATAAGCATGCTTATCAAAATCGTACTCCTGTGATTTTAATGTACTAGCAATAAAAACAAATACAAAAGACAATAAAAAAATTGCTGCATTTTTCATAATTTAATTTTAAAATTTATGCAAAGCAATTTACAATTACTCAATCAATCCTTTATAGTCGATCCATTTAATTGCTTCGCGCTTACTTAATGATTTTAGACTGTTTTGGATAACAAAATCCAGTACCCATTTATAATCTGTTTTTGAATACTCTCTTAATGCCCAGCCAATTGCTTTTTGCACAAAAAAGTCGTCATGATCAGCATTTTCAATAATATGTCGGGTTAACAAATCTCGATTTGTTTTATCTTTATATGATAATTGAAAGATAATAGACACTCTTTTTAGCCATATATTCTTTGACTGACTCCACGAATCAGTCATTGCAGGTGCAAGATTAGCATATTTCCTAAAAAATGGCGCAATAATCCTACTACTAACTAAATCGGCAGTATCCCACCATGCGTTATTTATAATGTAGCTCTCGAAATAAATAATATCGGTTGGGGACCAGCGTTTTTTGTGTCTGGTAAGCAATTGTATTGCAAAGTAATGATATTCTCGCTCAGGCAAATTGTGAAATTCTTTTGCGATCAACTTTGTACTGTCCCAGTCCGGAGTTGGAAAAGTATTAAAAAATACTTTAAATAAATCTGTTCGTTTTGATGCGGGAATTCCGAGAAATGAAAATTGATTTTTCATATATTTGGCCATCGGCACTGCAGCATCCATATCCCTGTGCTTTTCAAAAAATTGCTGCGCTTTCTTTACATAATCCGTCATTATCAAGCCATTTTATTAATTACTATAATATTACAAAAATACGAATTTATTTGATTATCTCAAAGTGATTACGTATAATATACAATTGTTTAACGTACTTTTTTGTCGAATATTTTGACATCTTAATATTTTTATATATTTTTATATTTCAATTGAAATGATTGCTGTGAAAGAACTACTAAACATATTCCGATTTTTATTGCTATGGCCTGTTTCTTTAATATATGGCACAATTGTTTCGATTCGTAATTTTTGCTACGAAAACAAAATTTTTAAATCAAAAGAATTTGAAATACCGATTATCTCTATTGGTAATATAAGTGTTGGCGGGACAGGAAAAACGCCACACACCGAATTTCTTTTAAACATGTTGCAAGATGAATTTTCGGTTGCTGTATTAAGTAGAGGCTATAAACGCAAAACAAAAGGTTTTAGATTAGTCGAAACTTCAGACAATCATTTTTTATCGGGAGACGAACCGCTACAGATAAAACGAAAGTATCCACAAGCGGCGGTTGCTGTCTGCGAAAGCAGAACAAAGGGAGTTGAAAAACTTTTAGATTTATATCCTGATTTAAATGTAATTATTTTAGATGATGCCTTTCAACATCGTAAAATTACTCCGGGACTTTCTATTCTGCTAAACAACTACCACCATCCAATTGCAAAAGACTATCTTATACCACTTGGAATGCTTCGAGAAACACGAGCTGCCAGCCACAGGGCTCATATAGTAATTTACAGCAAATGTCCACCAAACTTAAAACCCATCGAAAGACGAATAATGAGTAAAGAAATCGACATTAGACCATTTCAGCATTTATTTTTTTCGACTCTCGAGTATTTAAGCTTAAAACCTGTATTCGACAATACTATAAACACACTAAATATAGAAAGTTTGAAAGATTTCAACGTTCTAGCTTTATCGGGCATTGCACGAAGTAAATCGTATGCCGATTTCTTAATCGACAACTGCAAATCTGTCAAGCATTTACGTTTCTCGGATCATCACAATTTTACAAAAAAAGACATCGCACAAATAGAACTAGAATTTAAGAAAATACACGATAAAAAAATAATAATTGTAACCGAAAAAGATGCAATCCGTCTAAATTCTATAGATTTATTTAGTGAAGAAATAAAAAAATATGTATATTGCATCCCTATTGAGGTAAAACTCCTCTGTAGCGATGATGAAAAGAAACACTTTGATAAACAAATTTTTAGCTATGTTAGAAATAATAAACGATACAGTAAATTATATAAAGACTCATATTAAAAATGAGCCTCAGGTTGGAATTATTCTTGGCACCGGTCTTGGTGGTTTAGTAAACGAAATTGATATTGAAATTAGTTTACCATATTCTGACATTCCAAATTTCCCTGTTAGTACAGTTGAGGGGCACAGTGGGAAACTTATTTTTGGTAAGCTTGGTGGAAAAAATGTTGTTGCTATGCAAGGGCGCTTTCACTATTACGAAGGCTATGAAATGTCACAACTTGTTTTTCCTGTTCGTGTTATGAAATATTTAGGAATAAAAACTCTTTTTGTTTCAAATGCCAGCGGTGGTGTAAATCCCGATTTTGAAATTGGCGATTTAATGATTATAAACGATCATATTTGTTTGGTACCAAATCCACTTATTGGGAAAAACGAGCCAGAATTCGGACCACGATTTCCTGATATGAGCGACGCTTACGACAAGGGTCTTATTGCAAAAGCGAAAACACTCGCCGAGCAGTACGGAATAAAAGTTCAGGAAGGTGTTTATACTGCGACAACAGGTCCAACTTTTGAGACTCCCGCAGAATACAATTATTTTAGAGTAATTGGTTCAGACACTGTTGGTATGTCAACAGTTCCTGAGGTAATTGTTGCTCGTCAAATGGGAATACCATGTTTTGCAATGTCTATTATTACCGACCTTGGCGTACCCGGAAAAATTGTTGAAGTAACTCACGAAGAAGTTCAGAAAGTCGCCTCAAAAGCCGAAGTAAAAATGACTAAAATTTTTGCCGGAATGATTGAACAATTGTAAATATATTTTGAATCTGGATTACTCTTGAACAGCACTTTTTAACACAGCTTCATAAACAGAATTCCATCCTTCCCATTTACCGTATTCGGATAACGATTCGTTATGCCAAAGTGTTATTAGTGTTCCCCCGAATTGCTTGGTATAACTCACAATTTCGACGCATTGCTCTATTGCCTCATCATGAGACAGATTCTCATATTTCAACAAACTGTTATCCATAATCATCGTAGGATACAACCAAAAATCTGTTTTCCTATTTGTTTTCAAATTAAAAAATGGAACCGGAACGGTTACTCCCATCCTAAAGCCCGGCATATCTGGATAAACCATTGAAAAGTCTCTTTTTATTCCAAGCTCCATCAACTCTTCATAAGTAGATGGAAAACGTACAAATAAATAGTGTTGCCGCGACGAAAAAATCTCTTGACCTAGTATTTTGGTCAGTGTTCGCAATTCCTTTTGCCAATATTTTGGTTTATCATTTCCTTTAAAAGAGGTATGAATACCTATTGTGTGATTTTTTGTCAGACTAACAATCAATTTCCTTAACTTTTTTCGTGATGGAGAAACGTTGCGATCAAGTTTACTATGTTTACCAACTAAAAAAAAGTAATTTGGTGTAAGATTATATTTTTGGTGTAAATCGGTAATTTTATCGAAACAAAACCATGGATCATTCTCCTTCCCTGTTAAAACTCTAAACCTCTTTTTAACTGAATTAAAATCCTTTTTCCATATATCACTGATAAACCCGCCAAGATTTGAGAAAAAACCTTGCGATGTGTACATAAATGCAGAATCAACATCAACAGTTGGGATGAATTTATAAGTAGGTTTCACATATTTTATGTCAGGATACAGATATTGTAACTCCTTAAGGAACATTTCTGTCCAAATATGTACAATTGGTTTTTGCAATATTCCGGTTTTTCTTGCAATACTCTTTTCTGAAGAAAAACGAGTATCAGCGCTAATGGCATAGTGTCCATATTCTTCCATTCGTGTTACATGCCAAAAACAAGCAGCAAACAAATCAAACTTAGGCAGCAAATGTGCTTCTGTAGGAAAAAGAACAATCCCTTTTTCCAAAGTCGTACGTCCGGGCGAGTCGATAATTAATTTTTTATCAAACATCATTGCATCGCTAATGATACCCGGCTTTTTAGAAATCTTTTCCGGAGCATACCACAAACAGGGCAATCCCGATTTTTCGAACTCATCAAGATCGGCTGTAATCTTATAATCCATTTTAAAAGCATGTTTAAAGCACACTTCTATTGAATATTCAATTCTTGAATTAAGTTTGGGCACATATATCAGTAACATAAATATCTGTTTTTATTAAACTTTAAGCATAAAATGAGAGAGTTATTTTCTCATAAAGCTTTCAATTTCCTCTACGCTAATCGGGATTCTCTTTTCCCCCATTATACGGGAACCTGTTTCAGTAATTAGAATATCATCCTCGAGTCTAATTCCACCAAAATCGCGATATCCTTGCAGTTTGTCATAGTTAATAAATTCGGCAAATTTATTTTCTTTTTTCCAGATATCAATTAGCTCAGGAATAAAATAAATTCCAGGTTCGTTAGTGAGTACATATCCTTGCTTAAGCTCACGCCCCATTCTTAAGAATGCTGTACCAAAAATATCGCTTGGACGCGTATGTTTATCATATCCAACATGAATCTGACCTAAATCTTCCATATCGTGAACATCAAGTCCCATCATGTGTCCTAAACCATGAGGCATAAATAATGCATGAGCGCCAAGTTTTACGGCTTCCTTAATATCACCTTTCATTAATCCTAAATCTTTTAGTCCGGCAGCCAATATCTCGCAAGCAGCAATATGTACATCAAAATACTTGACACCCGGTTTCATGAGTTTAATCGACCCATTAATTGAGTTTAGCACAATTTGGTAAACATCTTTTTGCTTGGAAGTAAATTTCCCACTAACAGGAATTGTTCTGGTATTATCTGAAGCATAAAACAAGGGAGTTTGAGCACCTGCATCCTGCAAAAGTAAATCGCCCTCTTTTAACAAATTACCGTGATAATGATTATGCAGTGTTTGACCATTTTTCGTTAAAATAATTGGAAACGAAGGGACTGATCCATAAGACAAGCTAACACCTTCCATTACTCCGGCAATTTCACGCTCGTACAATCCTGGTTTTGTCATTTTCATTGATGTTGTATGCATCAAATATCCAATATTACAAGCACGATCTATTTCTTCGATTTCGACTTGCTCTTTAACATTTCGCAAGGCAATAACCGCCAAAATAAACTCAAGTGATGATTCTTCTTTCATTTTTGCAAAAGGAATCCCTAACACTTGATTCAAATAAATCATATTATCGTGTTTATAAGGAGGCAAAAAGTGAATTTTTTGACCAGTCTTTTTTGCATTTTTAAGATAGTCTTCAAGCTTTGCAAATGGTTGAGTTTCTTCAATTAAGCATTTTTGAGCCAGTTCTTTGATGCTTGGCTGTGGTCCCATCCAAATAATATCATCAATGTCAACATCGTTGGCAAATATTATTTCTTTACCATTATCCATATCAATAATCGCAGACATTCCTGCAATATCAAGCCCATAAAAGTATAAAAAGTTACTATCCTGTCTAAAATGAAAAGTATTTGCAGGATAATTCATTGGAGTTTCGTTATTACCCATTATCAGATAAACACCTGTTGATAAAGATTTTTTAAGATTCTCTCTTCTGTTTTTATACACCTCAGGTTTAAACATAATTGTAAGTTTTAAAATTAAAGCATAAAGATAATTAATATTTACCGATAAGGAAAGAAATTGTTTTAGAAAAGAAGTAGGAAATTTTTCGAGAAACTCAAAAAATTGTTTTATAGAAAAGAAGTAGGAAATTTTTCGAGAAACTCAAAAAATTGTTTTATAGAAAGAAGCAGGAAATTTTTCGAGTAACTCAAAAAATTGTTTTATAGAGAAGAAGTAGGAAATTTTTCGAGTAACTCAAAAAATTGTTTTATTATAGAAAGAAGTAGGAAATTTTTCGAGTAACTCAAAAAATTGTTTTAGAAAAGAAGTAGGAAATTTTTCGAGTAACTCAAAAAATTGTTTTATAGAAAAGAAGTAGGAAATTTTTTGAGTAACTCAAAAAATTGTTTTATAAGATAATGATTATTTAGAATCAACTATTTGACAATATTTAGTGTCAAATAGCAGTACAAAATAAAATCCACAGAGTCAATAATGAGTCTATCCTTTATCCCTAAAAACAAGTGTAATTGGCACACCGGTAAAATCGAAGTTTTCGCGCAATTTATTCTCGAGGTATCTTTTATATGGATCTTTGATATACTGTGGAAGATTCGAGAAAAAAGCAAAAACCGGTGTTGGTGTTGGCAATTGGGTAACATATTTAATTTTGACTCTTTTCCCTTTAATTGTTGGAGGTCCATAAGCCTCAATTGCCTCAAGCATAACGTCATTTAATACACCTGTTGGAATTCGCTGTGTACGACTTTCGTAAACCTTCATTGCTTTCTCAATAACATTATGGATACGCTGTTTGTTAATTACTGATACAAACAAAATTGGAATATCATTAAATGGTGCCATTTTGTCCATTATCTGCTTTGTAAATTCCTTAACTGTATTTGTCGATTTCTCAATCAAATCCCACTTATTTACAACTATTACTATCCCTTTTTTATTTTTTCTGATTAAATTAAGAATATTTTGATCCTGTGCTTCGAAACCTAAACTTGCATCAATCATTAAAACACAAACATCAGAGTGTTCTATTGCTCTTATTGCTCTCATTACAGAGTAGAACTCAAGATCTTCGCTAACTCTGCTTTTTCGTCTTACTCCAGCAGTATCAACAAGAATAAAATCAAATCCAAATTTATTATATCTTGTATTTATTGAATCACGGGTTGTGCCTGCAATATCTGTAACAATATTACGCTCCTCTCCTATTAAAACATTTGTAAGTGATGATTTCCCAACATTTGGTCGTCCAACGATAGTTATCCGCGGCAAATCTGTATCTTCCGTTATTTCATCATCTGCAAGGACCTCTGCAATTGCGTCGAGAATATCGCCTGTTCCGGATCCATTCATGGCTGAAATACAATAAACCTCTCCTAATCCGAGATTATAAAACTCGTAACTGTCCGCTATACGTGCATTATTATCAACTTTGTTTGCTGCTAAAAACACAGGTTTCTTGGTTTTTCGTAATACTTCGGCTACAGCTAAGTCTAAATCAGTTAAACCTGATGCAACATCCAACATAAAAATAATTACATCGGCTTCTTCAATTGCAATTAGAACTTGTTTCGCAATCTCCTGCTCGAACAAATCCTTCGAATTATCAACAAATCCACCAGTATCTACAACCGAAAAGTTTTTACCATTCCAAAGAGAATGTCCATAAATTCTATCACGAGTAACACCGCTCTCATCGTCAACAATGGCTTCGCGTCTCTCAACAAGACGATTAAATAATGTAGATTTACCTACGTTTGGTCTTCCGACAATTGCAACGATGTTTCCCATTTTTAAAAAGTTTTTTGCAAAGATAAGAAAGATAAAGATAAGATAAGGGAAATTTTCGAGAAACTCGAAAATTTGAGAGTTGATGAGCGCGCAGGCCTCCCTTCAGGGACTTAGGGGCGCGGCGGAAGAAGAAAGATAAGGAAAGATAAAGAAAATTTTCGAGTAACTCGAAAATTTGATTTAAACGAAGAAAAGAGCAAAAAGAAAAAATTGAACATAAGCGCGCAGGCCTCCCCTAGGTCATTGCTCCGATGTATATCGGAGGTCGAAATGAGGGACGCAGGGGCGCGTTGGCAAAAAAAAGATAAGGAAAATTTTCGAGAAACTCGAAAATTTGGTTTAAACGAAGAAAGGGTACAAAAAGAAAAGAAAATTTGAACATAAGCGCGCAAGCCTCCCTTTAGGGACGCAGGGGCGCGTTGGCAAAAAAAAAGAAAGATAAGGAAAATTTTCGAGTAACCCGAAAATTGTTTTTTAAAATATCCCGAAGTTTAATCAGTATCAAAAAACCCGACTATAAATCTGATTCTAATCGATCAAAAATTTCTTTAACAACCGGACAAGTATCAATGTTTTTAACACTTATTGACAATATGCTTTTTATATTTTTTTGGTTAGTATGCGGATATTCCCTACAAGCCTTGGGTCTTGATTTATAAACCATGCAATAATTATCATTCATCAAAAATGGGCAAGGCATTGATTTAAAAACATAATCCTTATCTTCATCTATTCGCAGATAAGTATTTACAAATACTGATTCCTTAATCTTTAAGTGTGAGGCTAGCCTTTTAATATCGACTTCTGTTACCCGAGGTCCCAAACTTTTACAACAATTAGCACAATCTAAACAATCGATACGTGTAAAAGCTTTGTCATGTAATTCATTAAATACCGCATCAAGTTCTTTGGGCTTGGTCTTCCGAAGACGCTTTAACAGCCCCGAATAATCGACCTGCATCTATCTATTGCTTAACAATTTTATAGGATTGAAAAATTCCGTCTCCTTCGAAATACATAAAATAAATTCCCGAAGGAAAACTAGAAATATCGTGTAAATAAATTGTATTAGTATCGGGAGTAATGGTAGAATAAAATACTTTTTGTCCAACACTTGTAAAAACACTAACATTAATTTGAGAAGTCACACTTGTTTTTAGCTGATATTTGATTACTCCATCAGTTGGATTAACAACATTTGCATAAAAATTATTATTAGTTGAGATACTTGCAATACTGCTATTATCTCCGATTTGAAAATCAGCAACAACAGGTAAATGATCGCTCATATTTTCAAGCGCATTTATTACATTTGATGGTAATGATGAATTATATGGACTGTTAATTGTCTCGTTAAACCTATTTCCATCTTGTCCGACAGCCCAATAAGTATCCTCAACATATTGTATATTAGCAGTGCCATCTTTTATTGATGAGCTAATTAGGATAAAGTCGAAACGGTCATCCATTCCGCCATATGAAAAACAATCGTTATCATAACCGTCGTAGGTCGATTGTGTGTGATATTCCCTAAAAGAGTATCCATTACTCCAATCTCCCAGTTGATTAATTGGATCGTGAAAGGTTAATGATGGATTCGAAGGATTTATCATTCTCTGAAAAGCCTGCTCATTCGACGAGTAAACATTAAAATCTCCAACAACAATAAAATTATCATTCGAGCCCAAATTCGACAAATAGTTCATGAAAGCTTCTACCATGTCGGTTCGTTCTGCGGCATCATCTGTTCCACTGCCAGCTTTAAGATGCAAAATAACTATATAAAAAAAAGTTTCTTCGGTAACCTGTAAACTTTTTAACTTATACACATTTAAATCACGAATATCAGTTTGAATAACCGGTTGAGAAATTAACTGAAATTTTGTCTTGTCAAAGAACAATCCATTAATTAGATAAGAACCCGATTGGTTTGTTGGAGAAGCAGCTTGCCACTTTGTTTCACCGTTAACATTTAAGGCGTTGCCCAAGATGTAGTTCGTAACATACGAAGAACTAATGTATTGTCCCAATTCACAAACAGCAATAATGTCGGGGTCCTGATTTTGAACTATTGTTGCCAGATATCCGGCTTTGTCTTCATGAGGATTATTTTCCTGAGTACAATAAGAAGTATAGTTAGCAAAATTTAGCAAATTATACGACATCACTTTGATTCTACCTTGCGAAAAAACGGTAAGAGACAATAATACTGTTACAATAATAAAATAGCACTTTTTCATTTAAATTACTTTTGTTAAATCGAATCTTTGTTTTTTATAACCCTAAATTGCATAAAGCAATATAAGTGCAATTAAGCTAAATTTTGTGAAAAATTAAGGCATACTATTCCGTTTTTATACCAAAACACACTAAATAGAGCCGCTTGATGCAGTATAATTAATTCATAATATCCTTTTGAGACACCTCTACAATTTTTCCAAATTTAGCCAAAGCCTCCATGTCGATACTTTTTTTATTCCCTACTATACAAATTAGCATAGGCTTTTTCTGAATATTTTGCGTATAAAACTCATAGATCTCCTTAAAAGTCAGGTCGTGGTAAACTTTATAATTCAATTCAGTTGGATCGCTATAATAGCCTTGCAATTTCCATTTCTCTATAGTCTCACTCACTTCTCGCCATGTAGGTTTGGAACTATTAATTGATTGCATTAAAGCAGAAACAATATCAGGCATACGGTTTTCTTTAACCGGCATCTGATGAATTAAACTATCCATCAAACTTATAGCATCAATTGTTTTGTCACATTGAGTTCCAACAAATCCTTGTAAATATCCTTTGTGATTTGGCATAAATCCAGTACGATAGACAGCATAAGCTGAATAAGCCATTGATCTAAACTCTCTCACTTCCTGAAAAACCAATGCAGACATGCCCGTACCAAAATATTGATTAAATGCCATAGCTACAGCTTTCTCACGTGGTTTATTTTCTGCTCCATCAACGTAAAAATAGATTCTACTTTGCAAGGATTTTGAGTCATCAAGGAATAAGATTGTATTTTCATTATAATTCACCCTGTCATAAAATACAGGAAATTTTGTAGCAGATGCTTTTAATTCAAAGCTAAGCAATTTTTCAGCTGATTTTTTAATCTCTTCAACCGACAAAGTACCTGAATAATGCACACTATATTGTTCAGTAATTAAGCTAGATAAAACATTAAGTAAGTCCTGCGATTCAGTCTTTTTCACATCTTTAACAGTCATCCGTCGTAGATACTCAGAATCTTTTCCATATAACCCGTATGCAAATAAAGCTGAAGCCAAATCGTCTGGCGAACTTCCCTCAAATTTACGAATAAAAGAAGCATTCCTTTCGAGATTATTCATTTTAGAGTCATCAGCCTTTGGGGATTTTAAAAGACTAACTACCAGCTCAACAGATTCATGAAAATTTTTGTCAAACCCATCGATATTAATTGTAAAATAGTTTTCTTCAGCTTCAATCCAAAAAGAACAACCCAACTCCTGAAGCTTACTATTAAAAGCATCTAGCTCCAATTTCTCCGTACCTATTAGTTGCATATATTCGACAAGTTGAACAATACGCATATCAGAATTTGTGCCCTTATGAAATTTTATTGTTAAGTTAAAGATGTCGTTAATTTTGTTTGGAACATGATAAAATACCACTCCACCCTTTAACTCGAATTGTGTTAAATCTCTTTTAAAATCGACAAATTGAGGTTCTGTTTTGTTTTCAGGGACTTCTTCCATTTTTTTAGCAAACAATGATTTTTCCTCTGAGTTTTTAGGAATTACAGGTTCAAAGCCTGGTTTTTCGAGCTTATCTTTTTTTGGAAATCCCATTTTTGACTGAAAAGACAATAGATTATCATTTAAATATTGTTTTGCAACACGATTAACATCATCTACTGTTATTGCGCGAATATCTTCAGGATAATTCAACACCTCTTCCCATGTTTTATTAGCTGTAAACAAACTTGCAATAAGGAATGCTCTGTTTGTAGGATCTTCTAATGACTGTTGATACTCTTTTATTAGGTTTAGTTTTACGGCTTCTAGCATTTCCTTATCAATTTC
This sequence comes from Bacteroidales bacterium, assembly GCA_016937855.1. Classification (GTDB taxonomy): domain Bacteria; phylum Bacteroidota; class Bacteroidia; order Bacteroidales; family ML635J-15; genus Bact-19. Next base: position 3,956 of record JAFGVU010000116.1, on the reverse strand, counting down.
CTCGGTATGCAGTTTCATAATTTGATTATGCACGAGTTTAAATGCTTTTTTATGTGATTGACCAATTATTTTGGGGACATATAAAACAACTAAGGCTCCATGATCATTACGAATATCGCTAAAACACATTGCTTCTAGTACCTGGCCTTCTAATCCAAGCTTATCTAAATAACCGGTTGATGAACTATTACTTAACATTGCAGTAGCTACCTCAAGAGCGGTTTCATCCTTATGATTTACTGGAACAGTACGATATCCAATTAATCCAACTTTGACAGGAGTAATCCTGTCCACAATTTCTTCTATTCCCTCAAAATCAGATTCTTTATACTCTGGAAATTCAGGTATTTTGCCTGATTTCCACGAACTAAAATACTTTTCAATCATTGGAATAGCTTTTTCCATATCAAAATTGCCGGTAATTATCAGCGCCATATTATTAGCCACATAATATGTTTCGTACATTTTTCGCATGTTTGTTAATGAAGGATTCTTAATATGCTCAGCTGTACCAATAACAGTCTGCGTTCCGTATGGATGATTTCTGTAAAGATTCTTGTAAAAAGTTTCAATCAAATTTGTAGAAAAATCATCTGCATACATATTTTTTTCTTCGAAAACAGTCTCTAGCTCAGATTGAAATAGTCTAAACACCGGATATTTAAACCTATGCGAATAAATCATCATCCATTTTTCCATCTGATTATTTGGAAAAACATTAAAATACGCAACAATTTCATCTGAAGTAAAAGCATTTACCATACTAGATCCAATTTGATCTAACATTCTGTCCAACTCATTGGGAATAGCATATTTTCCTGCCTCAAGAGACAATTCATTAATCTTTTTTTGTATTGCTTCTCTCGCAGCAGCATCAGATGTTTTTGCCAACTCATCATATTTAAGAGAGATGCTATCAAGATATATCTTTTCTCTACCATAATCTATAGTTCCCAACTCATCTGTTCCTTTAAACATCATGTGTTCAAGATAGTGAGAAGTGCCTGTATGATCTGCAGGATCGTACTTTCCCCCTGTCTTGATTACTACAGCTCCCAAAACATTTGGAACACTTTTATCTTGGTTTAGATATACGGTTAACCCATTATCTAACTTAAACTCTTTTAGTGTTAGACTCTCCGAATTGGTTTGCCCTACAAGAGATATTGCAGCTATTGCAAACGAAACTAAACCTAATAATCTTTTCATAATTTTACTTTTATATTAATTGTTAGTTGACTTTTTATAATTTTTATATTCTTTCTTACTCAAAACCGAAGTTGATAAAATGTAAATATTCGCTTTTGGTTTATTATACATCCCAATTCTCACATCCGACAAAGTTTTTATTATTTCATTCCCTAGAACAATTTCTCCAAAAACGGTATATTGTCCATCGTAAATTGGTGCGCCCCCATGCTCCAAATATTTATCTATCTGAAATTTATCTAAAACAAATAACTCTTTCCCATCAGATTTAATTCTTGGCTTGACACTATCGGTTAATTCCAAATACAGCCTTCTATAATTCTCCTTATCACCACTAATCTTATACTGAGTTAAACTATCTTCCAGAAATTTATTTTGAGGCTCGTCTAAAAACACTCTGATATAATCAGCAATTAAAGGAGCATTGCGCTTGGTTTCAAGTGTTTTAAGGGTTTTCTCATCCAAAGGAATGCCGTCTATAAAATAAAACAATTGAGGGTCAGACAAACGATCGGGATTCTTATCATTATCAAGCCTATACATTCCAAACGAACCGGTTTTGTGTATAAGTTTGGAATTTATTTCAGATTCGATAGAAGTTTTAATAAAATTAGTTGTCAAAAAGTCTTCTTCTTCGTTATTTAGAGGTAACCCGGCTTTAATCATTCCGTGAGGGACAACAGAATAAATTAAAACACTATCATAGGTACCATTTTGTGCATTATTTATAAAATTGTCTCGGTGTTTTGGGGTCCCTTCGTAAAGTCCAATAACAAAATCACCTTCAGTAGTTTTTACTTTCACAAAACTTTTAATACTCGTTGGATTATTAAAAATACTGCATGATGAGATAAAAAACATCGTTATTAAAGCAGCTAAAAGAATAATTTTTCGTTTAAACATAAAAAATATTTGATAAATAAAAAAAAATAGCTAATATTGTACATTGCAAAAATAAACAAAAAGTCATAATTATGAAGAGATTTATTAATATTGTCATATTCGCTGCAATACTTGCAGGAGTTGTTTTTTTAACTTTTAGTTGTCAACCCGAAGATCCACCTAAGGCAACTATTTTTGTTATTGACGAAGATAATAATCCTGTCGAAGGCGCAAGAGTTATAGTTAAAGCTCCTAATTCTGATAGCTCTCACACTATTGTTTATTTATTAAACGAAGCCAAACCAGTTGCCGACACACAATGGACTGACAAAGAAGGTAAAGTTTTATATGACTTTAAATACGAGTCTATTTATAAAGTCGAAGTAACTAAAGGAACAGACAGAGATCATCCTTTTGAGCGCAGAGGTATTGGGATTCTCATTTTGGAGAACGACAAAAACTATGAAACAACAATCGAAATCAACGAGCAAACGGTTTTTAACTAATCTTAAACAAGCACATAAACTTTTAATCTCATGAAAAAAATTCTACTTTCTGGGCTATTGATATCATTAGCTTCAATTTTGTATTGTCAAATATCAATAGTTCGATCTGATGTTTTTGATTTGGGAGATGAGTTCCCGCGTATATATTACGCTTTTGAAATGGAAGGAGACAGCTATAACATTGATAGCGCATTAAACGAACAATTAATTTTTGACGACTTGGATTTTCCTTATGTCGAAATAGATACTCTCGAGTATATGAGCCCTTCCGAAACAGACACAGAAGGACTTTACGAAGAAGCAACTTGTTCTTTTATGACTCGCGATGGTTTTATTATGCACATGCTTATCTCAGAAGAAAGTATGAAACTTATCGGATTTCAAGGACAGTTACCCATGACAGGAGATCCAATGAATTTAATATTTGTTGACACTCTGATAATGAGTTATTTTCCAAGTGAATTTGAAGACACTCATCAAGATATTGGATCGGCATTTGAAAATCAACATATTTCTGTTTTCGAATCAATCATTCCAGCAGATTATTACAGTACAGTTACTGCATTATATGATACAGTAAGGTTTTTAATAAATCTAAAAATAATTTCCGATTTTGACGAATTTGGAAGTATGCAATGTGTTGGAGATTCAAATCTTAATGGGACTTTCCAATATTTGAGAGAGAATAGACAATTCATTAATGTATCTGACATTCAGTTAAGATCAAAATTCTCTGGAGCTTATACTTCCCTTAGCGATGTGCCCGGAATAGGCGACCAACTTCCAATGGATTTACCAATATATGACACTACCACAAGTTATTCGTATTGGACAAAGGACAATATCAATCCATTGGTAGAGATTGAAATGAATACAAATCGTGATTCTGTATATAATGTAACATACAGATATGCATATCTTAGCAGTACTCCAGGTTTTGAGGTTTTAACTCATCAGGTTTACCCAAATCCTACTACAAATTATATCGAAGTTTATATTCCTGATTTTGCAAATCAAAATATTGAAATTTATTCAATCGAAGGTAAAAAAATCAAAGATTTTGTATTATTTTCGCAAAGTTCAAAAATAAATTTAGAAGACTTGCCTGCAGGTAACTATATTTATAAGATAACAAATGAAAAGAAGCAGGCTGTCGCCGGTGGTAAGTTTGTTAAACAATAAAAAGAATTTGGGTTTTAACCAACTACATATTTTTAGGGGCTATAGCTCAGTTGGCACCGATTTTTAGCAAAAATCAAAGCCATCATAAGGTATTTGAAATAAAAATTAAAAAAAATAGAATCGCAAACACTATATTAAAGATTTTTGCGTGAAAAATCGAGTGTCCGCGAAAAATTT
>JAFGVU010000115.1 GCA_016937855.1 Bacteroidales bacterium | reverse complement strand
ATTTGCTCATCATCACGCGTTTGAACAATATTACATATTTGTCGCGGATCGTACTTATAAAACTCTGCTGCCGGACAAATTGCAGTACAAACGCCACAATTCATACAAGCAGTAAGCCCCTCAACAAATCTTACGTCAGTAGATAACAGCTCAAAATAATTTGTCATTCTTTTGTTTTAGTTTCGACAAAAATAATATTACTAAACTGAGTGTAAAAGACTGGAAATACGGCAAATTACAGGGTATTAATAGCAAGTTGGATAAGTATAAATACTAACAGACTTATTTTATTTTAGTTATGCTAAAAAACGTCTAGAAATCATCTTCATTTAGTACTAAACTATATAACTGTAAGTCTAATTCAGCATCTCTTTTTTGTGTTACAAATTTCCATGTCGAACAATCGTTGTATGCCTTTAAGCAACTGTCGTTTGAAGAATTTGTGATACTTAGAATATTTAAAAAGTAGATTTTTTTCTGCGTTGAATTTACTTCATTACATTTCATTCCATGTGAACTTGGATCATTGTAAATACTTTTTATATTGTAAGGCTCAATTGTCATCTGGTAAACTGAATCGCGATTATAATTTGGGCTAAAATCTATTTGGTACCTAACAGTTATACTTTTACTTGTATTATTTTCAATTACAAGTTCACTCTCGTAGTATTTATCACAACTAGCTAATGAAATTAGCAGGAAAAAGAAAATTAAGAATCTAGTAGACATATTGTCTGTGTGTTTTAAATTTTTTGTCAATGGTTGGCGTATGAAGCGTTTGGCATTTATTCCGCTAGCTTCATGAGGGGTTAGATTCGCTGATTACTCCGTTATTCGCCGTTCAAAGCAATTTCCTATCAAACCGTTGCTATGTTTATTAAATGTACTCATGTTCAAATTACCACATCACCCCGCATTACTTATGAACGTGTTAAGGGGCGTTTAGATACTCCATCAAGATATTTTTGTTTTCATTATATTCATAAAATCCACGTATCATTTGCTCATGAGTTTTAGATTCACATAGTCTTTTTATATTCTCAGCATCCTTTACAACAATCATATTAGTAGTTTCTCCAGATATGAAGGATCCTAATGAAATAGTTTTATTATCCATAAAAGGATCATTTTTGTAATTAAATAAACTCAATGCATTAATTTCTATTTTTGATTGTTGAAAATAATCAAAAAGAATTTGCACAATTCTTATATCCACATCGCTTCCAATGAGAATATAAATCCCAGATGGTTCACGCCTTCCTTCCCCGAATGTCTGAATCCAAGTACTATCTATCAAATCATTTATTACTAGCAATGGGATTATTGTATCAAAAGAACTCTTTATCGAACTAATCCCAAAATTGAAACTTAGCGAATAGGGTTTAACATCTACTTTCCCAAATCCATTTTCCTTTGAATTAATCGCATAATTAGCATTATCTATATACTTTAGATTGCCTTTACTATCATATGCACTCCTCACTTGGCCAAATGGTGATGGTGGAATAGTTTTAATTACAGAAGAGTTTTCCTCTAAGTCTATTGAAATTGAATCAACATCTTTATTTTGTGAATATGCTGGTATATTAACAAGTAAAATAATTGCCAAAAAAATAATATTCTGTATTTGTAATCTAATCGTTATACTCTGATTCATAAATAATTTATTAATTTTTATCAAGGCTCCATTCCTTATCTCATAATCGCGCTCTCAAAATGCCCCATAACGTTAAGTATAAGAATAGTAGCCGATTGCGTGGCACTTTCCTGTTAAATTACAAGGAAGTTGAAGCGGGCTGTAACCATTGAATTTACACATGAACCGGCTATTATTTTTATACATTGTTACAAGCTGCCATTTTCTACTTTTCTAAGAAACTTTGCCCAAGCGAAAAAAATTGAACATTTCGCTCTTTTAGAGTTATAGCTGGCTAAATGTGAAAAGAATTCATTTTCAGACTCAATTATTTCTTTAATGTTTGCACTAGTATTCTTATCTGGACAGTGCTTCAAGAACAATTCAATATACTTGTCTTTTCTTGCAAATTCGGCAAGAATGGAGTTCGGCTTTAAAGATTCTACCAATAACTTTCCATTCGTGTTTGTTTTATATTCACCTTCATTAAAGTCTAAAAAACCAAGATGCTCTATGTCTCTTAATTTTCTTTTATTGTTAGGTTCAAGAGTCAAATTGCCCTGGGCAAATTCTTTTATTGTATTAATTACATTATTAGGTCCAAAAGCATAATAATAAATTCCATTATTTCTCCTACGTGCTCTAACATTTATATTCTCTCCAGACTCGAAAGCAATACAGTATTTTACCCAAACAAAAATTATACTTGTCGCCTGCTTTTTTGAAGTTAGTGTTTTGTAATTTGCAAGAATTTTCGGATTGCTAGAAATAAAATCATTTTGACTTATTTGGGGTTTCTTTTTAATAAAGTCATAAGCTTTTTTTAGCTTATCAATAGATAATGCTTCTCGATAAACATGTTCTTGCAAATCATCTATATTAGAAAGCAAATCACCATTTTCATCAATTAAACCTATTAAATTTAAATCTCTCGCTTTTCTGTTATTTATAGGTTTACCTAGTAATACATTAGAATAACTATCAAATAGAGCAGCAGGAGAATAATATGGGATATGCTTTACTTTATTAATACTGTAAGTACCACTACCACGTTTTGATTCTTCAAGCCTATCTTTTATGCTAAGATTACTTAATCCAAACCAAATTGAAAGCTGCTTAGCATATGCATGCCATGTATTCTCTTCAAATTTTTCTGTTTTAAAAATTCTTTTTAATACATCTTTAATATCATCGGTAGTAATCTTTGCTTTGCTAAGCTTCTGCAACTCAATATATGGGGTGTAATTTTCAAATTTCTGAGTAATATACTTTTGGAAGAATTCTTTTGAAACTTCAGTTACTTTGTCTGTTACCTCAAAAATATCGATTCCTTTCTGTTTCTTTAATAAACCAAGGCTTCTTAATTCTAATAAAATATTCGAAATTGCTTTCTCAGAAATCTGTTTTGGGTAATAATCAATCAAAGTATTTAGAGGGAGCTTTCTATCGTTTTTAAATATTAAAAATGCATCAAGACAGGTATTACCACTTTGTCTAATTAAGTAACTTTCACCTAATACAGGAATTTCTTTGGTTACGATATAGTCTCTAAAAATATCCCAATAAATATTATATGTCGTACCAGTCCTGATAACTAACCTCATATGTATTAGCTTGTCAGCTAGCTTTTGTGTTTCATTATCGAGTTCAGAAATGTCAAATGGATTACCGTCATATGCTCGCAGCGCAATATGGTCTAAGAGTCGCTTTTCTTCATTGCCAACTTCAAGTAAGTCGTTATCAAAAAGTTCCTTGTAATTTAATTCCTGTTCTAATAGCTCCTCAATGGACTTACCTTTTTCATATTGTTTGAGAGTATGGATACACAATTTTTTTATTAGCCAAGGATATCCTTGAGAACTTTCTACCAACCTTCTTTCAAGGTCATTTCCAATGGGTTTCCCAATTGAACTTTCCAATTGTCGAACAACTTGTTTTGCATCATTTTGATTGAATTCTGGAATAGTTATGCATTTTGCATAATCTCGTAATTGATTGAATTGATTAGATGCCTTGTTCCCGAATGGTACATTAATTTCTGATTTCCAAGAGAAACCAACAACTAAATTCTCTCTGGCGTCATGGACATCAATACAGAATTGATAAAATGCGTCAAATAACTTCTCGTCTCGGAACTTATCTTCAAATTGGTCAAACACCAATACCAGTGTTTTTTTACGTTTTTTTAGTTCTTTAAAAAGCTCTTTAACCGATTCATCATCGAGTACGTTATAGGGAGATGTAATACGTAAATCTTTTGAAAAAATGGTTTTTTGAATAAATCCAGATTCTAAAGCTGATGTTACTAACTTTTTAAAAGCTAAACCGACAAAATTTACGGTATTAGCACTTCTTGTGTCAACAGCAACAACATGCATTCTACTCTTCCAGTATTTAAGAGTCTGACTACTGCCTCTAAGTTCAGCTAGAAGTGAACTTTTTCCCCAACCAGATTTTCCATCAAGTAAAAATACACGGTCGTTGGTTTCTGCTTTTCTAACATTATCAATGAAAACTCTTATTTCCCTTTTTAGATTTGTTCTCCCTATAAAATGTTTAATTGAAGCTGGCGTATAATCATACCAATTTTCACTTTCCTTAATGTCGGTAATAGTATCTTTCTCATTTGTTTCGCGTTCCTTTGTTCTACTCGTTTTTTCTTTAGATTCTTTTTTTGGGGAAACCGTTAAATATTCTAATTCTTGTATATCTTTTAAAGAGTCTTTTAATAATTGAATTGTGGATTCATCATCAATTGGCTTCAATGATTTATCGAAAATTGAGAAAAATTTAGGAATACTTCCAACGTTTATAATTGCGACATAAAAAATACCAATATAGGAGTAAGCTAATGTAAGTTTTGTAATTAGATTGCCTTCTATTTCAGTTTTACTAAAAGTTTCAACAATATTTGACCTTTCTAGAGTTTCGAAAATTTTATTGGGACCAATAAATGAGACATTTGGTTTATTTCTTTCAAGTTGCTCTTGTAATCCAGAAGCATGACTATCTAATTCTTCTGTATGAATAAAATAACCATAATCTGCCTTTTCTCCATCTATACCATAATCCACTGCAAATATGAATTTCTTTATTTCGTCAGATTTTGGTTTTTCTTTAGCCTTGCATTCTGCATATAAAACCTCATTCTTTAAACGATGTTTTGCGAGCAAATCAATTTCTAATCCTGTTATAAGAACATTTTTAGTAACCTGATATTCTTGTTTCTCAAGTATCAGTCTAATGAGTTCCTCAAATACAGTCCCATTTTTACTTTTATGAACATCTGGCTCTAGAATTATTTTTACTTCTTTTTTCATCTCTGTCTATTTATATGCAGTAGGTTCTTTATGGTTGCTTGTAACACGCTTATACCGACACCTCTCACCCCACAAATCCCGAAATTATCGGGACCAAAGCCACCAAACACTTGTTGTATATGTTTACCTTTTATCTTTATCAGGTGTATAGTATTTTTCTTAAATGATAGCAAATTAAGTGAGATTTTTTATAAAAAGCAAGGGTTTCCAGGAAAAATCTGCTGTAAAATAAAAATATTTAGAGCTAAATGGCGTGTAAAAAACATGTTGAGGTTTAACCCGCATTATGCATTTATTATTTTGACATGTAGAGTAAAGATTTAGGGTTCGTTTTTGTGAACGGTTTTGAATAAAAGCTGGTGGGCATTTACTCACAAAATATTTGTTTTTTTAAATGTGTTCTACGAAAATAATCGAAGCAGGCTGTGACGAGCCCTTATCAGCCAAATGGCTAATCGCAGTCACTCGTAAAACGGGACTTCGACGTTTAGAGCATTTCACTGTCAAGCCACGATGAAGTTTGAATCGAGTTATAACCATTGATTTTAGCACAGTCGCGTCAATAATATATACAGCATGTTACAGGCTGGCTATCTATTTTTCGTAATCTTTTTTGTATAAATAAATTCATCAAGTTTTATTTGAACTATATATACCCCATTTGAAAAATCAGACATGTTTACTGTTAAGGAATTTTGAACGCTCATTATTTTCTTTCCACAAATTGAGAAAATGGTAATTTCAGAATTAGTAAATTCCCTATCTGCAATAATTTCAATCTGATTCTCTGTAGGATTTGGGTAAATAATAATTTCATCATTAATACTATATTCATCAAATCCCGTAAAAGAATTCAATAAAATTAAATCTACAAATGGAGGCTCAACAAAACTTGTTATAGTATTTAGAGTAGGCGTAATAACCCCATTTTCAACTATAGAATATTCATTATTACTATCAATTCTAATGATTTGATAATTCATACTATGAGTTATGTTTTGAAATTCAATGGCATAGGAGTCTGATAACAAATTTGGGTTGGAAACAATAACTGTAACATTTGAAGCATCGGGATTTTTACCTGCAAGACAAATATTTCCAAGAGAATCGCTTCCTGTTGTGTGTAGCACTTCACTATTCGCTAATTTACTAATTGCTTTAAATGCCAAACCAGAAAATGAGTATTCTCCGTTATCTCTAAAAAGTCCAAAAAAATATTCATCGGTTCTATATCGATATGCTCCCGACAAATTACTGTTTTGAAGATAATAAAAACTTGATGCTGTAAGTGCAGCAGACAGTGCATCATCTCGTCCGTACTCAATAATTGTGTTTTCTTCGTTATACGGATAATTATTCCACTCGGTAAGATAAATATCTGTTGCTTCTAAATTGTAATTTGCCAACAAACTCATTAAATCTTGAATTTGAAGGGTGTAATAATACGGATTTGTATATATGTAAGAATGATAAGAAATAAAATCAATGGGAGTGTTATTTGCTGATATTGAATCGAAAAAGGGCTGTACAAAATCGGCATTATAAATATTTGCAAAGCCTGCTGCCCCCACTTTAAGATTTGGATTTACATTTTTTATCTTTAATGCTGTTTGCCTGTACAAATCATAGAATTGCTGCGGTGTCCCGGACCAAAAATGTCCCAAATCCGGCTCATTCCACACTTCCCATTTCTCGATATCGAAATAAAATCCGTTATTCCATCCTTGATTATAGTGTTTCACAATCTGTGCACAAATGCTAGCCCATTTATCAAAATCGGCAGGTGGTGCTCCGTAAATAGGGTCTAATTGAAAACTATATCCCAATCGAAAAAATGGGGCTGCACCCACATCAACAATCGATTGCACCACCTCATCGGTAGTGCTAAAATCGTATGAATTCGGATCAAGTGGATCAGCACTAAAATCAGGAAAAATCACATGAATATCACAGGCACCATAAATGTCATGAGTACGCACTTCAGGAATTCCAATTTCAATAAAATCATTACTTAAATCATTTGCTGAATTGGGTCTTATTGGCGAACTATTTGTACCTAACAATAAATTATTAAAAGATGTCGAACTATTACTTAAATCAACAGAAAAATTCAACGCTACTGGGCTTTCAATTTTGGTCAGAACCAAATCATCAACAAAAGCATTTCCATTATTTCCGACAAGAAAAATAAAAAATTCAAGACTATTTACTAAATCTGGTGTTGTAAATCTCATATCATAAGTTGTCCAATCTTTTGTATATCCTGAGAAATATCCATTTTGAACGAAAATATCTGTTCCATCATTTAATTTCATATAAGGATATACAATATAATTAAGTGCTTCGGTTTTAATCGAATGAGAAAAATAATAAGTTGTATTTGGCTCGACTGAAATTGTTTGAAATATGCCTGCAACAATAACTGTTTCAGGATTCAAAATTTCAAGTTTCAAACTACTACTTCCTTGAAAAACCTCAGAATTAGTTATTGATACAGCGACACCTTCATTTGCTTCAATTAAATACCATCCTGTTGTTCCATTTTCAAAATCGCCATTATGAAATAAGTTTTGACTAAAACCTATTTGAGTGGATAGAATACTAAGTAAAATCAATAATTTTGCTTTCATATATTATACTGTCCTTTTATTAACTTACAACAAACAACAAAGTTAATAATTTTATAGTAAGATATTTAACATTTTTAGTAACTATTTAGGTTAACCATCTATGTGAATTTGATTCTTTTGCATTAATATTTCAATGAATTGCATTTCGGCACTTCGGTAAAATCAGTGCAGGCAAGCTCACTTCGACTGGCACCATGCACCATGCCCTATTTGCCACATGCAATTTGCCATAATCCAAATTCTTATTTCAAACCAGCAAAATACTTAATAATTTTCATTCAAATAATTGTATAACCAGATTCGTTTTCAAAAACACACAACAATATTTTATTGAAAGGAGGATTTAGGGTCTATTTGGCAATCCCTAAGGGTATTAACAAAAGCTGGTGCTAGAGAATACTTAGAAGTCATCTTCATTCAGTACTAAGCTATATGTTATTAAGTCAAATTCATCATCTCGCTTTTTAGTTACAAATTTCCATGTCGAACAATCGTTGTATTCCTTTAAGCAACTCTCGTTTGAAGAATTTGTGATACTTATGATATTTAAAAAGTAGATTTTTTCTTGCGTTGAATTTACTTCATTACATTTCATCCCATGTGAACTTGGATCATTGTAAATACTTTTTATATTGTAAGGCTCAATTATTGTATGATAAATTGAATCGCGATTATAATTCGGGCTAAAATCGATCTGATACCTAACTGTTATACTTTTACTTGTATTATTTTCAATTACAAGTTCACTTTCGTAGTATTTATCACAACTGGCTAATACAACAATCAGGAAAAAACAACTTATAAATCCAGTATTCATATTGTGTATCTATTTTTATATTCTTTAACCAGTTTATACACACCCCACAAAACCACACAAAACCAAAAACCAATTGCTTTATATGCTTACTTTTATCATTTACTAGGTGTATAGTATATTTTATTACTGATAGCAAATTAAGTAAGATTTTTTATAAAAAGCAAGGTTTTTAGAAAAATAATATGAAGTAAAATAAAAGATATTTGGATAGTAAATCTTTCAAGAGAACATAAACGAATTATTCATCTAACCCTAATTTCTTTCTAATAAACTCGTTTTCTACAATAGCATGGTTTTTCTTTAATGTTCCGTCAAAGGTATATGTCTGTCTAAATCGTGATTTATTGTTATAATTGAGGTTTATCAGAGTATCTCCTTCGATCGCAAACTGCTCAACCAGGTAGTGCTTATCCTGAACAAAAAAATTCCACCATGGACCGTCCCAATACTCAAATCGTTCGAGAGTCAATACATCTGTATTTGGACTCACATAAAAATAGTATGAAACCTTATCTTCTAACCAAAACAAAAAATTCATACTATCAATTTGGTAAAGTAAATTCTTTTCGAAGGATCTCGAAATTTGAACAGTTTGGTCAGGATTAAATCTTAACAGAGAATACTTTACAGTCTTATCATCATTATCTATTGATATATATGTGCCGTCAACTGGTAGTTTTGAAAATTCTGTGAGCCGGTTCTTTTTTCTTGAACTTTTATAGTAATTCTCTTTATTCTTTACAAATTTTTGTGGCGGTCGGCATGATAAAATAATTCCTGTAATCGCTACGGCAATTACTATAGCAAAAATGTATTTCAATTTAACTCCTGTTTTCCGCATTTATTAGCTCTAGACTATTAACGATGTTGATCAACTAAAATAATATTACCATCAGGATCACTTAACATTAAACTTGCAGGACCTTCGTTTTTTTCATCAGCTTCGCTTAATAAGGATAGTCCGCTATTCTTTAAATGACTTTGGATTTTACGAATATCATCAAAGTTATCAACATTACATGCGTTCTCATCCCAACCGGGATTAAAAGTCAAAATATTACCTTGAAACATCCCCTGAAAAAGTCCAATAAGTGCATTGTCGTTTTTCATTATTAGATAATTTTGCTCAAAACTACCGGCAAATATCCCAAATCCTAATTTCTCGTAAAAATCTTTTGATGCGTTTAAGTCTTTTACGTTCAGACTAATTGAAAATGCTCCTAATTTCATAATTTTTATACTTTATAAATTAATATCAGACCAAGCCTATTTTGGTTAAAACAATCAAATGTTTCCTCCCCCTTATGCTACAAACAACTATTTTAACACTGGCTGCAAATTTGCAAAAAAAAAGACGGCATTGCCGTCTCAAATATTATTATTAATTAAATTACTTTGAAATAATTATTCTTTCTACAGAAACGCCTTTATCCGTTTGAACTCTGATAAAATATGTTCCGGGCTCCATATCTTCGATAGGAATATCTAAAACATTAGATGCACCTCTTGATTTTGCTCCTTGATAAACAACATCAGATTGATTATTTATCATTTTTACACTACTAACATTAGCAGTTTCGTCAAATTTTAACGAAATCTTATCATTTTGTGTGCTAGGCATCACAGAAAATGTTGATTGATTAGTAGTTTGTTTTGAAGCTTTATTTCCATCTTTACCGTTATCTTTTCCATTCTCAAAGATTGGATTAGCAACACTTGCAATAGAAATTACCATTGCTGTAAAGGTTAATAATATTAAAGAAATCAGTTTTTTCATCTATTCTTTTTCTATTCCTTACAAATATACAAAATTAATTTTTATAAAAACAAATTATTTTTGATTTTTTTTAACTTTTTTGCAACCTGTTTTGCATAATGCTCAATATCAGCTACTTACGTAAGCTAAAAACAACTAATCAAAAGAAAAACTGATTCAATAGATGTAATAAAATTTATACATATTGCTATTTTTTACAAAAACATTAGCATCAGTTTTTTCCGGCAACAACAATGCACATTTTTTCTGTATTGAAAAATTTCTGTGCATATTCTAAAACTATTTCGGGAGTAATACTCATTATTGCTTCTACTTGTGCATCAATGTAATTCATTGTTCGGCCTCTTGCAAGTAATTTTTCAAAGACCATAGCATTGGGAATAACGCCATCAAGCGATGAAATCAAATCTCCAATCATATAGTTTTTAACCAAGTTTAATTCCTCGTCAGAAATTATCTCTGTTTTTAACAAATCTATCTCCTTGTATATTTCGGCAATTGCCTGATTAGTAACATCAACACCAACATCCGATACAATTTTCAGTAAGGTTGAATTATTTGTTTCACTGATAAAAGAACCAATTCCATAAGTGTATCCTTTGTCTTCTCGGATGTTTTTCATAAGTCTGGATCCAAAATATCCACCAAAAACAGTGTTTAAAACATTAAGATATAACCTATCTTCATCAGACGGATTTCCAAGATCAATTCCACCATAGATACTTGATTGAACAGCATCATCAAAATTATACACTTTAATATTTTTTGAAAATCCCGACGGGTTAATTATCACTTGATTTTGCCTTTTTGTTTGCTTAGAATCAAGGGCATCCCTCAAAGAATTAACCATATCAGGATTATAATCACCCGAAATCAAGGCAGTACAATTATCTAACTTGTAATATTTTCTAACAAAATCGACAACATCATCGTAATTTACGTTATTAACATCGTTCGGTTCAACCATATATCCCAATGGATGCGATTCTCCAAAAAACTCAAGATTTAATCCACGCATTGCTACATATTTTGTTTTCTTGAGATTGTTTTGAATCGATTGAAAATACTTTTTCTGCATTAACTCAAACTCTTGCACAGGCAATAAAGGATTTAAAATAATTTCAATTAATAGATGTATAACATCCACGAAGTGCTTTGATGGAACATAAAGTCTTAAACCGGCTGTATCTATTCCGGCAAATGCTTCGATGTAACTACCATAAAAATCGAAAAACTCTGCTACCTCATCGGGATTTTTTCCAATTGGAGCTTCTTTTATCAATGAGTTTGCAAAAACAGCTTGCAATGGCTTAGTCTGATACTCAACTCCGGCATTAAAAATAAAATCGAGCTTAACTACAGGAGCGTTTGGGGAATAAAATCCGTACATTTTAAATCCCTCCGATAAACTTGATAATAATTCTTCGGGTTGCAGAAATTCCACTTTATTTGGAATAATCGTTTGTGGTGCTATATTTCTATTTATCATTACTATTTTTGGATTTATAATAAATTACAGACAGATTATCGTCAACAAATAAACTATTTGCAGCATCAACAATATTCTTAAGAGACACACTACTATATTTTTCTTCAATTTGATTAATCATTTCTGCATTTCCTAGTGCTTCAAAATATGCTAATTCCATTGCAATGTTAAGATGATTGAGTCTTGAAAACAACAATGCACTTATTGCTCTGTTTTTAACTTTTTGCAATTCTCTGTCAGTTAAGCTACCGTCTTTAATTTTGAATAATTCTGTTTTTATGCCCGATTCTGCCGTTTCGAAACTTGTCTCAGGATATAATCTACCGTTGATCATAAGTAAACCCGGGTCTATGGATCCTTGAATATAAGCATCTAGTTGAGAGAATAGTTTTTTCCCTTTTATCAGATTCAGATTAAACAAAGATGAACGTCCGTTCGACAACATGTCTGAGATCAAATCGCTGGCATAATAATCATCGTGCAATCTCTCGCACATATGATAAGCCATGTAAATTGCATCAGAAGGCACATCTCTTTCTAAAACCAATTCTCTTTTTTGGGTTTGTTTTGGTTCGACAGGGATGTTTTGAATTTTCACATTTCTTTGAGGAATATCACCAAACCATTTTTCTGTCAGTTTAAGAATTTCGTCCGGATTTACATTTCCGGCAACTACTAAAACAGCATTATTTGGAGCATAAAAATTATAAAAAAAGTCTTTTACATCTTGCAAACTTGCATCGGTAATATGGCTAATTTCTTTTCCAATTGTTGACCACTTATAAGGATGATTTTTATATGCTAATGGTCTCAAAAAAAGCGAGACATCGCCATAAGGCTGATTTAAATACCGCTGTCTAAACTCCTCGGAAACAACTCCTTTTTGTACATCTAAACTTTTTTGCGAAAAAGCAAGTTCCAACATGCGGTCCGATTCCAAATAAAACGCAGTTTCAATATTTTGCTTTGGTAATGTAATGTAATAATTGGTAATATCGTTGTTTGTAAATGCATTATTTTCGCCTGCGGCCTGCTGCAAAACTGTATCAAACTCCGGAATATTTACCGATCCTCCAAACATTAAATGCTCAAATAGATGAGCAAATCCCGTACGAGCCTCATCCTCGTTACGAGCTCCTACCTTATAGAGTGTGTTTACGGCTACTAATGGAGTAGTTCTGTCAACGTAAACTATTAGTGTTAAACCATTAGACAGTTTATATTTTTCGAATTTAATCATAAAAAAAAATTTAGCTGCAAAGATAACAAATAAGAAACTAATGTGTTTAAAAATGTCATTTCTATAATTTTAAGGATATTAGCAACAATTTAATTGCTTTTATACCTATTAATATTTAATTTTGATGCAACCTTTAAACTTTTTTATTGGTTTTAGATGTATTGTTTACTAAAAAATCTGTTATGAGAAAATTTACTTTAGCCCTAATTGCTATTTTTTGTGTATTGGGAGTATTTGCACAAAGTAGCTTCGAGAGATCATTTACACAACCCGAAGACGGTGTTTACGACATCGAGTTTAATTTAAACTATTGGGATTTAAAACAAACCACTATTGATGGAGAGACATATCAGTATGTTGACATCGATGTAAGTACTGTGAGTGACAAAGAAGGCTGGGCAGAATTGCCTTTTATCAGCGCCTCCGTTAAATTGCCAAAACAAAAAAATGTAAATTATGAGATTGTCTATTCCGACTATACGGATTATGATCTTGATTACCCGATGCTACCTTCGAGAGGGACAATCTACAGAAATCAAGACCCATCTCAAATTCCTTACGAGATAGATCCGGAATCTATTGTCGATGAATTTTATCCATCTAACATTTTAAAAGTCGAAGATCCATTTATTTTTAGAGATGTTCGCGGAACAGCAGTCAGAGTTACTCCTTTTCAGTATAACGCTGTAACAGGAAAACTAAGAGTGTATAACAGCATCAAAGTAAGATTGACAGAAAACAATGAAATACCAACAAATCCGCTTTTATCAGATCATGTAAATCAAATCAGAGAAGTTGAAGGTATTTATGAAAATATGTTTATAAACTATAACTCAGCCGAAAAAGCAAGCGCGAGTTTAACCATGGAAGAGTACGGCGATATTCTTATAATTACAACTTCTGCCTACGAAGCAACTATGGCTCCTTATATTTTGTGGAAAAAACAAAAAGGCTACAATGTAAACACTCAGGTTGTGGCAACCGGAACAAATGTTGAAACAACAATACAAACAGCATATAATAATAATCCTAACCTAATGTTTGTGCAGTTGGTTGGTGATTGGGCAGATATTAAATCCCCAACTATTACCAGCTATAGCATACAATGCCCAACCGACCCTCACACAGGGTGTGTTTCTGGTACTGATGATTATATTGATATTTCGGTTGGAAGATTTTCGTGTACCAATACTACCGAATTAACAACTCAAATCAATAAAGCTATAGATTACGAAAAAACCCCTGATATGACATCAGGCTGGAGAGAAACATTTATTGGAGTTGCGTCAGATGAAGGAGGCGCACCGTACTATAACGGAGATGACAGTGAAATTGACTATGAACATGTTCAAAGAATTTTTAACAACAGATTGGATCCTTTTACTTACAACACACACCAGCAAAATTATGCTCCTTCTGCATCAGCAGCCACATTGCACAGCCATATCAATGCCGGAGCCTCAACAATAGCTTACTGTGGTCATGGCTCAGAAACAACATTTGTTACTACAGGATATAGCAATACAAATATTAATAGCTTAACCAATGGAAATAAGTTGCCTTTTATCGTTTCTGTTGCATGTGTAAATGGAGCATTCCATACACAAACTTCATGCTTTGCAGAAACTTGGCTTCGTAAATCAGGCGGAGGTGCCGTTGTAACATGGATGTCAACAATTAACCAACCTTGGCAACCACCTCAAAGAGGTCAGGATTATTTCTACGACATTTTAATTGGTGGGTTTAATTATGATACTGATGGTATTTCTCAAACAACAGGATATAACACCTCAGAGCAACGCACACACTGGGGATCAATTGTAGTAAATGCTTCTGTATTAATGCTCACAGAGAGTTCTGGAAGTGATGATATTGAAACCATCAAAACCTGGACAACCTTTGGAGATGCTTCTTTACAACTAAGAACCGAACAACCAAACAGCTTAACTCTGTCGAATACAGATCCTGAGGTTGGTATTCCATTCGAAGGAATCGCTTATATTGATGGAACTCCTGCCGAAAATGTACTTATTTGTATTTCTGCAGATGACAACTATTACTCAGGATTAACAAATGGTTCCGGAGCATATTCAATTACACACAGTTTAACAGCAGGCGAAGCATTATTAGTTGCAACAGCATTTAACTCTACAACTGTTTACGAAACCACAACTGTTATAGATGCTGACCCTTGTGCTCCAGTAAGCAATCTTGTGGGAATAACTTCGGTAAGTGATGTTATCCTAACTTGGGAAGTTCCTGCAGAAGGAAATGTAACAGGTTACAACATCTATAAAGGGGGTTCTTTAGTAACAACTGTAACAGGTTTAACTTACACTCACACAGGACAAGCAAACGGCACATACGAATATTGCGTAAAACCAATATTTGATGGTGTGGAGTGTTATGATGATGTATGTGTTACTGTAGTTGTAAACGACGGAAGCAATAGCTCATGTGACTCTCCGACAAACCTTGTGATAAACGAAGATAATCCTACAACACATACTTTGAGTTGGGTAGAACCAGCCGGGTCAAACAATATTTTCGATGATATTGAAGGTCATACAGCTTTCACAATAAACTCAGCAGGCGACGTACCATGGACATTTATCGATGGTGATGGTAGCACAACTTATTCGATTGCTGACTATACTTTCACAAACCAGGGTTTAGCAATGGCAACAATTGTTTTTGACCCAACTTTGGTAACAAATACCGGCGGCGATCCTCTAACAGAGACAACAAATGGCGATCCTTTCTTTGCTCATTCAGGCGATCAATTCTTTGCAACGTTCAATGCTTCAACAGGCACACCTGTGATGCAAACAAACGACTGGATTATTAGCCCTGAACTTGGCTTTGCTGATCCATTCACATTCTCTTTTTATGCTCGTAGTGGACACAAAACAGCTTATGCAGAATCGTTCCGTGTTGCATACTCTACAACAACAAACACTGAAGCTGCATTTACAAATATATTGCAAACTGTAAATTCTGCTCCATTTGCTTGGACAGAATATTCATATACCGTTCCTGCAAATGCAAAATATGTTGCAATAAACTGTAACTCAACAGACATGTACTATTTTTGTGTTGACGACATCTACATTGGCGACGGCACAATGCCGGGAGCAGCTTTAACAGGATATAATGTTTACTGTGACGGAATTTTCCTTGCAACAACAACAGAAACATCGTTTACTAATACTGAAGCAGACGAAGATTACCACGAATACTGTATCGAAGCAGTTTATGTCGATAATTGTATTTCTCCTCAGATTTGCGAAACTATTGGAGCAGCTGCAATAACTTACGATATCGTTGCAAGTGCCGGAGCTAACGGAACAATTACTCCAAACGGAACAACTGCTGTAAACGAAGGTAGCAATCAAACCTATAATATCGCTGCAAATTCTTGTTACGAAATAGCAGATGTTTTAGTTGACGGCTCAAGTGTCGGCGCTGTTTCTACCTACACCTTTAATAACGTAACAGCTACTCATACTATCTCTGCAAGCTTTAACCAGATTTCTTACTCTGTTGCAACAACAGCCGGAACTGGCGGAAATATCACGGCTGCTGCAAGTGTTGATTGCGGAGACAATTTAACATTTACTGTTAATGCTGCATCTTGCTACGAAATTGAAACTGTAACTGTTAACGGAACTCCGGTTACTTTGAGTGGAAATAGCTACACAATTAATAATGTTACCGAAAATATTGCAATCAATGCTAGTTTTGATTTAATAACATATTCGGTTTCTGCAAATGCCGGAACTGGTGGAAATATCACAGCTGCTAGTTCTGTAAATTGTGGAGATGACTTAACATTTACTGTTAATGCTGAGTCGTGCTACGAGGTTGGAACAGTAACAGTAAACGGAACACCTGTTACTTTAAGTGGAAACAGCTATACCGTTAGTAATGTAACAGAAAACATTACAGTAAATGCATCATTCGATG
Source organism: Bacteroidales bacterium (assembly GCA_016937855.1). GTDB lineage: Bacteria > Bacteroidota > Bacteroidia > Bacteroidales > ML635J-15 > Bact-19. Next base: position 9,217 of record JAFGVU010000115.1, on the reverse strand, counting down.
CCATTGTATATAATGTAACAGAATCAGCTGGTGCAAACGGTTCAATATCTGTTGCTAGTACTGTTAACTGTGGCAATGACCTTGTTATTTCTTTTGATCCTGACGATTGCTACGAAGTTACTTCATGTACAATAAACGGAACACCGGTAACAGTTATCGGCAACTCCTATACTGTTGTTAATGTCTCTGAAAACATTGATATTATTGCCAACTTTGGTATTGCTGCAAACTATGACATTATAGCAAATGCAGGTACTGGTGGAAGTATCAACTTGTCAACTCCTACTGTGGCATGTGGAGGTGAAGTTACTTTAACAGCTACTCCTGATGCATGTTACGAAATTGGTGTAGTTACTGTTAATGGAACTCCCGTAACTCTTGTTGGAGGAATCTACACAATTACAAACATTACAGAAGAAATAACAATTGCTGCTTCATTTAATCAAATTATGTATGATGTTACAGCTAATGCAGGAACAGGTGGCAATATAGTTGGAGCAGGAACAGAAATCGGTTGTGGCGAAACACTAACTTTTACAGTTGAGCCGGATGCCTGCTACCAAGTAGAAAGCATATTATTAAATGGTAGTCCGTTAACAATAACAGGTTCTGTTTACACATTGAATAATGTTTCGGGCAATGTCAGCATCGAGGCAAGTTTTAGCTTATTGACTTATACAATTTCTGCTAATTCAGGAACAGGAGGCAGCATCTCTCCGCAAGGAAATATTGATGTCGATTGTGGCGCAAATCAATCATTTACAATTACTCCTGATGCAAATTACGTAATTTTAGATGTTCAGGTAAATGGTTTAAGCGTTGGAGCTGTATCAAATTACGAATTCACAAATATTTCGGATGATGAATCTATTATTGCAATTTTCCAACAGTCAACAGATATTGCTGAAAGCCTAAATTCAAATATTTCTGTTTATCCTAACCCGGCAGATGCAATGATTACTATTGTCCTAAATCGTAGCGAAACAAATGCAAGCATTGCAAATATAGTTTCGGTTGACGGCAAAATTGTTAAATCAATTGATATTAACTCTGACAGAACAGAAATTGACATTCGTGATCTTGCATCCGGTGTATATTTTGTTAGCATTTCATCGCCAAACGAAAACCTTCAAATGATAAAACTAATAAGAATGTAAACAAATAGCTGATTTTTTCGAACTGCCTGTTGTAATGACAGGCAGTTTTTTTATCTTAGTACCCAAAATAAAATTAAAATGAAAAATATATTATTCGCAGTTCTCTTGGTGTTGATGTTTTGTGCATCGGCAAATATTTTTGCATGTACAAATTACTTAGTTACAAAAGGTGCATCAGCAGATGGTTCAACAATGATCAGCTACGCAGCCGACTCTCATATCCGTTATGGTGAATTATATTGGAGACCGGCGGGCGAATGGCAAAAAGGCGATATGATTACTCTTTATGACAGAGGAACAGCTCAACCATTGGGTCAAATCCCTCAACCACAATACACTTATCAGGTAATCGGATTTATGAATGAGCATCAGGTGGCAATTGGCGAAACTACATTTGGTGGACGTAGCGAATTGATGGACAGTCTAGCAATTGTAGATTACGGCAGTTTAATGTTTCTAGCTTTACAGAGATCGAGCAGCGCAAGAGAGGCAATTAAGGTTATGTTTGAACTTGTAACTGAATATGGTTATGCCAGTTCGGGCGAATCGTTTTCAATTGCCGACAAAAATGAAGTTTGGATAATGGAAATGATTAGTAAAGGATGCGAGACAGTTTGGGATAAAAAACAAAAGAAATTTGTCAATAAAAATAAGGGCGCAGTTTGGGTTGCGATAAGAATTCCTGATGGTTATGTCTCTGCACATGCCAATCATTCTCGAATCACAAGTTTTAAACTCAGTGATGGAAAAACTTCGATTAGCAGTGATGAAATAGACAAAATTTTTAATCCTGATGTAGAGATTGTTTACTCTGCTGATGTAATTTCATTTGCAAAAGCAAAAGGATATTTTAGTGGCAATGATTCAGACTTTTCTTTTTCTCAAGCTTATGCTCCAATTGATTACGGTGCGGCGCGTTTTTGCGAATTAAGAGTTTGGGCAATGTTTAATGAGATCAATGACGATATGCAACAGTATTGGAAACATGCCTGTGGCAATGATTTGACAATTCGTATGCCTTTGTACATAAAGCCAAACAGAAAACTTACACCACAAGATTTATTCGCATTTAAAAGAAATTACCTGCAGGGCACAGAACTTGACATGAGCAAAGATGCCGGTGCCGAGCCATTTGGAAATCCTTACCGATGGCGTCCCTTAACATGGGAGAATGATAGCACTACATACCTAAATGAGCGAGTAACAGTTACACAACAAACAGGTTTTTCGTTTATTGCACAAATGAGATCGTGGCTACCCGACGCAATTGGTGGCGTTTTTTGGTTTGGTGTTGACGATGCCGGCTCATGTGTTTATGTGCCGTTTTATTGTGGAATAACCAAAACTCCAGAAAAATGGTCAGAGGGATACGGAGATATTCTTACTTATAAAGATGATGCTGCATTTTGGGTTTTTAATCGTGTTGCGCATTTTAAATATTTGTTTTACGATCGTGTAATGGTTGATATTAAAGAACATCAGACAAAACTCGAAAATCAGTTTGCTGACTATCAAGCAGCTATCGACAAAGCAGCTCTTGAACTTTATGAAAAAGACCCTCAATTAGCAAAAGAATTTCTAACAGACTACTCATGTTCTATGGCCGACTATGTTGTTGAATATTGGAACGAACTCGGCAACTTTTTACTGGTAAAATACCTCGATGGAAATGTAAAACACGAAATTGATGGGGAATTTATCCGCAATCCATGGGGTTATCCAAAATCGCCAATGTTTCCGGGATATTCTCAAGAATGGAAGCGTATTGTTGTGCAAGAAACAGACGATAAGTTTAAAATGAGGTAAATTTTTTAGCCACTAATGCACTAATAACTAGTGCGCAGGCACTGATGGTGACTGTGGTTGGGTATCAGTTCGAATGGTAACAATATGTATTATCAGACTCAATCTGCAGCAATTCGTGCATCAGTGGCATTAATTTTTCACAAACTTAATGACTCTGGTTTCATACTCTCCGTTTATCTTTGCAAAATACACTCCCGAAGCCAGTTCTGAAACATCAATATTTCCACTATTAAATCCAGCAATCTGCCTATATAGCTTACCGCTAATGTCGCAAATATAAACATCGACTGTCTCCGTAATTCCGTGTAAGCACAACTGATCAGCCACAGGATTAGGATAGATAAACAATTCTTTTTTATGTTCAAACTCTTTGCCGACTGTCACGGTCTCATATATCAATGACCACCCGGGTGATCTATAATATGAATCAGTAATATACTTCAAATATACTTGATTTCCGGACGAAACTATAGACCCAGGAAGAGTTGATCCGTAAGTAAACTCACCTAACAAAGGAGCAAATTGAGAGGCTCCATCATAGATATACAAATAATCATTTGGAAATAAATCAAAATAATGCCATCTCATAAATATCACATTATCTGATTTCGTACCAGATTCTATCAACCACGAGCAATCGGAATCGTTTTGCGAAGGATACTCGTCACCACTACCATCGTTTATTGTGTCAGACGGATTTGTGAGTATTTGGTTTTCGTCGCAGAATTCACTGCAAAAGGGATCTTCAAAATCATAAACTGTTACATTAAAACTAGTATCGTGTGTACACTCCCAATCGTCAGTAACACTAAAAGTATATACATAATCTCCGGGGTCAACAACTAAAGCAAATGTTGTATCACCAACAGGTGACTGAACTCCGTATCCTGTCCACAATATGTCAGGACTATCTTCGCTTGTGTCGCAGGTATTTGTGTAGCTCCACATATTGCTCGATTCAAATCCATCAGCCAATTCAATACTAGTATTAAACACATTTCCGTCATCAAGTCCTAGATTATCTATAAACCTTATACACCAAGTCCCATCGACAGGACAACCTACTAAACCAGCAAAACTCTCAACTGGCAAATAGTTCCCCGAAGGCAAGCTTGACCCACTATTACAATTTTCAGAAATCATTGATGATGCACCATTTGTCCAGCAATAGTCATATCCGATTCCAGGCTCACAGTCATCAGATTGGTTTGGTTCTCCAAAGTATGTTGATGAACAAGCCTGCTCAAAAAGCACAATACTCTGCCCATTAGGACATACCAACATTATGTCGAGATCTCCCAAATAAGAGTGCTCCATATTCATGCAAACTGAAATAATATCGTCTACAGAATTGATAACAGAGCTTTTTGAAGGAGAATTAAAGCTAAAGCACGATTCCTGATAAACACCGACAATATCTTCGAAACACATTGGATAGTTATTAACTAAGGATGAACCATATTCAAATGTATCCTGAACAAAGCTACCATTTAAAACCAAAGGCTCACCCAAACAAACGCCTTCATCCATAATGATATTTGTAAAATCAGGTCTAAGCGCAGTTCTGACAATTATATTCCCATCAAAAATTGCTTCACACCCATTTGTGTCTGTAGTTTTAAGTTTAACATAGTATCCCCCCGAATTATTAAACTGATGTGAGTAATTAAACAACCCATACCCTTCAACTGTTTCAGATGCATTAGCTGACAAAAACTCCCAAGAATAGAATAAGTTCACTGAATTTTGAACATAATTAGCATTATTATTTGGAAAATCACATGATACTTCAAATGAAACCTCCTCACCGGGACAGATATCGATAAATGCAGAGTCAACATTTGTAAACCATGGAGAAAAGTCAGTAATATCGATACTGTAATCCTGACAATCGTAACCACATGAAATTATCGCTTTAAAACCGTCATAGCTAACCGAGCCATCTGTGTGCATATTGATAGTAAGAGAGTTTCCCGAAGATATAACCTCTTCATTTAAAAGATTTGTTGAGCCCATATTCTGAACTAATGCAGGGAATGAAGTATTTGGTCCATCGTAAATTGTGATATAATCAAATGTTGCAGATTCAAGATTAAATTCTTCAAAATACAAATATACATTTGAGTAAGAATCGTTTGCAAATATTGTAATAGTGTAATCTTCACTATTACCATAGTTACTAGTAGGCCCTCCCGAATCGTACAAAACACCATTACAAGTTGTTATTGTTCCACCTTGTGAAATTAGATACTCTTCTTGTGCCACTATATTATTAATAACCAATATAAAAACAGCACATAACAATGAACCTAGTAGTGTATGCTTCATGAGTTACAATTTTTGATTAACAAAACAGTTGTAAATATAACTCATTTTTTAATACAAAACAAATCTTTAAGCAAAATAATATTAAAATAATTGCTTTTTATATGCAATACAAAAGGTTTTATTGCTTAACAAACCTAATAACTTGGACAATATCAGAGTTAGAAATCTTTGCAAAATACACTCCCGAAGCTAGTTCTGAAATATCTATGCGGCTATTATTATTCCCACTTATAATAAGCTTTCCACTTAAATCAACAATCTGATATTCAAAAGAATCTAAAACTCCTGATATGTTTAAAACATCGTTTGCCGGATTTGGAAAAATATTTATAGATGTAGATGTAAGAACATCATCGCTACCTAAGACAGAAGTTTCGTACATAACTTCCCAACCGTCAGATTGTCCTTCTGAGTTTGTAACAAACTTAAAATACACTTCGTCGCTATATACAAAAATCTCTGTAGGAATGTCGTTTGCAGAAAACTCACCAATTAAAGTCCCTGCATCGGAATTTCCCTCGTACAAATACAACACATCTCCGGGTAGAGTATTAAATTTTACAAAATTAAGTTTAATAAACTCCACATCGTGATCGGTTAATGAAATCAGCCAATCACAATTTTGATTATTAAAGTAATAGTTTGGTCCACTACCATCGTTAAAAGTCCAGGCTAATTGGTTATATACCATAGAGTTACAATACTCTGCATAATTAGGAGCTAAATTAATCAATGCTCCTTGTCCCCAATGAAAGTCCATTTGAGGGTTTATTGGATCTAAATAATAAAAACCATCTGCGGCACCACCCCAGCCCCAATTAAAGTGGAAATAAGATGTATCCTGATAACCATCACAAACAAAAGCATGACCATTACCACCATCATCTGTTCCTCTATAAACTATAGGCTGCCCTTTATCTAAATCCTCTTTTAAAAGAAATTTCCACTCATCTGTTTCGTACATATACATTTCTTCTTCGGTTACGCCCGAACGATATCTAAAATTTTGTTTTAATGCAAAAAGAGAATTTGAAATTGAAGAGCCTGAACCGTCGTAGCCATAATTCATCCCGACAGAAACACCACAATGATAAATAAGTTCGGCAATAGCTTCTTTACTTAATGTGTTAATAGAAGTTGTCATTTCATCCCATCTGTATTCAACATCGTTAAAATCAACCTCGATATATGTTCCCCAAAAGTATTGAGCTGTTCCACGTCCGATTTCAGGATAATTCCAATATTTCATAACCTGAGCCATAGTTGTTGCCACACAACCGGCATAAACTCGACCACCGGGTCCCTGTGGATGCTCCGGACAATAATAATTATAAGGACTATTCTGATTCCATCGAGTTTGGATTAACTTATCAACTCCTTTTACATTTTTCGCATCAGGTAAGTTTCCATTACGAATCTCATCCCACATCTGAATTAATCTGGCGTCAGCAACAACATCATTATATACAATCAAATCATATTGCTCAAGATATTTATCTATCCACAACTGAGTTGCGGGTGCAATATCATTCAAGTCAAAAGCCGCCTCAAACGAATATGCTAACACAGGAGCAGCTCGTCTATCGGCGCTGACCAAAACAAATCCACCATCAGAAAAATTAAAAGCATAAATACTCTCATTGCCGGCATTTGACTTTATTATCAATTCGCTTTTAACAACAGGATTAGATTTCTCTAAGTTAAATACTTCTGCTTTATGCTTGTAAAATCTTTCCCCAATCTGCAATGCTTCTTCTTTTGGAACATGCTGGGAAAATACAATTAAACTAAGAATCAAAACCGGAAATAATAATGTCAGACGTTTCATAATATAAATTTTTTGTAAAATTAATATTAAGACTTTATCAACGGCACTAAAGATGCATTAAATAATCATTTTTATACATAACAAGAGACTAAACAAACCAAAACACTGATAATGAGCCAATTAAAACATTTTAAAAAGTTATGTTTTTCGAGATTAATCATAATGGTAGAACCAACAAAATGGAATTCAATAATTTCGCAACCCAATGCATATTAATCAAAATTTACTAAATTTGTCGAAACTAAAAAAGAGAAAATCATGCAAATTGGTTCAAAAACAAAAATCATTGCAACTTTAGGTCCGGCAAGCGAGACCAAAGAAGTATTACGTAAGATGATTTTAGCCGGACTTGATGTCTTTAGGCTCAACTTTTCGCACGGCACGCACGAAGACAAAGCACAAATCATAAAAACAATACGCGAACTTGAAACCGAAATGGGTGTTAATCTTGCTATTTTAGCTGATTTGCAAGGTCCTAAGTTACGCGTCGGCTTGGTCGAAAACGAACCTTTTATGCTAAATGATGGCGACACAATCGGTTTCCATACCGACGAAAGTCTAAAGATTGAGAACTCATTCTTTATGACGTACTCTGATTTTGCAAAAGATGTAAAAAATGATGATGTTATACTGATTGACGATGGCAAAATAAAATTAAGCGTAACAAAAAGTGATGGAATTTCGCAGGTACAAGCAAAAGTCTTACACGGAGGCCCTTTATTTTCGCGTAAAGGAGTTAATCTGCCGAACACAAAAACAAGCTTGCCGAGTTTAACTGATAAGGACAAAAAAGATGTTCTATTTGCTATTAATAATGATGTTGACTGGTTAGCACTTTCGTTTGTGAGAGAGGCAAAAGATGTTAAATATTTACGTGATTATATATCCTGTTTTCACAAAAACATCAAAATAATTGCAAAAATAGAGAAGCCCGAAGCTATCAATAATATTGATGCGATAATTTCAAGCGCAGATGCAATTATGGTTGCTCGCGGCGATTTGGGTGTAGAAGTTAACTTCGACAAAGTCCCTGTTATTCAGAAGATTATTGCCGAAAAATGTATCGAAGAGTCTAAACCGGTTATTATAGCTACCCAAATGATGGAGAGTATGATAACTAATTTCAGACCAACCAGAGCCGAAGCAAATGATGTTGCCAATGCTGTTCTCGATGGAGCAGACGCGTTAATGCTCAGTGGTGAAACTTCGGTTGGAAAATATCCTGTCGAAACAATTAAAACAATGCAAGACATTATTGATTTTACAGAAAGTAACCGCAATATTTACTATAAAATTCATCCTCCAAAAGAAGGTAGCATTAGGTTTTTGCCCGATTCTTTATGTCAAAGTGCTTGTACACTTGCCGAACAAGTAAAAGCAAAAGCAATTATTCCGTTCACATTTTCGGGTTATACCGCTATCAGGCTATCGAGCCACAGACCGAAATCTGAGATTTTCACTTTTACGGCAAATAAAGAATTATTGAGAGTTTTGCCACTTTTGTGGGGAGTTGACACTTTCTATTTTCCAATTTTTGATTCGATTGACGAAGCCATAGAGTTTTCTATAAACAAACTTCTCGAGATGAAACTAATTGAAAAAGGGGATTACATTATTCATATCGCCAGCACACCTATCACAGCAAAAGACAAAACAAATATGATTAAATTGAGTAGGGTGTAATTTTACCTAAAAAACTATTGCCTTAAAACGACGTTCTTGTAGGGTTTTTCCTACAAAAGTGTAGGAAAAATGCTCTTTTTTAATTTTTTTGTATATTTTTATTCGTGTGTTTCGATTTATGTTTTATATTTGCAACAAATTTTAAATACAACCCCAATGAAAAACATGTGTTTATCTAAGTTTCTTAAACAAAATTTTTCTGTCCAACGCGCCCCTGCGTCCCTCATTTCGGCAAGCTCAATGACCTATGGGAAGCCTACGCGCTTATCAACTTACAAATTTTGCGAGTTTCTCGAAAAATTACCTATTTTCCTCTCTCTCTCTCTCAGTCCAACGCGCCCCTGCGTCCCTAAAGGGAAGCCTACGCGCTTATCAACTTACAAATTTTGCGAGTTTCTCGAAAAATTACCTATTT
>JAFGVU010000114.1 GCA_016937855.1 Bacteroidales bacterium | reverse complement strand
TTAACAATTGCCACAAAAAAGACCCCATGCCCTATGCCCCAAGCCCCATGCCTTGTTTTTAGGAAAAGAAATATATATTGTTATTTTAAACCAGCTAAATAATTACAATTCTTTAATTATTTGGGCAAATGAGATATTAAACATTGTAACAGAATGACTTTCTTACAAATCCTCTTCTAATCGATTATTCAAATTAAAATCGTTAATACTTCGAGTTATTGGATCGAGGATATAATACTGAACAAAAACGACTTCGGTATCATTATTAACGATTCCATATAATCTATCCACATCCCAATCAAACAAATTACCATCATCATCAACAGCTTGATTTATGTTTTGCCTTAGATATGTTCTAAAAGATTTCGCATTCCCATTTTTATCTACTATTTCGAATCTTGCGGCCATTGGTTCTGCAAGCAAGCTATCACGTTTATGCTGCTGAAGCTCTTCAGTAATAAACGCTTCAAAAGCAATGAATTTAGATCTGCTGATAAACTCCTTAATTGCTAAAGTATCGACCGGAAAATTAACATTTGATCCATCAACATGAGTAATACCATAGCGGTTTTCATCGATACGTGTAACAATAAACCCATCCTCCGGGTTTCTACCATATTCAACTTTAACTTGTGCAATTTCCTCGAAACGATAGTTAAATATTACTCTTTCGCGCCATTCTTTAATATCGGGCAAATATCTAACTGTTAAGTAGCCGGAAAAATTGGGAATTGACATCACAAAAGGAATATCCGACCCTTCCATAATCATGTAAGTTCCGGTATTATCCATTGTTACGCCACCAACATAATACGTTTTTACAAGTTTATTGTCCTGATAGATTTCTGTTTTTATACCTTTCACAGATAGATCCTTAAGAACCTTATCGAGAGTTGCCTCCGGTACAGGAGAACTCACTTCGACATTACGAATTGTAGTTAACAAAACATTAATTAAATCTCGCCGAGCCCTATATTCGTCATTAACGTACCAAACGCCGTCTTTGCGTTCTAATGTGATTGAATTGTTGTTTTTATCAGCGAGAAAAATCTTGTTTATTCTTGCAGTATCTTCAACTGCAAAATCACGATAAACTTTTTGTTTATCAGTATTTTCGCTAAAATATATAACCGTGACAATAATAGCCAAAACCAACACAACAACCAACAACACTACATTCGATTTCTTCATAATTTAAAATTTTAATAAACCCAGGCTTTGCCTTCTTCAAACGAATCGTTTTTTTCATAAATAGCTTCAATATGATAGGAGCCGTCTGCATTTAGGTAACCCCACTTATCATTGCTATCTTTATATGGATAATACTTACTTTCTTCGCGAGGCATGATTTGCACAACATCGTATTGAGAAAAGAAAACTCCATCGCAATTATAATAATATTTAATAAGATCGAGTTCACAAGCGAAATAACCGGAATCATCACAATCGCCATAAATTTTATCAAATTTTAGAGGGATAATAAAATTCCCTAGAGTATCAATAACTCCATATTTATCGTTGATAGAAACAATTGCTCTTCCGTTTTCAAACACAGATGCTCTGTCGTAAATTGGTTTAATAACCCATTGATTATCTCTGTTAAAAAATCCAAAACCTGTCCTGTCGGGTTTAGTATATGCCTTTGCCAAACCACACGAAAACTCATCCATGTTATTTGTTAAAGTTGGTGTAAAAACAACTTTGCCTGATTTGTCGATTAAGTTTGTTTTACCATTAATCTGCACTCTACACTCACCATTTTTAAAACCTGAAAAACCAGCCTGATTAAATTGAAAAGGAATGACAACCTCGCCCTTTTTATTTAAAAACCCATAGTTCTCCGTTTCGCCCTCGGCCGGACACAAACAAACTAATCCTTCATAAAACCACGGATCTCCAGCATATTCAATTGGAATAACTAATTCTCCGTTTGTATTAACAAACCCCATATTAAGATCTTTGTAAACAGCACACATCCCTTCGTGAAAAGATCCAACTTTTTCATAAGTTTGATCGCCAATCCTCTTTCCTGTTTTATCGATTAGAAAGAACCCTTCGCTATCGGGCAATTTAACCCACGACACGCCATCTCTAAAATTATAATTGATTGATTTCTGCGAGTCGTATTTTGGCTCAATAACAACTTCGCCTTTATCATTAATAAAGCCGATTCGCCAATATGCCTTGCCATTTTCGACAACTGTAGTTTTAAACTTTGCCATTCCATCGCTAAAAGGCCATACATAATGAGTTTCAAATTCGAACAACACATCGCCTTGCTCGTTTATGCACTTATAAAGCTTTTGACTAAATAAAACAGTTGAAATAAAAATGGCTAAAACTAATACAATACTCTTTTTCATGGTTAGATTATTTTAGTTTATAATTAAGGAATTTTCTGTCGTACTTAAATCTTCTAAATATAACAACAAGCAAACCAATCACCAAAATTATCAAAACAGGGATAAATGAATTAACATATACCCACATTAACATTCTTTGTTTAAGCTTATTCGTATTTAGAGTCCTGACCTTTATTTCTCTCATCCTAAGCGATATCAAGTCTTCGTCGGCACACAAATAATTTACACAATTAAGAATAAACTGAGTATTTCCTGGAGTAAACTGTTCGGTAAAATACTTATCATAACCTAAAGGATAAGGCTGCTTGTTGTCTCCCATAACCTTAACTTCATTTCTGATAAAATCACCGTCGGAAATAACAATCATTTTAGTAGGGACACTTTGAGGCATAAAGACGAACTCTTTACTATCTAACTCGGGAGATAGTCGATTAACATAATTTGATGTAAATTCTCCTTCGAGTAGTACTGCAATAGGCATAAATGGCTTGTTAAAAGTTGGCATTTCGGGTTCGTCCCTGATAATTTCGAGGTTAACCTCTACCGGATGCACTAATGATTTAGCATATTGAGATGTTCTTAGTAAAATTGTTTTTTTAATCTTTGGATCCTGCCCCACAGTGTCGATTGAACTTACAAAATGCGTACGCATTGGCTCCAGATTCCGCAAAAGTTGATGGTCGAGTAATGTATCCGGAATAATAACAGGAAAGAAATACCAAGGTTTTGGCTCAAATTGTGGTTGCCCGTCGATAGTATTAACATAAACAGGAATATTTAAACATCTTAAATCTTGAATTAAATCGGGATTTATTCTAACTCCATACTTAAACAATTGATCGTCAAGATTAATGTCGTTTATCATAGCCATTTCGAATGGTTTTGAGCTAAGGCTATCCATACTAAAATGCATCCATTCTATTAACCATATCACTTTTCCTCCTTGCATTATATATTGGTCGATAATAAATTTATCTTTTTCGGTAAAATAAGCCTGCGGTTTTGCAATTACAACAACAGCATACTCATCCAAAGCATTTAATGCCTGATTCATATTAACTCTATCGATTTGATAATATTTTGACAGAGAGGTCATAATGTCATAGGTCTCGTATTCGCTTAACTCTTTATGCCCTTCTAAAAAAGCTACTTTTTGCAACTCTCTACCGGTTAGCATCCAAATAGCATGAATAAAATCGCGCTCCAATTCGGTTTCGGAAAGCCCTTGAAAATCGGAACCGGCAGTTAAGTTGTTATTAATTAAATTAACAGGATACTCTTTACCACCATACTTAACCAAAGCTGCTGCGAAGACCATTTTTTCGGACTTTCCACCGTCGTTCGCCTGACTTATATAAGTTGGATTTAGTCCTTTATTATATAACTGCCAGTACATTTCTTGATTATAATTGGGATCGTCTTCCTGAAATGGGTTTTTAAAAACGACTTCAACTTTGTTGGAGTATGATGAAAAATTATCAAGAAACTCTTTTACAACTTTACGATATCTGACCAACTCAACAGGCAAATCATCGCTTTCGAGATAAACCTCAATATAAACGATATCTTCGAGATTTTTTAGAATTGACTTTGAGATTGGGGTTATAGTAAAACGCTTTTCCTTAGTAAGGTCAAGTCTAAAAAACACCATTGAAGACAATACGTTGAATACAACAATTAATAATAAAATAAGTAAAGCTTGAATTATATTTTGCTTTCTTAGGATACGACGTGTCTTTTTTATCTTTTTTTCCATAATTGCTACCATTTGCGACTTTCAAGCCTAAGTTTAGTGAGAAAAACAAAAATACTAATCACACTTAAAAAATATACAATATCTCTACTGTCGATAACCCCACGGCTAATTGATCGATAATGATCATTTATACCTAAAGAGATAATGATATCTGATATTTTACCGGAGAATCCAAGAAATGCAAGATTTTCAAATCCAAGAAAAAAGACATAGCAGAGTAAAACTGACAATAAGAAAGAAATCACGGCATTTTTAGAGAAGCTACTTGCAAACACCCCAATCGCTGAATAAACAGCAGCTAGAAAAAACAGTCCAATATAAGAACCAAAAATAGCCCCAAAATCGACATTTCCTACAGGGTCGGCTAAAGCATGAATAGAAAACAAATAAAACAATGTTGGAATAAGAGCAATAAGCACCAAAGCCACTGCGGCAAGATATTTTGATCCAATAATCTGAAGTTCTGAAAGAGGCCTGGTCAACAACAGTTCCATCGTTCCAGACTTCAACTCTCCTGCAAACATATTCATTGTAATTGCCGGCACTAAAAATAAAAACACCCAAGGGGAAATAACGAATAGAGTATCAATATTTGCAACTCCAAGGTCAAAAACATTAAAAGTCCCTCTAAAAATCCACATAAACATGGAGTTAATAAGTAAAAAGACAATTACAACCAGATAACCGGTAATTGAAGAAAAGAATTCTTTAATTTCTTTTAAAAAAAGTGTCATCATAATCCTAGATGTATTATATGTTGCAAAATTATGTTTTTTTTCTGTAATGCAAAATATTTGATTGCTTAAGGTATTACAATAGTAATTTAACCCCGATTGGACATTACAGTACAAATGCAAATTTTTTGAATGTTTTGTCGGCTTAATCGTGTGTTAGATGGAATTATGCATAATACAGGTTAAAAAGAACCTTCAAAAAAAAGGAGGCAAACGCCTCCTCCTCAAAACTGACCTACTACTTTTTACGATAAATAGGATTTAAGCCTCTTATGTTTCGTTGATTGTTTTAATCGTCTTATAGCAGCCTCTTTTAATTGTCTCACTCTTTCTCTTGTCAAATCATACTCCTCGCCAATTTCTTCAAGAGTTTTAGGGACGCATTTCCCTAAGCCATAATAAAGTCTAATTATTTGAGCCTCGCGATGTCCTAGTATATCAAGAGTTTTTTCTATCTCTATTTCAAGTGATTCTTGCAACAACTCATTATCTGGTGATATACTATCTTTCATGCCGAGTAAATCGTAAAGATTAAAATCATCATCACCATCATTTCCTAAAGGTGCATCCATAGATAAAAATCGAGTTTGAGATTTCATCGAGTCTTTAATGTCGTTAAAATCAGCATCTACTTCTTTGGCAATTTCTTCGGTGGTAGGCTCTCGTTCGAATAACTGTTCTAATTTAGATGAAGCTGCATTAATTTTATTAATCATTCCAATTTTATTGAGAGGCAATCTCACCATACGTCCTTGCACAGCAAGTGCGTGTAAAATCGATTGTCTAATCCACCAAACAGCATAAGAAATAAACTTAAATCCACGTGTTTCATCAAAACGTTTTGCTGCTTTTATTAGTCCTAGATTTCCTTCATTTACTAAATCTTGAAGGGTAAGACCTTGATTTTGATATTGTTTAGCTACTGAAACGACAAAACGTAAATTTGCTGAAACTAGCTTATTTAGGGCAACCTCATCACCATTTTTAATACGACGAGCAAGTTCAATTTCCTCTTCAGGCGAAATCATCTCCTTTCGTCCTATCTCTTGCAAATACTTTTCAAATGCAGGAGTATCCCTATTAGTAACCTGTTTTGTTATTTTTAACTGTCTCATACCTCTATTATTTTAACACTATTATTTTTAACGTATAATAACATCACGGGTTGCTTTAAAAACACTTTTTTTTACTTTTATCTTTTTATTTTTACAAACAGATGTTAATAACTAATCTTGTAATAAAAAAAAAGATTTTTGGATTAAATAAATTTTTCATATTTTTGTGGTGTTTTTCTAATCCTTCGTCATTTCTCAAACAGAAGGTTTTAAAATCAGTAATTTTAATGTTCAATAATAAATTTCACAAAAAACATGTACGATATTTTAGAATTAACCTCAAAGTTATTACTCGAGCTTAAGGACATAGCCAAAGAACTTGGCGTTAATAAAGTTGATTCATTCCGAAAAAAGGAATTAATTTATAAAATTCTTGATTTGCAAGCAATAAAAGCCTCTAACGAGCAAACCAAATCAGACAATTCTCAAAAAAGAAGACCTCGCACTAAAGCAAAAATCCAAAAAGCATATAGCACTGCAGGCAATAAAGCAGCGGATCCTAAACCTGCCGAGCAGAAACCAAAAGCTGACCTTTTTTCGGAGCAACCAAAAAAAACCGAGGCTAATTCAACTAAGCAACCATTGGCAGCTGAAATAAAACAAAAAAGTGCTGAAAAGCCAAAAGAGGAAAAGAAAGAGTTTAAAAATACTCCCAAACCAGTTTATAAAAACGAAAAGAAACAAATAGAAGCTCCGAAACAAGAAGCTCCGGAACAAGAAATACCAAAAACACAAGAATTAATCAAACCTGAAGAAAAAACAGTAGAAACAACCACTACTGAGCAAAATCAGGCAATTGAAAATGAAAAAGCTGAAAGAAAACTTGTTTTAAAAAGAAACAAGTTTGAAGAAAAAAACAATCAAAAGCAAGAAAACAATACACCAGAGGAAAACACCGGAAATCGAAGCGATCAAAAAAAGAATTATCAGAAAAAAGATGATTACGATTTCTCTGGAATTATTAATGTTACAGGAGTATTAGAAATTATTCAGGACGGTTACGGGTTTTTAAGATCATCAGATTATCACTATCTTAATTCTCCCGACGATGTTTATGTTTCTCAATCACAAATAAAATTATTTGGACTAAGAACAGGAGATACAGTTGAAGGTAGTATCAGACCACCAAAAGAAGGAGAAAAATATTTTCCGCTGATTAAAGTTGTAAAGATTAATGGAATCGACCCGGCTATTATGCGCGACCGAATCCCATTTGACCATCTAACACCTTTATTTCCTGATCAAAAATTTAATATTACCGGAAATGGTAAAGCTACATTTTCGACAAGAATTGTAGATCTTTTTGCACCGATAGGAAAAGGACAAAGAGGTTTAATTGTAGCTCAACCAAAAACAGGTAAAACAGTATTACTTCAGGAAATTGCAAATGCGATTGCCGCTAATCATCCCGAAGTATATTTAATGATTTTGCTTATAGATGAGCGCCCTGAAGAGGTTACAGATATGGCTAGAAATGTAAACGCCGAAGTTATTGCTTCAACTTTTGATGAACCTGCCGAACGTCATGTTAAAATATCAAACATTGTGCTCGAACGAGCTAAAAGAATGGTAGAATGCGGTCACGATGTTGTTATACTACTTGATTCAATAACTCGTCTTGCAAGAGCATACAACACAGTTGCTCCAGCATCAGGTCGTGTACTATCAGGTGGTGTCGATTCAAACGCTCTGCATAAACCAAAAAGATTCTTTGGTGCTGCTCGTAATATTGAAAATGGAGGTTCTCTTACAATACTTGCCACTGCACTTACCGAAACCGGAAGTAAAATGGACGAAGTAATTTTTGAAGAATTTAAAGGAACCGGAAATATGGAGTTGCAACTTGACAGAAAACTATCAAACAGAAGAGTATATCCTGCTGTTGACATAGTTGCTTCAAGTACAAGACGCGAAGATTTACTTATGGAAAGCGATTTAATAAACCGTATGTGGATATTACGCGAATTCCTTGCCGACATGAACTCAATCGAAGCAATGGAGTTTATGAGAGCTAGACTAATGCAATCGCCTACTAACGAAGAATTTTTATGGACCATGGACAAAGGTCTGTAAAAACAAATATTTAAAACAAAAAAGAGTTGCTTAAAACAAGTGACTCTTTTTTTAAATCTTTCAGCAATTTAGACTCTTTCTAAGTTATGTTTTATTTTGTAAAACACACAAAAATCAGGTATTTAATTAATTAAAAATATTAATTTAGCGACTCTTATAAAAGTTACTAGATAACGAGTAGTTTTATTAAAAAATAAAGAATATGACAAAGACAAAAAAATTCATTACATGTGACGGTAATCATGCAGCAGCTCACGTTGCATATATGTTTAGTGACATGGCTTGTATTTACCCCATTACACCATCATCAAACATGGCTGAGAATGTTGACGAATGGGCTGCTCATGGCAGAAAAAACCTTTTTGGTCAAACAGTTCGAGTTGAAGAGATGCAATCTGAAGCCGGAGCAGCAGGAGCTGTTCATGGGTCATTACAAGCAGGTGCTTTAACATCTACTTATACTGCATCACAAGGATTATTGTTGATGATTCCAAACATGTACAAAATTTCGGGTGAATTATTACCAGGCGTATTTCATGTTAGTGCGAGATCTTTAGCAGCACAAGCATTATCTATTTTTGGGGACCATTCAGACGTTATGAGTACAAGACAAACAGGATTTGCGATGTTAGCAACCGGTTCTGTGCAACAAATTATGGACATCGCTCCTATTGCTCACCTTGCAGCAATCAAAAGTCGTGTTCCTTTTATGCATTTTTTCGATGGTTTTAGAACATCGCACGAAATTCAAAAAGTAGAATTCTTCGAGAACGAAGATATGGGAAAACTTCTTGATTGGGATGCTGTTGAAAGTTTTAGAAAAAACGCTTTAAATCCTGACAATCCTGTTACAAGAGGTACAGCTCAAAATCCTGACGTATATTTCCAATCAAGAGAATCTGCGAACAAATTCTATGAAGGAATTCCTGATCTTGTAGAGGAATATATGCAGAAAATAACTGATCTTACCGGTCGTGTTTACCATCCATTCACATATCATGGGGCTTCTGATGCAGAAAACATTGTTGTAGCAATGGGATCAATTACAGACACCTTAATTGAAACTGTTAATTACCTTAACGACCAAGGCAAAAAAGTTGGTTTAATTACTGTTCATTTATATCGTCCGTTCTCAGAAAAATATTTTAGAAAAGTTTTACCAAAATCGGCAAAAAGAATTGCTGTACTCGATAGAACAAAAGAAATAGGCGCTAATGGCGAACCATTATATCTTGACGTAAAAGAGCTTTTCTATAATGACGCAAACAAACCTTTAGTTGTTGGTGGACGCTATGGTTTATCATCAAAAGATACAACTCCTGCTATGATGATTTCGGTTTACGAAAATCTGGAATTAGCTACTCCAAAAGATCATTTTACTGTTGGAATCGAAGACGATGTTACAAAATTATCTTTGCCAATAAAAGAAAATATATCTATTCTTTGTAAAGGAACATTCGAAGGTAAATTCTACGGTCTTGGTTCAGATGGTACTGTTGGTGCAAATAAAAACTCCATCAAGATTATCGGAGATACTACCGACAAGTATTGTCAAGCATATTTCGCCTACGACTCAAAAAAATCAGGTGGATTTACAGCATCTCACTTACGTTTTGGAGACAAACAAATCAGAGCTCCATATTTGGTAACAACTCCGGATTTCGTTGCTTGTCACGTTCCAGCTTACATTGATCAATATGATATTTTAGCAGGTATAAAGCCTAATGGCAATTTCTTATTAAACTCATTGTGGGATGCTGAGGAAACTAAAAAGAGACTTCCCGACCACATGAAGAGAACATTGGCCAAAAAGAACATTAAGTTTTTCATTATCAATGCAACCCAAATTGCTGAAGAAATTGGTTTAGGAAACAGAACAAATACTATTTTACAATCTGCATTTTTCAAAATTGCCAACGTAATTCCATACGAAAAAGCAGTTGAACAAATGAAAAAAATGATCGTAAAGTCGTATGGTAGCAAAGGCGAAGACGTTATAAATATGAACTACAAGGCTGTTGATGCCGGCGAATTTATTACACAAGTTGAAGTACCTGCTGAATGGGCAGAGATCAAATCTGATGGTTTTAAAATCGCTAGAACACGTGAAGTTCCTGAATTTATCACTTCTGTTGCCGACATAATGAATGCACAAAAAGGTGACGACCTACCGGTTTCTACCTTTAATGGTCGTGAAGATGGTACATTCCCTAACGGTACTACAAAATATGAAAAACGTGGTATTGCAGTTAATGTCCCTGAATGGATTGCCGAAAACTGTATTCAGTGTAACCAATGTTCTTATGTCTGTCCTCATGCTGCTATTCGTCCATTTTTATTGACAGACGATGAACTTGCAAAAGCACCGGCAGACACAAAAACTATCAAAGGTATTGGTGGAACAAAAGAATACAATTTTAGAATGCAAGTTAGTGTTTTAGATTGTACAGGTTGCGGTAATTGTGCTGATGTTTGTCCTGCAAAAACCAAAGCCCTTGAAATGAAACCACTGGGAACTCAGATGGAAGAAGTTGATCGTTGGTACTTTATGGATGAAGTAGTAGGATACAAAGATACTGTTTTAGAAAAAGACAAAACGGTTAAAAATTCTCAATTTGCACAACCATTATTTGAGTTCTCAGGTGCATGTGCCGGTTGTGGAGAAACTCCATACATTAAAGCAATCACACAACTATTTGGCGAAAGAATGTTAATCGCCAATGCAACAGGTTGTTCTTCGATTTATGGTGGTTCTGCTCCTGCAACTCCATACTGCCAATCATACAAAAGCGGCAAAGGGCCTGCTTGGGCTAACTCATTATTCGAAGACAATGCTGAGTACGGATTTGGTATGGCAGCAGGTATCGAAAAAATGAGAGAGAAAATAGCAATGTTGCTAAAAGAAGCTAAATGGTCAGGTGCGGCAGCTGAAGCTGCAACAGAATGGCTTGCGGGCATGAATAACGCCGAAGCATCTGAAACGGCATCAGCAAAACTAATTGCAGCAATAGAAAAACTCGACGATCCAATCGCTAAAGAGGTTCTTGCTAAAAAGCACTACTTAATTAAAAAATCTGTTTGGGTATTCGGTGGCGACGGCTGGGCATATGATATCGGTTACGGCGGTCTTGATCATGTAATTGCTTCAGGTAAAGACATTAACATTTTAGTAATGGATACCGAAGTTTATTCAAATACCGGAGGTCAGGCTTCAAAATCAACTCCTGTTGGTGCTGTTGCTAAATTTGCTGCTTCAGGAATGAGAACCCGCAAAAAAGATCTTGGTGCAATGGCAATGACTTATGGATATGTGTATGTTGCTCAAGTTGCTATGGGCTCAAGTCAAAATCAATACTTTAAAGCTATTAAAGAAGCTGAAGCTTATCCTGGACCATCACTAATTATTGCCTATGCTCCATGTATTAACCATGGATTAAGAGCAGGAATGGGTAAAACTCAGGAAGAAGAAAAGTTAGCTGTTGAGTGTGGATATTGGGCAAACTGGAGATACAATCCAATGCTAGAAGCCGAAGGTAAAAATCCATTTACTATAGATAGTAAAGAACCTGATTGGAGTAAATTCCAAGATTTCTTACACGGAGAAGTTCGTTACACATCTTTGATGAAAGAATTCCCAGAAGAAGCTAAAGTTCTTTTCAAAGCTGCTGAGGAAAATGCTAAATGGAGATATAATTACTACAAAAAACTTGCAAGCATGTAAGATAACAAATAAAAAAACTGCCTCGATTGAGGCAGTTTTTTTTATTTATAACAGCTTAAAGTAGGCTACCCCCTCAACCTATAATCCTTTACCAAAACGCTTACTGGCAAATTTAACTTTACCGATAATTTACGAATCATATCGATTGTGAGTTTGCGTTTGCGGTTTAGCACCTCGGATACTCGGCTCTTGCTACCAAATGCTTCAACCAAATCGTTTTGCTTTAGATTTAACTGCTCCATCCTAATTTTAATCGCCTCAACAGGATCGGGAGCATCAATAGGATAATGAATTCTCTCGTAATCTTCGACCAAAACAGCAAGAATATCTGCCTCATCACTTTCGGGATAACCTGCGGGGGAATCAAAAAGAATATCCAAACGTTCAAGAGCTGCTTGGTAATCTTCCGTTGTTTTTAATGGTTTTATTTCCATAATTTCTAAATATTTTCTGCGTCAATTCTATCGTAATCTGCGTGCGTACCAACAAATCTTATAAAAACCCATGATTTCTCAAAATTCATTTTTGCAATTAATCTATATGTATTGCCTTTTACATTAAAAACAATTCTATTGTTTTTTAAAATGCTTGCATTCACAAAATTATTTTTAACATCGTGAGGATTTTTCCAATCTGCATTAGACACTGTTTCAAACCATGTCTTAAGATATTGTTCAGAATCAGGATGCTGCTCCCAAAAATCTCTTAGCGTCTTTTTTGAAAAAATCCTTTCCATATATTTTGCAAATATAACAAAATAATTACCATTTTGGTAACTTTTTTTTATTTCTTTTAACTTTCCCTCACAAACCCCTCTGCCTTATGCAACATTTCGTACATCACGATATCGTCCTTTACAAGAGGAACTGATTTACGAAAATCGTCAACAAAATTTTGAAGCTGAAGAGAAGTTTTAGATGGTTCACGGAAGCTTAATGCTTGACTTGCAGCAAATAATTCGATACCAATAACTCGTTCTGTATTTGCAACTACTCTTAATAACTTTGTAGCAGCATTTGCTCCCATACTAACATGGTCTTCCTGTTCGTTGCTTGACGAAATTGAATCAACGCTTGCGGGAGTACAAAGTTGTTTATTCTGACTTACAATTGAAGCGGCAGTATATTGGGGAATCATAAAGCCACTGTTTAAACCCGGATTTGCAACCAAAAATGGAGGTAATCCTCTCTCTCCACTAATCAAACGATATACTCTGCGTTCAGAAATACTGCCAATCTCAGCTAGGGCAATTGTAAGAAAATCTAAAACAAGTGCTAATGGTTGTCCATGAAAATTTCCGCCACTAAGAATTAAATCCTCATCAGGAAAAACTGTAGGATTATCTGTTACAGAATTCATTTCGGTTTCAACAACAGATTCTACATAACGCAAAGTGTCCTTTGAGGCTCCATGCACTTGAGGAATACATCGAAACGAATAAGGATCCTGAACGTGTTTTTTATCCTGAGCAATAATTTCGGAACCATTGAGCAATTCACAAATATTTCTTGCAGTTTCTATCTGACCTTTATGAGGACGAATTATATGGAGATTTTGGTTAAATGGGTCTATTCTACCATCGTAACCCTCAATCGAAACAGCAGCAATTTTATCTACATTTGTTAAAATCTTTCTTGCTCGAAGAACTGCTTCCACTGCATGTGCAAGCATAAATTGTGTTCCGTTCATAAGTGCAAGTCCCTCTTTCGACTTTAGCCTAATTGGCTCTATTTCAAGCTTTTTAAGTAAAACTTCTGTTTGCGTTTTTTTCCCTTTATAATACACCTCTCCCATTCCTATAAGTGCTAAGGTCATATGTGCTAAAGGAGCAAGATCGCCTGATGCCCCCAGCGAACCAAGCTGATAAACAACAGGTGTAATATCGTTGTTGTAAAAATAAACCAAACGCTCAACAGTTTCTAAACAAACAGCCGACTTACCATAAGATAAAGCCTGCACTTTGAGCAACATCATAAGTTTAACAATTTTACTATCAACTTCGTCTCCCATTCCGCATGCATGCGACATTACAAGATTTGTTTGAAGTTGCTCTAAATCATTCTCACTAACCGAAGTATTACAAAGCGATCCAAAACCTGTATTTATTCCATATATAGGCTTATCGTGTGTGGTTATTTTTTTATCTAAGTATTCGCGACAATTTATAATATTGGATTTTGCCTCATCAGAAATCGCAATTGTATAGTTATTAGTAATAATCTCTTCAATTTGATTTAAATTCAAGAATGCACTATTAATATAATGTACCATCATTATGAAAATTTTAATTATTTAAAAAAGGAAAAACTCTGCAAAAACAAAGATTAACAGAAAAGGGCTTTTCTGTTTAGTAAAATCAGATAAAACATAATCCAAAACATTTCTTAAATTTTTTACAAATTTAAAAAAACTAATAACATAATAAAAATAAAAGAGCCCGAAGTTTAACACAATGAGCACCAGGGTGTAAACATCAGGCTCTAAAACCAAAAACCACTAAAACAAAATCTTTATTTTTTTATTCCAAACACATCTTCAAAAGCGCGAATAAAACCGTCTTTTGGAATTGCTCCTGCAGCCATTTGAGGTTGAGCACCAACCGGGATAAACAGCAAGGAAGGTATGCTTCTGATTCCAAATACAGCAGCAAGTTCTTGCTGGTCTTCAGTATCAATTTTGTACACGTCAACCAAGTCTTTATACTCTACACTTAGCTCTTCAATAATTGGAGCGACCATTTTACAAGGCTGACACCAATCTGCATAAAAATCAATAATTGCAGGTCTCTCGCCTTTATAATTCCACTCTTTTTCATTTTCATAATCGAAAATCTTTTCGATAAATGTTTCTTTTGTTAGATGTTCTGCCATTTTAAAATTCTTTTAATATTTTTGTAAATTCTTTTTTAATAACAACTAACAATAAAAATTGTTCAATTGAGTAAACAAAATATAAATAAAAAAAGCTTTCTTAACCATCCAATATTTGAAGAAATAAAGTCATTAGCTTTAGAATTAAATACTGAGGCCTATGTTATTGGTGGATTTGTCCGCGATCAATTATTAAATCGGTCACAAAAAAAGGATATTGATATTGTTGTTCATGGGAATGGGATTGAATTTGCTCGCAAACTATCGGTTAAGCTTGGGATAAAAAAAATAAGCATCTACAAGACATACGGAACTGCTATGTTTAATTATGGCGATACCGAGCTGGAGTTTGTAGGAGCCAGGAAAGAATCTTACAGTATCGATTCTCGAAATCCAAAAGTTGAAGCCGGAAGCATAGAAGATGATCAAAAAAGACGCGACTTCACAATTAATGCATTAGCTATTAGCCTCAATCAAAACAACTATGGTGACCTAATCGATCCATTTAACGGACTAGAGCATTTAACAGACCAAATAATTAGAACTCCTTTAAATCCAAACATAACTTTTTCTGATGACCCTTTGAGAATGATGCGTGCTATAAGATTTGCAACTCAACTCGATTTCAAAATCGACGAGCAAAGCTATAATGCCATTACTTTAAATAAAAATAGGATAAAAATAATAACTGCCGAGCGTATTCACACTGAGCTGAATAAAATTATAATGTCAGATGTTCCATCCAAAGGTTTTAAACTTTTGTTTGACAGTGGTTTACTTGAAATCATATTCCCTGAACTTCATAATCTTGCCGGAATTGACACTAAAAATAGCATATCGCACAAAGACAATTTCACTCACACTCTACAGGTTTTAGATAACATTGCCAAATTAAGTGATGATATTTGGCTTAGATGGGCAGCAATTTTACACGACATAGCTAAGCCTCGAACAAAAAGATTTGTTGAAGGCTCCGGTTGGACATTCCACTCACATAATTTTATTGGAGCTAAAATGGTTCCTGATATTTTTTCGCGCTTAAAATTGCCTCTTAACGAAAAAATGAAATTCGTTCAAAAAATGGTTGATTTACACATGCGTCCAATTGCATTAGTCGAAGACATTGTAACCGATTCGGCGATCAGACGGTTACTTGTTGATGCAGGAGATGACATTGATGCATTAATGACCCTTTGCGAAGCAGATATTACATCAAAAAATGAGAAAAAAGTCGCTCTATACATTGAAAACTTTAAAAATGTTCGTAAGAAAATTATAGAAGTCGAAGAAAGAGATTCGTTACGGAATTTTCAACCACCTATAAGTGGAGAAGAAATTATGTCTTTTTTTGGTATTCCGGCATCGAAAACAGTTGGCGACATTAAGAATGCTATTAAAGAAGCAATATTAGAAGGTGAAATTCCTAATGATTACGATGCTGCTCATAAACTCATGATAAAGATAGGATCAGAAATAGGCCTAAGTCCGGCTATATCAAACAAATAGATTTTTAAAGTCTATTATTTCGCCGTTTTTAATTTTATACTCATCTGCAAGTGCTTCAACAGATTCTTTTCCTTTAAGACCTAAATCAATTGAAAAATCATTTACATAAAGATCGATATGCTGTCGGATAATTTCTTCATCCAATTCCACAGCATGATTCTTGATAAATTCTAATGAAGAGTCCCGATGAGCAAATGCAAACTTAATTGACTCTCTTAAAATCAAATCAATTGCTTTTTTATCAGTTTCATGAAGGTCTCGCTTTACTGCTATACCACCGAGCGGAATCGGCAAGGAAAATTTCTGCTCCCACATTTCTCCTAGATCGGCAAAAAGCATTAAGCCTCTTTGTTTATATGTAAAACGAGTTTCATGAATAACTAAACCTGCATCACAATCCCCAAACAACACGGCATCTTCAATATCGCTAAACAAGCAAACCTTTTTATCTTTTACTTCTGAAAAGAAAATTTTCATGAGCAAGTTTGCAGTAGTATTTACTCCCGGAATAGCTATTTTACAATCTTTTAGTTCTTCTGAATTAATCTTTCTTTTGCTTACAATTAAAGGTCCACAATTATTCCCCAGAGCAGAACCAGAGTTTAAAAGCTGATACTTGTCGCTAATTTTGAAAAATGTGTGATAACTTATTTTCGAAATATCTGATAATCCTTCAAAAGCTAATTGATTTAATTGCTCTACATCTGCCATTTGTAAATCAAACTCATATTTCCCTGTATCAACTTTACCATTTATTAAGGCATCAAACATAAACGTATCGTTCGGGCAAGTTGAAATCGCAAGTTTAAGTTTCATTATTATTGTATTTTGTCACAAATTTAATTATCAAATCGGTATAATTATTAATAGGTGTTTTAATATCCCAATCTTTTCTATTAGTTTTTCCTACAACATTTGAGATAGCACGGATTTGCACAAATACCTTTTGAAACTGTTTACAAACCAACATAAAAGCTGCTCCTTCCATAGTTTCGACATCTGCGCTTTGACACATTTGAATTTCCGGGATATTTACTGTTACACCTTTACATTTGGGTACATCTCTAAAAAATGAATGGTAATCTGAAGTATTATATACAAATCCTTTATTTAATAAATTATGGAACCTCGAGTTAAACTCAGACTCAAAAACCGGTAAGAAGCCATTTCTAGTTTTAAGTCCTATATCTGCGAATCTATCGGAGACAACATTTACAACTGTTCCTAATTCCGTATTTGTTTCAAAAGCTCCTGCAATTCCAGCATTAATGATGAAATCATATTTCAATAATTGAACATCGGCAAACATTGTGAAAATTGTAGCCGGCACACCTATTCCAGTAATTAATAAATCAATTTGTAATTTATGTGCAGAAAATAAATTCTCGCGTACTTGAATCATTCCAAACTCAGAGATCAAGCGTTCCGATTCTATTTTCGTTGCACAAACAATTAATGTTTTCATTACTTATGTTTTAACAAAATTAAACTTATTTTGAGTAATTTTTGTTTAATTTGCATAAAATTTAATAAAATGGAATTCTCGTTAAATAATAAAGAAGCCGGTGGATACGTAAAAACTGAGAAGTTTAATAAGGAAAAAACCAATGTTATTGCCTCTCATTACTCCGAGATTTTAGATTTACTTGGAGAAGACACATCCAGAGAAGGTTTGGAAAAAACCCCACTACGTGTTGCCAAAGCAATGCAATTTTTAACACAGGGATACAATATGGATCCAGAAGAAATCTTGCGTTCAGCCATGTTTAAAGAAGATTATCGACAAATGGTAATTGTAAAAGACATTGAGTTGTATAGTATGTGTGAACACCACATGTTGCCATTTTTTGGCAAAGCTCATGTTGCATATATACCAAATCATTACATAACTGGCCTTAGTAAAATTGCAAGAGTGGTTGATGTTTTTGCACGCCGTCTGCAAGTACAAGAGCGATTAACGACTCAAATAAAAGATTGTATTCAAAACACTTTAAATCCACTTGGAGTAGCCGTAGTAATTGAAGCACATCACATGTGTATGCAAATGAGAGGAGTACAAAAACAAAATTCTGTAACTACTACTTCCGATTTTACCGGAGCATTTTTAAAAGATGCCACTCGAAAAGAGTTTTTATCTTTAATTGACAGACAAAAAATTTAAACAAATAAACTTAAACAATATGAAAGCTTATGTTTTTCCGGGACAAGGTTCCCAATTTGTAGGAATGGGTAAAGAGTTGTACGAATCGAACCCTAAAGCAAAAGAATTATTTGAAAAAGCAAACCAAATTCTAGGTTACCGCATTACAGATATTATGTTTGATGGAACAGAAGAAGAGCTTAAACAAACCAAAGTTACACAACCGGCTATATTTCTTCATTCTGTGATAACCTTTTTGTGCCTCGAAGGTGATGTTAATCCAGGCATGGTTGCAGGGCACTCATTAGGCGAGTTTTCTGCCTTGGTTGCAGCAGGAGCATTAAGTTTTGAAGACGGACTTAAACTAGTTTACAAACGTGCAATGGCAATGCAAAAGGCTTGCGAATTAAACCCATCGAGCATGGCAGCAGTTTTAAATCTCGATTCTGACTTAATTGATGAAATATGCGAAGATATTGATGAAATTGTTGTGGCAGCAAATTATAATTCGCCAGGTCAGGTCGTTATTTCCGGGTCGGATAAAGGAATAGAAATAGCTATGGCAAAAATGCTTGAGGCAGGTGCTAAGAGAGCAATAAAACTTCCTGTTGGAGGAGCATTTCATTCACCAATCATGGAACCAGCTCGTGAGGAGCTTAGTGTTGCAATAAATGAGACCCATTTTACTACTCCTTCGTGCCCAATTTTCCAAAATGTTGATGGCAATCACAACACTATTCCGGAAACAATTCGCGAAAATCTCATCAAACAATTAACTAGTCCGGTTAGATGGACACTTTCTGTTCAAAATATGATTACTTATGGAGCAAAAACATTTGTCGAGGTCGGGCCTGGCTCTGTGCTAAAAGGTTTGATAAATAAAATTGACAGAAATGTTGCAACCGAAGTAATCAACTAAAACTACAATTACCAAAAATTAAGGTTTTTAAATAAAAAAAAGCGAGTTAAACTCGCTTTTTTTGTTTAGTGATTTATTACTCCCCAATTCTTGAAAAATTATATGACTACTTAATTTCAAATACTTTACCGGAATGTAAAAGTCCTTTCAAGTCTTTAATGTCTGATGTTTGTTTAGCATGTTCAACTTGAGCTTCGAGCATTGTTTCGTATGTTGGTCTCTCAACCGATCGAATTACTCCAATAGCCACAGGCAGTTCAGGATATGTCATTCGAGCTAACATATAATGAATATTTGGATTTTGTGTTTTAGCATCATGCACAAGAATATCATCAATAGTAATTCCGTTTTCGCCGATTTTGACAGCTTTTATTTCCAGTCCATCAAGAATCAATCCCATATCCTTTTCTTTGCCAAAAATCATCTTTTCGCCATGCTCAAGAAGAATCATTCTATCGTCTCTAACATCTTTACCAACGATCTGCTCGTGAATATCATTATTAAAAATGACGCAATTTTGCAAAATCTCAATAACACTTGTTCCTTTATGTTTAGCGGCATCAATAAAAACAGTTTCCATTCCTTTTGGCTCTTTATCAACTACTCTTGCAAAGAAAGTTCCTTGAGCACCCATTGTAAGTTCTCCTGGAAGAAATGGATTTTCGATTGTCCCATCAGGAGATGTTTTAGTAACCGACCCCATTGGAGTAGTTGGAGAATATTGCCCCTTTGTCAGACCATAAATCTTATTATTAAAGATCATGATATTGATATCTATGTTACGTCTGATTGTGTGAATAAAATGATTACCACCAATTGCCATAGAGTCTCCATCGCCAGTTGCAACCCAAACACTTAGTTCGGGGCGAGCTGCTTTAACACCTGAAGCTATTGGTAAAGCACGTCCATGAAGAGTGTGAAATCCGTAGGTTTTTATATAATATGGAAATCTGGAGGAGCAACCTATACCCGAAATAAAAACTACATTATCTTTTGTTACTCCAGTTTCAGGTAAAGCTTTTTGCACTGCGGCTAAAATAGGATATCCCCCACAACCTGCACACCATTTTACAGGACCATCAATCTGAAAGTCCGCTCTTGTAAGTTTTGTTTGTGATTGTGTCATAATTATTTATCCTCCAATATTTCTTTAAATTTGTTTTTTAATTCTTTGATAAAAAATGGAAGTCCCTGAATTTTATTAAACTGTTGATAATTGAACTCAGGATACTGCGAACGAAGATACTCAGCAAATTGTCCAAGATTTAATTCACATACCAAATGTTTTTTAAATTTACCCAATACTTCTCTGGTGTTTTTAGGTAGTGGGAAAATATAGTTAAATTGAGCCAAACTAATATTATAACCTTCTTCGCGCAACTCCTTAACAGCCATATTTAAAGCTCCAAAAGTTCCACCCCAACCTATCACCAACAAATCACCACCATTTTGTTCTCCGATAATTTTTTGATCAGGAATAAAATTGGCAACTCTATTAATTTTTTCTGCACGATTTTTACTCATCACCTCATGGTTATATGGGTCATGAGAAACTTCACCATAAATATCTGATTTCTCAAGACCACCAATTCTATGTTGCAAACCCGGTTGTCCCGGAATTGCCCATGATCTGCTATGTCTTTCCTTATCACGCTTATATGGTTGATAATCAGTATCGTTATCTTTAACAAATGGAGGATGAATATCAGGGAGTTTATCTGCATTTGGAATTTTCCACAATTCTGTTCCGTTAGCTAGGTAACCATCTGTTAATAATATAACCGGTGTCATGTGTTCCATAGCAATTTTTGATGCTTCAAAAGCATAATCAAAACAATTTCCGGGCGAAGAAGCTGCAATTACCGGCAAAGGACTTTCTCCGTGACGACCATGTATAGCTTGCATTAGGTCGCTTTGTTCTGTTTTTGTTGGCAATCCTGTAGAAGGTCCACCTCTCTGTACATCAACAATAACCAATGGTAATTCTGTAATAATAGCTAGTCCTGCTGCTTCTGTTTTTAACGCTAGACCTGGTCCAGATGTTGATGTTGCACCTAAACATCCTGCATAGCTAGCACCTATCGCAGTACATATACCTGCAATTTCATCTTCGGCTTGAAAAGTTTTAACATCAAGATTTTTATGATATCCTAATTCTTGAAGTATTTCAGTCGCCGGAGTTATAGGATAAGAACCTAAAAACAATTTAACACCTGCCTTTTGTGCACCTGCAATTAAACCCCATGCTGTTGCAACATTGCCGGTAATTTGTCGAAACGTACCTTTTTTGTCTTTTGCCGGATTAATATGAAACTGAGTTGCAATTGCTTCGACAGTTTCGGCATAATTATATCCTGCAAAAAGAACAGCTTTATTAATTGTAACCAAGTCCGGCTTTTTCGAAAATTTCTTAGCTATAAAGTCTTCACCTTTTTTCACATCTCTATTAAACAACCAAAATAAGAGACCCATCACAAACTGATTTCTTGTTTTATCAGCAGTTTTTTGATCTATACCAAGCTCCAAAGAATTAACAGTAGCTCTTGACAATGAGGTTATTGGTGCTTTTATCAACGTATATCCCTTTAATGATTCATCATGCAAAGGATCTTCGACATATCCTGCCTTTTTGTAGTGCTTATTATCAAAGTTATCAATGTCGATGATAATAGTTGCTCCAGTCTTAACCCATTTCATGTTGGTTTTTAGAGCTGCAGGATTAAGTGCTATTAAAACATCTGCTAGGTCTCCGGGAGTTTGAACTTCGGTATGTCCGATATGAACCTGAAATCCCGATACTCCGGCAACTGTTCCCTGAGGTGCCCTAATCTCTGAAGGATAATCAGGAAATGTTGATAAATCGTTGCCAAACGAAGCAGATGCATCAGAAAACTGAGAACCGGTCAACTGCATTCCATCGCCCGAGTCTCCAGCAAACTTAACAACCACTTCTTCTAATTCAATTACTTTTTTTTGGTTATTTCCCATC
This sequence comes from Bacteroidales bacterium, assembly GCA_016937855.1. Classification (GTDB taxonomy): domain Bacteria; phylum Bacteroidota; class Bacteroidia; order Bacteroidales; family ML635J-15; genus Bact-19. Next base: position 13,022 of record JAFGVU010000114.1, on the reverse strand, counting down.
TTTTTTTAGTTATGGTTTAATAAATGCAAAATTAAATACTTCTACTCTATTAATAATATTAAATTAATGTTTTTTTAATTGTTTTATAACATAGACAATTGCCTGATTCACAGCACATTAACACAATAAGACATAAGTGTTCAGATAAAATCATGACTTTTGGCAGGTTTTACAAAGGCTATTTTTAAAGATTTTTATAAAATTACTCTTTTTCTATGGCATTGTATTGAAATCCCAAACGTTTACCCGTTTGCATTTTAGATTTGTTGATTCTTTCTTTCATGTGATCAACGTTCACAATCTTTACATCGTTATATGGCGGAACCAATAAATCGAATTTTAATGCATATGCAATAGCAGACTCGATAAGTTCACGAATATTTGCTCCGTTTACCTTGTTTTTCCCAAACTCAGGAAAATTAAATCCCAATTCTCTCCTGCCCTCAATAAAGAATGTTCCATCTTTATTAACAAACAATCTACCTATTAAATAACCTAGATCTTCTAAACGATTGTACTTAAATGAGTCAGCCAAAAAATTATAAATATTAATTATGCCGGAGTATGTCATTATTGGTTGCTCTTTATAATAATTATCTTTCCAAATCTCGTGATTATATGGAAATTCAAAAATATTTGAGTGCATATTAAAAATAATCAAATCTCCTGCAACTTTAACTTCTGTTTCAAACATACCTCTATCTCTATACTCAAGATATATTCTTTCATCTTGATCTTTAAGTTCAGCATTGTAACTTAATACAATATCTTGTAACTCTTTTTTTACGATTTTAAATGCATTTTTTGTTTGATCATATACCTGTTGCTTGGCAACAGACTTCTCTTTAAGTGTTGATATGATTTGATTTTTAACGTCCTTTTTATTTTCCATAACTTAATAAGATTTAGCAAAAATAACTCTAAACTTTGAAGGCTTACCTGAATAAATACATTTTCCGTCTTCTAGCTCGGGATTTGTTGGGATGAATCGGATAGTAGCTTTTGTTTCATTCTTAATTAATTCTTCGGTTTCCGGGGTTCCATCCCAATGTGCCTCAATAAAACCAGGCGATATCTCAAGAATTCTCTTAAACTCGTCCCAATCATCAACCTTATAGGTATTATCAGTTCTAAAATCTAAAGCTTTCTTATAAATATTCTTTTGAATATCATCTAGCAAGTTCTTGATGTGTTGCAGAATTTCATCATTAGAAACAATAGACTTTTCGAGAGTATCTCTACGAGCAACTTCCCATGTACTGTTTTCATAATCTTTTGGACCGATAGCAAGACGTACCGGCACACCTTTAAGCTCCCATTCAGCAAACTTATAGCCCGGTCTCTGACTATCGCGATTATCAAACTTAACAGAAATGTTATGTTCTCGAAGATCGTTACATAATTTCTCTGCTCTTTCCGATACTAGCTTAAACTCCTCTTCTGATTTATAAATTGGAACAATTACTACTTGTATAGGAGCGAGTTTTGGTGGCAAAACTAGTCCATTATTATCCGAATGAGCCATAACAAGAGCTCCCATTAAACGAGTTGAAACACCCCATGAAGTAGCCCAAACATACTCTTCCTTATTTTCCTTATTCAAGAATTTTACATCAAATGCTTTTGCAAAATTCTGCGCGAGAAAATGAGATGTCCCAGCCTGAAGAGCTTTACCATCTTGCATCAGCGCTTCGATACAATATGTTTCTTCGGCTCCGGCAAATCTTTCGTTTGGCGATTTTGTTCCAATATGCACCGGCAATCCTAAGTACTCCTCAGCAAATTTTGCATATACATTAATCATTTGCTCTGTTTCAGCAATTGCTTCCTCGCGTGTGGCATGAGCAGTATGCCCCTCTTGCCACAAAAACTCGGCTGTACGCAAAAACAATCTAGTACGCATTTCCCAACGAACGACATTTGCCCACTGATTAATAAGCAAAGGAAGGTCTCTGTATGAGTTAATCCAATTTTTGTAAGTGTTCCATATAATAGTTTCTGAGGTAGGACGAACTATCAACTCCTCCTCGAGTTTTGCTGTTTCATCTACTTCAATCCCACCATTTTTACCGTTTTTTAAACGATAGTGAGTAACAACTGCACACTCTTTTGCAAACCCCTCTACATGACTAGCTTCTTTGCTAAAAAAGGATTTGGGGATAAATAACGGAAAATAAGCATTAACGTGACCCGTATCTTTAAACATCTTATCTAATACAGATTGCATTTTTTCCCATATACTGTAACCATAAGGTTTAATAACCATACAGCCTCGAACAGCAGAATTCTCCGCAAGGTCGGCTTTAATAACGATTTCATTGTACCATTGAGAGTAGTTTTCTTCCTTTTTTGTCAGTCCTTTTGCCATATTATTTGGTATGAAATTTGCATTAAAATGAACAAGTTCTTTAAAAATTTTTGTTCAAAACTATAAAAAAACATAATATCATGAAAGCTTTATTTTACTTATCGTTAATTATTTTAGTTGTTACAAGTGCCTGCACAACTAACTATCACTACGGCACCAATGGATACGACGATGTTTACTATCATCCGTCAAACACGCCAGAGACAACTGTCATCGTTAAAACCGAAACGGTTGACGAAGATAAAGCCAATTTTGAGGAAACATATAATTCAGAGTTTGGCAATCAACTATCAGAAAATCTTGATGGTTATACCGGTGAAGGCGATACCGATTACTATTATTATGACGAAAACTCTTCAGAATACGACGAGAACGGTGATTACATAGTTAATAATTACTATGGCGATTATTACGAAGACGACTATTATGGTTCATATTCTCATCACTTCTCAAGATTTGGTCATCATTATTATCCAAATTATTACTGGGATCCATATTATGATCCATATTGGGGGTGGGATTATGGCTGGTCATGGCATTCTGGCTGGTATATCGGTTACAGCTACAACCCTTGGTACTCATCATGGTACTACCCATATTACGGACATAGCTATTGGGGATACTCACCATACTATTGGAGTAGCTGGAACAATGGTTACTGGAATGGTTATAATGATGGATGGAATGACGGATATTGGTATGGAAACGGTGGTTATAACGATGGATATGCCGGAAATGACAATGGTACTTATTACGGTCACAGAACTCCTGCTAGTGGAAATGGGTCATCTTCAACAGGTCGAGTTCCAGAGACAAATAACTCTAGTGTAGCAACCACTAACATCAAGCCTGTAAACACATCAACGCTTTCACGTACAGAAGATGGCAAAACACCAAGTATTGCATCAGAAAGAAATCCAACACTTAGTGCAGATAAAAATCCTAGTATCGAAAGAGATCCGGTTAACGTTGCTTCGTCAACAGACGCACTTAACAAAAGACCTGCTGATACAAGACCAAACACAACTATTAGTAAAGATGATGGCCGTGTTAACTCTTCTGCTCTCCAAGTAGATCCTTCGTCAAACTCAAGACCTGCAAACACAAATAATTCAACATCAACTACAGGTCGAACTAACAACGAAGTTAGATCATACAACAAGCCTGAGTATAATTCACGGAACAACTACAACGTTAACTCATCATCAAACAACTCTGGGGTTAACTCAAATACTCGTCCGGCTAACAATACAACAACAACCCGTCCGGCAACTAGTCGAGGCAGCTCCGAAACTCCTAACAGAAGTTATACTAGACCTAGCAACTCAAATAGCACTCGTTATAACGGCAACACGAATTCATACTCAAGACCAGCATCCTCAGGATCATCATCTGGAAGAACAAATAACTCTTCCAGCAATTATAACAATAGCAGTTCGTCAAGTAGAAACAATTCATACAATAAACCATCTTCAGGAAGCAGCTCAACATACAGTAGTCCAAGTAGAAATTCAAGTAGCAATTCTTCATATAGCAGCCCTAGCAGAAGCTCTAGCAGTGGCAGTTCTTCTAGAAGTTCATATTCTTCCGGAAGTTCATCATCAAGAAGCTCATCAAGTGGCTCTTCATCAAGAGGATCATCAAGCTCATCTAGTTCATCTAGTGGAGGAAGAAGATAATTTTAAAAAATTAAAGACATGAAAAAAGTATTTATATTAATAGGTGTGCTTGTAATGGTGACAGTCACATTAAACGCACAAAACGAGATAGACGCTTTAAGATACTCCTACAATATCCCGGGTGGAACAGCCAGAAGCATGGCAATGGGAGGATCTTTTGGAGCTCTTGGTGCTGATGCTTCGAGTATAATTTTTAATCCTGCAGGAATGGGAGTTTTTCGCACTTCAGACTTCACTTTCAGTCCTAGTTTTGTATTAACAAATACAGAAGCAGACTTTTTAGGAAGCCGAGCTGATGACTACGACTTTAATTTTAACATAAACAACCTGTCATATATTGGGTCAATTCCAATCAATAACGAAAATGGACTGACTTCTGTAAATTTGGGTATGTCTTACAATCAACTTAATAATTTCAACGAAAATGTTTTGATCGAAGGCAAAAACACATATAACTCAATGACTGATTGGTTTGCTGCAAATGGTTCTGGTTACAAATTCGACCAATTAGACTCTTTTTACTCAGGACTAGCATGGGAAGCCTTTTTAATTGACCCCAATCCGGCTGATACAACAAACACAAGTTTTGTAAGTGCATATTATGATAATTACGGGCAAACTCAAAAACAGTATATTTCACGTTCAGGATCACAGGGTGAATACAATTTTGCAGCCTCAGCAAATATAATGCACAAACTCTACATTGGAGCATCAATAGGATTACAATCTATCAGATATAAGGAAGTAAAAGTTCTTGAGGAGATAGACTCTGAGGACAACATTAACGATTTTAATTCATTCAGTTTTAAAGAATCTCTTGAGACTCGTGGGTCTGGAATCAACTTTAAAGTAGGATTATTATACTCTCCTATTCCATGGGTAAGACTAGGTGGATCAGTACAAACTCCAACTTTTTATGACTTACGCGACAGTTACTTTACATCAGTAAGTTCTTCATTCGAAGATGCAGACAAATCAGTTAACTGGGACTCACCACATGGATCTTTTGATTATGAAATGAACTCGCCTTTTAAAGCAAATGCAAGCATGGGTTTCATAATAGCAAAACAAGCATTGGTAAATCTCGATTATGAATATGTTGATTACACAATGGCTCGTCTAAGAAGTGATGATTATGCATTTTTTAATGAAAACACCAATATTCGTAACGAATACAAACCAGCTCATAACATAAAATTAGGTCTAGAATACAGATTTGGTCCTATAAGTTTTAGAGCTGGGGGAGCTTATTACGACACTCCTTATAATTCCGACCACATAAACAAAGATGCTTATACATTAGTTTACAGTGGTGGTATCGGGATTAGATCTGAGTTTATGTATTTTGACGTAGCTTATGCAAGTGTAAACAGTAATAATTATTATTATATGTACGAAGGTATTTCCGTAACAAGTCCTGCCTCTGAAATTGCCAAAAGTCAAAATAGAATAATTACAACTGTGGGATTCAAATTTTAAGGAATCTCTTTTAGATATAATAGAAAAGCCTGTTAAATCGTTAACAGGCTTTTTATTTAATATTTAAATCACAAAATCAGTAAAATTCATACAGATTCCATGGAGCTTAGTCTCTTTTTTTACGATATGGTTTAAAACCTCCCGATGATTTTCCCGAGGATCTTTGTTCGCCTGATTTTGGTCTTCTGTCTCCCGACCAGGATTTTTTATCGTCACTTCGAGGCTTTCTATCATCTGTTCTAGGCTTTCTTTCTCCTGTTTTTACTTCAATTTTAAGTCTCTTACCCATATATCTTTTATTATTAAAAGCTTTCAGGGTTTCGCTTTCTAGTTTAGAGTCTATTTCGAAGAAAGTATAACCTTTAAAAATATCGATCTTTCCAATTTCTGCTCCTGCAAGAGTGTCTGTATTATTGATAATCTCCATTAGTTTAATTTTGGTTAGATTATCTTTTTCCCCAATTGTTAGAAAAAACTTAGTGAACTTATAATTTCCTTTTTGCGCAAATTTATCGGAAGATTCGCCTCTAGATTTTTCAATAATATTTAAATCAGGTGCATTTTTGTAATATTTGAGAAATCTGTTAAATTCAATAGAAACAAATCTTTTAATTAAATCTTCGCGACTAAGCCACTCGAGTTTTTTATAGATATGTGGTAAAAACTCCTCTATTTGATTGTCGATGGTCTCGATAGTTTCGATTCTATCAATCATACTTAGAAGTTGTTTGTGACAAATTTCCTGACCACCGGGCACATCTCTTTTGGAGATAGATTTTTTTAGAATCTTTTCTATTTCTCGAATTTTGTGAAGCTCTTTACTATGAATTATAGAAACAGATTCTCCTTTTTTACCGGCTCTACCTGTTCGTCCACTTCTATGAATATATACTTCGCGTTCGTCAGGCAAATTATAATTAATTATGTGAGTCAACTCTGTCACATCTATCCCTCGAGCGGCGACATCAGTTGCTACTAAAATTTGCAAGTGTTTTGATCTAAAGCGATTCATGACATGATCTCTTTGTGCCTGAGACAAATCACCATGTAAAGCGTCAGCATTGTATCCATCCTGAATTAGTTTGTCGGCCACTTCTTGCGTTTCGCGACGAGTACGACAAAACACGATACCATATATATCTGGATTAACATCAGCTATTCTCTTAAGGGCTAAATAACGATTTTTAGCATTTACTAAATAGTAGAAGTGTTCAACATTTTCGGCGCCGGAGTTTTTTTGTCCCACAGAAATTTCGACAGGATTATGCATATATGTTTCGGCAATCTTGCGAATTTCGGCAGGCATAGTAGCCGAAAACAAAAGTGTCTGTTTTTCGGTAGGAGTTGTTTCAAGAATCAAATCCATATCCTCTTTAAATCCCATGTGAAGCATTTCGTCGGCCTCATCTAGAACTAGAAACTGTATTTTATCAATTTTTAGAACACTTCTTTTAATTAAATCCAATACTCTGCCAGGAGTTCCGGCAACTATATGGGCACCTTTCTTCAAATCACGAATCTGATTTTCTATTGAAGCTCCTCCATAAACAGCAGTAATTCTCACATCAGGCAAAAACTTTGCGAAATTTTCCATATCCTTAGTGATTTGCATACACAATTCACGTGTTGGACTCAAGATAATGCACTGTGTGTGCTTAACATGATGATTGATTTGTTGCAAAATTGGTAATCCAAATGCAGCAGTCTTTCCGGTACCTGTTTGAGCAAGTCCGACTAGGTCAATTTTAGTGTTTAATAAATGGGGAATCGTTTTTTCCTGGATTGGTGTCGGGTTTTCAAACCCTAGTTCTTTGATCGCAGATAATATATTATTGCTTAAATCAAAATTTTCAAATGTTAACATATTAATTTTTCGTAAAATATTTTAGGGCGCAAAGGTACAATTAGTTTTTAACATAATTGATGATATTTGTTATAATCTGACATTTAGTTGAATAGGTCATGAATTTGCAAAAATCAAGCATTTGTAAGATTGTCAAAAAAAAGCATGGAATGCTGAAAGACACAGTCCTCAGCGAAGCTAAAAAGTCTGGCATGAGTTAGCTTTGAGACAGCCCCTTGATTACTAGTATAATCTTAAGCCTGCTCCAAATTCAATATAATCGGCAACACTTGCATGTGTCTTAAGGTTAATGTTGACAAAAAATATATCTTCAAACGTGTATCTTAGTCCAATCTTAGAATAAATTAAAACTTTTTTATCTTCAGGTTTGTATGAATTTAAAATATAAGTTCCAAGATAAAATGGCATTGACAATTCATCGGTTAAATACAACTCTTGAAAAGCATGAATACCAAGCCTGAAAATATTTGTAAGGTTCTTATATTCATCTTCCATTAACGGGCGTAAAGAAGGATCATAAATTACATTTATACCGCCTCCTAGAGAACGTTTTTTTGAAACTCTAGATGCTGCATCAAATATCAAAGAATTAATGAAATACTTTTTATTCTCATAAGTTGAGTTTTCTTTCAAAGCTGCGGCATAATAAGCAGACAGTTCTAACTCTGAATTGTACATATATTGTGACTGTTGCTTTGGCAAAGAATAAGTATAAATAGAATATAAATATTTAACTCCAAGGTTGGCTGTTATTTGGTTCAATCCAAGATTTGGTGTTTCTATTGCACCATTAGAAAAGTGATTAAATGTCAAACCACCAGTTAAGTATAAAGGAATATCAAAAGGTTTGTAGTCGGCTAAAACTGAGAATTGCAAGTGTGCATTAAAATGCGAACCAATTGCGACATTATAATAGTTCGATCTATAATCAAACTTATCACTTATAAAACCAAGTCCTCCACCAAGCCGATACTTAAAAATCAAGTTGTCGGTTTCAACAATTGGAATTCCAAAAAGAATAAAAACAGACTGAGAGAAACCGAAAACATTTATGTTTCCAAGACCACCAATTAAATACCCAACACCAATTTCGGGAAAACGCCATGTATGGTGCCATGGTTTTGATCCGTCAGTTTTTATTGAATAATTTAACTCTGCAATTGCTACATTACTATTAATTATATAGCTCATGTGCTCGTGGTGCGGAATTGTCAGTCCATAATGCATTTTTAACTCAAACTGATTAAAATAAGAGTTATAGCTTTGAGCTTTAAGCCCAAAACCTGACAAAACGATTAACACTAAGATGCAAAATTGCTTCATAATAATAAATTCTCAGCAAATTTAACTGTTTGAAAATTTAATGATCAATAAAATCAATATATTATTTAACAACTTATGTTTGATAATTTGCTCAAAATAATTAGGATTACATATTCGGATTTTAACAAGACTCAATCACAGCAATCAAAAAAATCGAGTACAGCATCAGTTTCACTTTCCCAATAATCGTAATTATGTGCTGCATAATCCGGAAAATGACCTATCAACTTCAGATTAGGATGATGAGCTTTTATTGAATCGAACATCATAATACTTTGTTCAACAGGAGATACATTATCGGCCTTACCATGTCCTATATATGTAGGTACGATATAATTTTTGCAATCATAAGCAAAGCATTCTTTCTCCCATCTCTCGGGAAAATCGGAATAATGTCCTAAAAATGAGTAATATAAATATTCATCCGTCATTTTTGTTATGTCAAAATCTCCGGACAAACTCGCAGCATTTTTAAACACTTCTGGCATATAATATGCGAACAAAGTTGCACCTCGTCCACCTGTTGATATTCCGGCAACATTATTATTTTGCCCCGGCAAAAGCAAGCCAAAAGTCTCTTGCAAATTTGCAATCTGAGTTTCCATCATCCAAGTAATCGTAGGATATTTTTGATAATCGGCAATAGTTTGCGGATACATCTCTAAGCAATAATTACTTTTTTTATAATCAGGAATAATTAAAACATACCCTTTCTGTAATGCTTTTTCGCAGAAACTTGTTTTCTGACACCACTCATCTGCCGGCAAATTCCAACCATGAAGCAACAATATACTGCCAACAATGCCTATATCTTCTTTAGGATACATAATCTCAGTTGTAACAACAAAGCAGCAATCATATTTATGAAATGTGATTGTGTCCCTCATGCGCACAATCTCTGGAATAGTGTCCTCAACAACAATAATTTTTTCTTCACCAATTTCCGGACTTGGAGAATTTTTACATGATGTAAATGCAAAAAGAATTAGAATGAGTATAAATGAGATGAGTTTATCGTTTTTCATATTCTGTTTAAATTATTATTTGTATAATTGTCGCTAAATTAAAAATTTATTTTGTGAAAAGTAATAATAATATTCAAAAGATTGGATTGCTAACTGCTATTTCGTATGTTATTGCAAATATGGTTGGCACAGGAGTGTTTACTTCTTTAGGTTTTCAGCTTGCCGGAGGAGTTACAGATATTGCCGCGATAATGATTTTGTGGTTAATGGGTGGAATAATTGCGTTTACGGGCGCTCAGGTTTATGGAGAATTAGGGTCTGTAATGCCACGTTCGGGAGGAGAGTACCACTTCTTAAGTGAATTATATCACCCATCGTTAGGATTTATGTCGGGATTTTTCTCGATGTTTGTTGGTTTTGCTGCTCCAATTGCTCTAGCAGCAATGGCATTGGGAGCATATTTCTCAAATGTTTACACAGGAATTGATCCACGCATAATTGCAGCAGGTGTTATTGTTTTGATAACAGTTGTACATACAACAGGTGTTAGATCAGGTGGTATTTTTCAGCTAATTTTTACGATAATAAAAATTGTTCTAATTATTGGCTTTATCGTTGCCGGATTTTTCTTTGCACCTGAACATCAGGATATTAGTATTATTCCAACCAAAGTTTCATGGAATCAAATAATGAGTGCAGGTTTTGCAGTTTCGCTTATCTATGTCTATTACTCATATTCTGGATGGAACGCATCGGCATATTTTGTGTCAGAAATGAAAAATCCTCTAAAAAATCTTCCAAGATCGCTTATTATCGGAACACTTATAGTAACAGTAATGTACTTACTTTTAAACTTTGTATTTGTTTGGGTATCTCCACTAACGTCATTAAATGGTCAACTTGATGTTGGTGCTGTTGCTGCCGGAGATATTTTTGGTCGCGAAGGAGGCATAATAATGTCGGGACTAATAAGCTTATTGCTGATTTCGACTATCAGTTCAATGGTTTTTGCCGGCCCTAGAGTGATTCAGGTGATAGGCGAAGACTACCCCGCCCTTGGTTTTATGAGTAAAAAACGACCAAATGGTGTTCCACTAATTGCAATTTTAGTACAAAGCTCTATTAGTTTAGTTTTGCTATTTACGTCAACATTTGAGGCTCTGCTCACATATCTTGGGTTTGTTATGAATATTTTTGCGTTTATGACTGTTCTTGGAGTTTTTGTTCATCGCAAAAAGCATCCCAACATGAAAAGACCATACAAAACCATGGCCTATCCGATTGTACCAATTATTTTTCTATTATTTGTACTTTGGAATGTCTTTTACTTATTTAAAGAAAAAACAACTGAAACACTGATAGGTTTAGGAACACTTGTTCTTTCCCTAATTATTTATTTTATCGTTAACTCAATTTCAAAGAAAAATAAAAATGACATTTATGAAAATTAAAACTTTTTTTTCGGTCCTTTTAAGTGGTTTGTTTTTAATAATATTATCGTGCAATAACAGCAATAATAAAGATGACAATAATACTAAAACAAACGACATACACTCTGTTGAAGAAATTGTACCGATCGATACATTTTCATACACTGACTACAATTCTGTTGCAAGAATTTTAGCTGGGAAATATCCTAACGACACGCTATTTCTAGTTGATATTGTCGAGAGCTCTGCATTTAAAAATCACAATAGCTCGTTTGATAAAATTTGGAGCAATCACTTAATTGAGTTAAACAAAATTTCTAATTGGATTAGTACTAGTTTAGAATCGGAAGACACGGTTTTTTACCCATTTGGAGGCCCTGATTTTAATTATCTAAATGCTTTTTTCCCGAATTCTCGTTTTTCTGTAATGATAGGATTGGAAAAAGCCGGAAAAATTCCATTCTCCGACTCACTTTCTATTGCAAATTATAACAAAATCCTTGAAATGGTTAATCAAACGATTGTTACCAATATAGGATTTAGCTTTTTTAGAACTATCAGCATGAAGCGCGACTTAGCCGGATATCTCGAGGGCACATTACCGATTGTTATGATGTTTATGTCTCGACACAATTACGACGTTTTAAACATTAATCCTGTAATAATAAACGATGAAGGATTTTTTGAAATCAGTCAACCAGAAAACGAATATGCTTATACCATGAACAAAGATTTTGGAGATGCATATGAGATAATATATAAAAATCCGGATGATGATTTTAATCGTAAATTATATTATTTATCGATGGATGTATGTGATTCTGCAATAAATGAACATACATTTGGATTGATGATGCAAAATTATTTTGCAAATCAGACGACATTTCTAAAAGCTGCTTCGTACCTATTAGACAGGCCTCAATTCGGCATAATTAAACAAATGATTTTGGATAATTGCAATAAAATCCTAACAGGACCATCAGGAATGCAATATCGCGATTTTGACAATTCGTGGGATATTAAACTCTATGGGAATTACCTTGGCCCAATCAGATTGTTCTACGATCGTCAACAGCCTGAACTTAAAGAAGCCTATAAAAATGGAAATCCAGAAAAAATAGATTTTCTTTTTGACTACACAACCGGTTCACCTAGTTTATTTATTGCTACGAAAAAAAGCGAATAGGTCTTTAGACACATTTTGATAAAGCTACTGAATGAGAAGGAGAATCGGTTGGGGTAATGCAACTAATACAAGCATAATATCAAAGTACCCCAAATAAGTTTAGATACATTTGGGCGAGTACGCCGTAGGTGTACAACATTAGGAAAAAGATCTTTCGATGAGTAATGTGTTATTGGCGGTGTTTTTCTGACTTCAACACTAGGACACCTATTTGAGCACTCTACGCTCTACAAGATGCTGACCGTGTAAGCTTTATGGATTATAATAAAAAAGGTGTCGAAGTCAGGAGTACGCCGTAGGTGTACAACATTAGTAAAAATTCTTTAGATAAGCAATCTGTTTCTGGCGGTGTTTTTGCCAAACACAATACCCGAAAATAAAAAATAATATTAGCATGTAGCAAAAATTTTGGGAATAATAAAAACGCAAAAACAGTGACAAAAAACCATCCGATTTTTATGATAGCAAAAACAAAATACATAACCTAAAATAAGTTTAGATATTTTGCCATAGTACGCCGTAGGTGTACAACATTAGTAAAAATTCTTTAGATAAGTAATCTGTTTTTGGCGGTGTTTTTGCCAAACACAATACCCGAAAATAAAAATAAATCAGCTTGTAGCAAAAATTTTGGGAATTACAAAACTGCAAAAACAGTAACAAAAAACCATCCGATTTTTATGATAGCAAAAACAAAATACATAACCTAAAATAAGTTTAGATATTTT
>JAFGVU010000113.1 GCA_016937855.1 Bacteroidales bacterium | reverse complement strand
TGTGGTTGTCGGAGCAGTCGGAGTAGCCGAACATTCTTCAGTTACATCTGCCAATGTTGGAGTAATAGGAGCAGTAACGTCATCAATTACAACATTTTGAGTTTGAGTTGATGAATTTCCGTTTCCGTCATCGTAAGTCCATGTTACAACCGTTGTTCCTTGTGTAGTTATCGGGAATGTTGTAGTCGTTGTTCCTGTAACAGTTCCGGCACATGCGTCCGTTGCGGTAGGCGCAGTTGGTGTGGCAGAACATTCATCTGTGACATCAGTTAAAGTTGCGACATCTGGTACGGGAGCAAATTCGTCTGAAAATGTTCCGGTGCCTGTAATACTTGCATCAGAAGTTACAAAATTAGAAGTTGTTCCTGTAAGAGCAAAACTTGTTAAAGTACCATTATGATTACCTGTTTTATCAGTTAGGGTTGTTATCGCAGTATTATCACCACCTGCAACACCTTGATTGAAATCATAATAAGCAATAAGTCCGGCTTCGTTACCTACAAGTTCTGTGGACATTGCTTGTTGAACCTCACAATTAGTTCTTGCATAATTCCAGTATCTGACTTCTTCGATTTTTCCAGAAAAATAAGCTCCGTATAATAATGATTTTCCAATTATATGGCTTACGGTTGTTGTTTGTAAAAGATTAATCGAAACAGGGGCTTCAATGTTTAAAATTCCATTGATATATATTTTTGCAGTTGTTCCATCATAAGTTGCTGCAATATGACACCATTCATTAGTATTTAATGTTTGAGTTGCATTTAAAATAAATGCATGAGCATCATTGCCATCAGAGAGGTATAAGCCGGGAACGCCGTTGTCAAGTCTTAAAATATAAGAGGTAGAAGTAGACCAAGCATTAAATTGACTAGCTATTTGTCTGGGACCTGAAATATCTGTCGGATATACCCATGCCTCGACTGTTATATTTGCAGGAACAGACCAGTTTCCAATACTTACATAATCATTAACACCGTCAAAATCAAGTGCATTTCCCGGAGGAGACATAGGAGCGTTAGTTGTAACACTAATAGGGTTACTATAATGCCATGTTCCTTCATCTCCAACTGAAGATTTATATGCACGAACTCTGTAATAGTATGTTGTCGTCGGACTTAAACCTGTTACATCATAATAAGTAGCACCGGTAACATCCTGACCATCAACAATAAGAGAACTAAAATCAGAATTATCATCTACATCTAAATAATAACCACCAGCAGTACCGGTAACAGGAGCAGTCCAGTTAGCAGTAAACCCTGATTCTGTAATTGATGTTGCAGCAGTTGGTTCCGGTGCTACCAGAGCATAACTTTCTGTCCATGTAGGATTACTTGCATCTTGGAAAGTTCCATTTTGTGAATTAGTCAGATCGTTTATTATATTTCCTGATTCTTCATTACAGTTATAATAAGCAACAAGACCTGATTCAGAACCTGTAATTTCGGTGTACATTGTCGATTTAATCTCTGTAATATTTCTTGCAGTATTCCAGAGTCTTACTTCGTCTAATTTTCCATCAATACGTTCAGAAAATCCGGGAGCACCTGCTCCGATATACATTTCACCACCTGAAAGGCAAAGCATAGGAGATAAAGCAGAAGATGTACTACCTTGTCCAACTTCTACACCATTTAAGTAAACTGTATATGAAACAGTCGAACCATCAGATTCTACAACATAAGCAATATGATTCCATTGATTTAGAGAATAATTAACAGAAGCATCAGAACTGTTTATAATCCAACTTGTTCCGTTACCAATGTCAGAGTGAATTGTGTTTCCGTTTTGTATCTGAAGATGGAATGAAGAACCGGCGCCCGGTCCTCTTCCACTGAAAAGAGGGAAATGATTAGTACTATATGCCAAAAACCATCCTTCAACTGTAAAATTACCGGTAACAGTTTGGTTTGGAGTTATTTTGAAATATTCATCAGAATTTGTTGACCAATTGTCAAAATCGAGGGCATTTCCGGGGGGATATGAAAAATACAAATAAGGGTATCCGTTATTCAGAGTACCACTAATTGCCCAATGATTATTTGAGCCATTTGTAGTTTCTCCAACAAAATCCCAACCAGCATCTGTATAAGTGCTTTGAATTTTCATTTCAGCAGTAGTTTTTCCAACTGCACCAGCGCTATATGCACCAGGGAAAGTATATGCAACTCCAACAGTTGTAGGTAATGATGTTTCAGTATTCCAAAGGCAATAGTCGTTTATTGCACCACTATTGAAACCAGTAATTCCTCCTGTATATGACGAGCCGGTAATACTACCTGTGTTATAGCAATAATTAAGAGTTCCCGGAGCATTTGCACCTACAACACCTCCAACTTCTGTACTTCCTGAGATATTGCCAGTGTTATAGCAATTACTTATGGTTCCTTCGTTATTAGCAACAATTCCTCCAGCTGTGTTTTCGATAGAAGTAATATTACCGGTGTTATAACAATTACTTATTGTTGCAGAAGATCTTCCTCCAAATGCACCTGTCATTCTAGCACCAGTAATGGCACAATCAACCATGCCTAAATTTTTAATTACAACATTATTTCTTGGCCAACCAAAAAGTGCAATAAAATATTCAGTTGGTCTGTTAATATAGAAATTAGTTATCGTATGACCTTGTCCATCATACACTCCATCGAAAATAGTTACATCATCTCCAATTGGTGAGAAACCTAGTTGATCTTCTGCATCCCATGTGGCAGTTCCATCACCATCCCAATCAACTAAAGTTTCATTAGCATTAAAAATAATGTTTGCTGTTTGAATGAAATATGTCCCATATACCCAATTTGCAGGTGTATTTGACAATTCAATCAAATCATCAGCGTTTGCAATTTGATAAGGATCAAGGGAAGTACCACTACCTCCGCTGTATTGAGCCTTCAAATTTATACTCGCAAAAAGTATAAATATCAAAATGTAAATTTGTAAAAAGATTTTTTTTTTCATAAGCATAAAATTTAAGGGTTAATATTTATATTAATAAAAGTTATTATTTTGAGTTTTTTTAATTGAAAATTAATTTGATTGTGTTCAAATATTTTCTAGAAATTGGAATTGATATTTCATTGATGTGTAAATAATTATTTTGTAATTTTGTTATGTGATTTTTGTTAATAGCATACGAACGATGAACTCTAATAAACGTTCCACAGTTATATTTGTCAAGAAAAGACTTTAAACTGGTTCTTGAAAAATATTGTTTGTTTTTTGTATATATTTTAAGGTATATATTATCTGTTTTTATGTAAAAAATTTTATCTATGTTAAGTTTTATTTTACTTGAGTTTTCTTTAACGATTATATGATTTTCATTTTTAATTAATTTAAACTTTTTAAGACCTGAATTTAAGACGTTATTAATTTGAACATCTGAAAAGAAATCGTGATAAAAACCGGAAAAATCTGTATGTTCTTTTTGAGATTTATTGATGAATATTGTATTAAAGTTAAGACTTAACATAAAATTTTCAGAAAAGTTATCTTCAATCAGGTTTAAATCAAAAATAGCTAAATCAGGCTTTTCTATATTAGTAATTCTTTTAATATCATCTAGATTTTCGCAAATTTTCATTACGTAAAATCCCTTTTCAACTACGAACTTTTTAATTTTTTGAGCAGTATCATGGTTATTTGTTGCTATTAGTACGTTTTTATTTGAGTAGTCCATGTTTTTTATTCAAGAAAAATTTACGTCCCTATTCGAATAATAGCTTTTATCTATATTGCGAACTAGTACAAATAAAAAGATTTAAAACAATAGTTTTAAAAAAAAGGTGTGAATAGCGTTTTTTTGTATGCGAATGACAAAATTCCCATTTTTAATTTGCAAATCTTCTTTTTAAAAGGAGGTTTTAGTTCTAGTTTTGGAGAGAAAAAACAAGTATATCAGAAAAGTATACCGATACGCTTTTAGTAATTACTAATACCGATTGCACATTGAAATTAGTCCAAACTTCGCAAAAACTCGGTTGAACTAAATCA
>JAFGVU010000112.1 GCA_016937855.1 Bacteroidales bacterium | reverse complement strand
CTCCTCTCTAAATTTACCCGGCGAGCCAATTATCAAACAATAATCGGGTGAAAAAACCATGGGTGGGGTATTAATCAAACAATACCTGGTGGAAAGGCAGCCCTGACAGGCAATTATCAAACGATATTTATCTCCGAAAGTGTTTGGTCGGCGCATTATCAAACCTTGTTTTGCTTAACACCACATTTTTTCCATGATTTATGTTTATTTTTATTCCAGGTGTTACGGTAGCCAAAAAACCACAACCTGTTGAATACAAGTAAGCACATAGAACCTGGAAAAAGAAAAGTCCGCCCGACTTTGGAGCAGATTTTAAAAACCGCGTGGATAAGCTGCTTTAGTAAAAAACTGCATTTCCACACCCACTTTGGGTGTATAATATGCCAAAGAGACAATAGCGATATAAATGCAATTGTACATTTACATAGATGTTATATGGCATTATAAAACTCAAAAAAACTGAAGACTAAAATGGAAGAAAACTTAATTCGAAAAATTTGGGAAGACCCAGTTTGGAGTAAAGTAATTGCTTCTTTCATAATATTATTGATAACACAAATCTCTATCCTAATTTGGGGATTAATTAAGAAAATTGGATTCATTGGAACTTACAAAAAGATATTTGAAAAATTAGGAATCACTAAAAAGGAGAAAGAAGAACCAGAGGGAAAAATGGTTAAAAAATCAAACGATGTTATTAGGGAAGCTCCAACTGTCTTTTTCCACCATAGATTTATTTCAGCTTTCCCAGGATTCACCCGAGAATTTAAATGGTTTACTTCGAAAAAGGATATAAGGAATAGATTAAAAATCCTTTTGGCATCTCCTACCTATTTTAGAGAAGCTGATGGTCATGGTGTTACTTCCGACCCAATTTGGTGGTTCCGAGGTTCTTGCGCACTCCCAATAAAAAACTTTGAAATCATAAACCGGAATAAAATCTTAATCAATACAGAAGAACTAATTGTTGAAAAAATAGCTGCATTCAGAGGTTATACATATTTCCAAGATTTTGTTTACGTGCAATGTTTACCCGACTCTCCAGTTGGACTTTACAACCATAATCAACTTGCCTTGGAAGCTGCTTTTGAGAACAACGAGGAATATTTTGAAGAATTTGGAGTACACAAAAAACGCTACATTACTGAGCAAGAATATGACGACAACTCAACTATTATTAGAGGAAAACCAGTAAAACTTAAAGATGCAAAATTGAGAGTACGCCACTTGATAAAATATAATTTTATCATAGCCGCTAAATTTTCACCATATAATTGTAGAGAATTTTGTGTAAAATCTCAAGAATATTTTGGAAAACTTCTAAAAAACGAATTGGAGTTTGACGAGTTTGTAACGTGGATGAAAACATTGCCCAAAAACCATAACGATGATTAAATTACACCACATAACACAGTACATATTGCAGGGCGGGGTTCATGCGGTGTCGTTTGCTTGATTCTCGTTTCGCAGTTCCGTGTCCTTCGGACAGGAACGCCCGCCTGAACGGACGGGTAGGCTCTCCGATCCCGATAGCTATTGGGACGAACATGTACCAACCGTTAGCAATAAGGTTAAAAAAGGCATTTCACTTGTTATTACTATTACGCAAAAGACCTTCTTTAAATTTATTTTTATATATTAGATTTGCAACATGAGAACAGAAGTAAATATTGATACAAACATTCTAACCTGGGCAATAGACCGAGCAGGATTTGATTTGCATGAATTTACTTTAAAAGTTCCTAATGTTCAAAAATGGTTGGACGGAGAAAAAAATCCGACAGTGAAACAACTTGAAGATTTTTCTAAAAAAGTTTATTTGCCTTTTGGTTATCTGTTTTTAAAAGAACCTCCAAAAGAAAACCTGCCAATACCTTTCTTTAGAACTAACAATACAAATGCAACAAAAGTCAGTGTAAATGTATATGACACTATCTTGCTTTTACAACAAAGACAAGATTGGTTAAGGGATTATTTATTAGATAATGTATTTCCGGAACTTCCTTTCGTCGGCAAATTTGCTAATTCTAATGACATCAGGAACATAGTTCAGGATATTAGGCAAACCCTTAATCTAACTGAAAATTGGGCAAGCAAATTTGGAACCTGGCAAGAAGCACTCAATCATTTATCTGAACAAATTGAGAATGCTGGTATAATTACAGTTTTTAATGGAATTGTAGAAAATAATACAAAAAGGAAAATCCCGGTTCAAGAATGTAGAGGTTTTATTCTGGTAGATTCTGTCGCACCGTTCATGTTTATCAATAATTCTGACAGCAAGGGCGCACAAATGTTTACGTTAGTGCATGAATTAGCACATATCTGGACTGGCCATAGCGCTGGATTTGACTTCAGGCAACTTCAACCGGCAGATGACCCAATTGAAAAAATTTGTGATAAAGTAGCAGCCGAGTTTCTTGTACCGGAAGACATATTTAATCAGTTATGGGATGAGAACCCAAACATAAAAGCGATAGCAAGATTTTTTAAAGTCAGTGAGATTGTTATTGCCCGCAGAGCATTAGATACAGGGAAAATCTCTAAAGGACAATTCTTTGCGTTTTACAATGCTTATACTCAGAGAGAAATTGAGAAAAAAGAAAATCAAAGCTCTGGAGGTGATTTTTATGCCACTACAAAAAAAAGATTGAGTATAACATTTGCATCTCATGTGTACAATGCTGTAAAATCTGGAAAACTATTGTATCGTGACGCATATAAACTTACTAGTTTAAAAGGAGATACTTTTCAGACTTTTTTCACTAAACACACATAATCTATGAGTGTTTACGTGATTGATAGTAATTTCTTTATTCAAGCTCACCGAGTGTATTATCCTCTTGATGTGGCATATAGTTTTTGGCAAAAGGTCAAACAACTGGCGCATGAAGGGAAAATAATAAGTATTGACAAAGTTAAAGATGAAATTTTCGACCATAACGATGAGTTGGAAGAATGGTGTAAAGAAAATCTACCTGACGACTTTTTTAAAGATTCATCGTCTGCAATATTAGAATATAGTCAAGTAACTGCCTGGGCAATTTCAAAAAATGACCATTTTCTTCCTCAATCACTAAATGAATTTCTGGATGCAAATGAAGCAGATGCATTTATTGTTGCGTTTGTATTAAATGATTCAAATAAAATTTTAGTAACACAAGAGACGAGTGAGCCATTCCGAAGGAATAAAGTTAAAATTCCAGATGCCTGCATTGCATTAAATGTGAGATATTTAAATGTAATGGAAATGTTTAGACAATTAAACGAGACATTCTAAAATAAACTCTGTTGCTATCTGTATATGTCATAGCCGTTTTTGTGGGTAATTGCAGGTTCATCATACAGTTAACCGTTATGATGACCCGTTAACCCGTCCTAAAATATGTCTATTCACCCGGTAATTACTAAAATAATTAATGAAAAAGTTAAAGATTTCAACAGCACAATTTGAGAATAAAAGCGGAGACAAAAACTATAATTTGAAGGTTATTGAACAGCTTTCAGAAAAGGCCGCGAGCGAAGGATCAAACGTAATTGCATTTCACGAATGTTCTGTTACGGGCTATACTTTTGCCCGGCACCTTTCAAAAGAGCAAATGCTTGACCTGGCTGAATTTATTCCGGATGGGGCGAGCACTTTAAAACTTACCGAAATAGCAAAAAAAAGTGACATCGTTATTTTGGCAGGGCTATTTGAAAAGGATGAGAATGATAATTTATTTAAAGCCTATGTTTGTGTCGACAAAAACGGACTGCTTGCAAAATACAGAAAGCTGCATCCGTTTATAAATCCGTATTTGTTGGCCGGTGACAGTTACTGCGTTTTTGAAATACACGGCTGGAAGTGCGGAATTCTAATTTGTTACGACAATAATATTATCGAAAATGTAAGGGCAACAAGATTTTTGGGAGCAGACATTATTTTTATGCCTCATGTAACCATGTGTACACCATCCACCAGACCGGGAGCTGGCTTTGTTGACCCCAGGCTTTGGCAAAACCGTGAGACCGACCCGACTTCTTTACGTTTGGAATTTGACGGGATGAAAGGTAGGAGTTGGCTGATGAAATGGTTGCCGGCAAGGGCTTACGACAATGGGATTTATGTAGTTTTCTCAAACCCGGTTGGTATGGATGACGACCAACTGAAAAATGGTTGTTCAATGATTATTGACCCTTTTGGAGACATTATTGCCGAATGCCGTTCGTTTGACGATAGCTTTGTAACGGCAATAATTTCAGATGACAAACTTACTCAGGCTGGCGGATACAGGTATATAAAGGCAAGACGCCCGGAGTTGTATCGTGACATAATAGGACAAAATCATGAGCCGGAACAAAAAGTAG
>JAFGVU010000111.1 GCA_016937855.1 Bacteroidales bacterium | reverse complement strand
AGACGTGTGTTGGCTTCCCTTTAGTTTTATGGAGGTAGGGGGAGTGTAGGCAAAAATTTATATTTAATTACTCAATAAATCTTTACATTTTTTCTCAATTTCTTTTTTAACCAAAGAAATATTTTTTCGAATATCGGTATTTTTAAATCTAATCACTTCGATACCGAAACTATTAAGGACATTGGTTCTATTTTCGTCGTATAGTATGGCAGATTCTTGATTATGTGTTTCTCCATCAATTTCAATGACCAATTTGACTTTATGACAATAAAAGTCCGCGATATAACTATTAATAGGGTGCTGTCTGCGAAATTTTAACCCTAAAATAGCATTTTCTCGAATTATTTCCCAAACAATTTTTTCTGGTTCTGTCATTCTTCTTCTTAGTTGTTTTGCTCTATCCATTATTAACGGACTTGCTCCGTAGAACATTGTAACTTTATTTATTCTATCATTTAAATCCATACTAATGTTAATTTACTACAAATAAAATATAATTATAGCAAATTTATAATCTAAAATTTGTTTTTACTCACTTGCCACCGCGCCTACTAATTCCCTAAAGAGATACCTTCCCACTATTGCGAAGTGTGTCGGCCTCCCTTTAGGGACGCAAGGGGCATGTAGGCAAAAAGTTAAATTTTATCACTCATTAAATCTTTGCACTTTTCTTTAAATGGGTTTTTTGATAAATGAGATATTTGAAATGATATCATGATGCAAAATCAATTTGTAATCAAGCATTGTTTTTGCTCACTTGCCGTCGCGCCCCTTGAAAGGCAAGTTTTGGTTTGCCCTTGCCATCGCGCCCCTGCGCCCCTAAAGGGAGGCCTGCGCACGATTAAGACGTGTGTTGGCTTCCCTTTAGTTTTATGGAGGTAGGGGTGGTTTAGCAAGATCGTATTTGTGTTTTTCAACCGGTTTTTGAAGCAAATCGTTTTTTGAAGTTAGGGCGCGATTCCGATAGCTATCCAATACTTGTCGGAAGCGTTGCGAGACGATAATCAATTTCCACAGGGATTAGTCCTCTAGACTTTACCTAATTAGTTTTAATTACTTTTACTGTGCTTTTATTGTCTTTAGTGAATATTGTGACAAAGTATATTCCGTTTTTTAGATTAGTTAAATCCACTTCTTCTATACTTTGCGTAGATTTAATAACTCGGCCATCGAGATTGTGAACGCTAATACTAGTAACGTTGTCTCCTTTAATATATATTTTTCCATTTGTCGGATTAGGAAAAACAGTTAAATTTTTAGATAGTTTATCAATATCTGTTAAGTTAGAGATAAATGTATTGACAACAGTATTTGTGGTAATAGGAGGATTGAAATCAAAATAAATAAATGCTGTGTTTAGAATTTGAGTATTGTCTGGAAGACTCTCCTTTGGCGAAATTGCGTATTTTAAAAACCCATTACTAGCAGATTCATTGATATTGTCATGGGGTAGAAGTATGTTATTGAAAGCAAACGAAATAACCTTTCTACCGTCTGATGTCGTATTGATTTTTATATTGCAAGGATGAGAAGCTCCATTAAATTTGAAAGTTTCTATTTTTAAGTTTGTGTCAAGGGTGTCGATTATGACAATGTTAAATGCTGTGTCTGTGCCTGTATTTTGAAAACGTATAGTATAATTTAATTCTGTATTGTGTAAAACAAACCCTTCTTCACCAATCCCTCTCGGAGTTACTGACTTGTCATTGGGGTCATAAGAAGCAGTAATGATTTGATTTATTGTATCAAGATTATTATTAAATACTACATCACTAATTATTGGAGTAATACTACATGATGATACTAGAGTGTCATCAAGATAATCAACACTAGGCACCTGAAAACGCATATAGATTGTGCGATTTTCAAATGGTGATAGAGCGTCGTATTCCCATAATATTTGGTTGTTATTGTGACTTTCAAAAACAGGGTCTGTTTCAATTAAAGTTAACAGTGGATCATATGCAAAGCTTATTGTTCCTTGGCTTGTGATTGTTCCTTCATTTGAATAATTTAACCATGTGGAGGTTTCGAATCCCGCTCTTGTTGCAGTTCCAACAATGTTTGAGGCAACATCAGAAATTTCACTTATTGGAGAAATCCCGAAATCTAGACCAGTAAAATATTCACTATCATCTGTGATATCTATTTCAAAATTTGTTGGTGATGATGTTTGTTCCCAATTTGTGGATGGCATATATTCAAATGTATAGTTTCCAGGGTTGCCATAAAACTCATACACCCCTTCATTGTTTGAAATAAGTAGTGAAGACCCAGGTTCAACTAAAACTATGTTTTGTGCAATTCTTAATTCTCCTTCTGTAAACTCGTTATCCTGATTTTCATCAAAATAGATGATTCCATTTGCAATATTTTTGCCAATGTGACGTGCTATGTAAATGCTCGAAAAGTTTTCAATATTGACGCTGCCAACACATAATAAGCGGTTTCCAGTTAAACAAAAACTTCTTGCAAGTACACCATCTACTGAAATTAAGCCCTGATTTCCAAACTCCAAATCTGTTGAACCATCACTGTTGAGTCGAATTATATTATAATTGAAATTTAAATCATCAAAATACATATAGTAAACAACTATTTTGTTGTCAGAAGTAATACTGCATTTACCATATTGACTTGGATTAAGAGTATGGCTTATAAACTTAACTCCATTATCTCCAAAAGACTCGTTTACAGAACCATCTAAATTTAGACTTCTTATATATAAAAATGATGTTCCATCAATTTCTGTATTCCCTAGAACTAATATTTTATTATCATTTGTTTCTTGAATATCGATTATGCTCTCAGAGAAATTTGATGTAGCCGAGTTTCCTAATTCAAATTGCATTAAACCATCGTCACTAAATGAAGACTGTAATGATCCATCAGGATTATAACAAGCTAAGGAGGCATAGTTGCTGCTACTATTATATGATGTCCCAACAAGCATTATGTTTCCATTCTGCAATTGTATGCCTGCCATAGAGTGATCCCATAGCTGCAATGCTGGATCAAACTCTGTTAAGATGTAGCCATCATTGCCAAAATTTTCATCCATTATTCCGTCCTCAGTAAACTTAGCGAGTAGAAACTCAGATTCATTTTCCATGACAATCCATTGGTATCCCGAAACATAAAAACTTCCATCTCCATTTATGATTATATTATTAATATATTCGTCGCCTCCTAAGTCAATATCAACCATACCATTTGAACCAAATGTCTCATCATAACTTCCGTCAGAATTTAATTTTATTAGAACAATGTCGTCATCTGGTTCAATTGTTCGTGATGTAGTAAAAATTATCTTTTCATCATTGCAAATTTTTAAATCCATATTGCTTTGTGCATAGGAACCTATGTTTTCTATTACTACAAAGCCATCTATACCAAAAGTGTTATCAATTGACCCATCTACATTATATCTGCCAACAAAGGCATTTTCATTGGATTTTTTTATCCCAGCAACAAGAATCTTCCCGTCGTTTTGTTCCTCAACACAAAGTATAAAGTTGCTTTCTATTTCTCCTAAAGATTTTACCACAAATCCTGTTCCAGCAAAGGAATAGTCATAAAAACTATTTTGACTGTTTAGCAAGAATACTGTAATAATACCAAAGATGCACAATAATAATTTTTTTTTCATAATAGTAATAATTTTGAGATAATAATCATTAACAAATATTTGCAATCAATATGATAACGACAGTTTGGTTAAAATATTATACAAAGATACAAACATTTAACTATTTCGCAAAATTTTAAGTGATTACAAGTTCCCTTCGGTCGCTTGTGATCCCTGTGGGGGTTAGCCTCAAAAGAACCAGCTGTTTTTCAAACAGCTTATTTTTGTTTTAATCCCTTCTCTTACAAAAACTGCGTTTTTGACGTT
>JAFGVU010000015.1 GCA_016937855.1 Bacteroidales bacterium | reverse complement strand
TACTACGGAGAGTCTCTGTTCAACAGATTACTAGTGGCGAGCGTTAGTTATAAAAATGAATTTAGGTACAAATACGGATAATCATTTAAATTTAAATCGGGAGAGATTATTGCAATTGAGAACAAAGTGTGGGCAAAAGACCAACATAATCAGTTGAGAGACTATTCAAATTATCTCAAAAAAAAGACTCAATCATATAAGTTATTTTATTTGAATCCTTATGGACATAATCCATCGGAAGATAGTATTGAAGGAGGAGAAAAGAATAAACTAGAAAACGATGATTGTTTTCAAATTATCAAGTATACTTCTGAAATAAATGATATAATTAGTGCATGGATATCTATTTGTGAAGCAGATAATGTATCTTATTTTTTAAGGCAATTTAAACAATATTTAAACAATAAATTTATAGGTAATAATACATTTAATATGAAAGAAAATTTAAAAAATTTAGTGTATTCGAACATAGAAGAAGTTTCAGAATTGGTAAAAGCATACCAAGGAATTGATAATGAAGTGCAAGCTAATTTTGATAGAGTTGTGAAAAAACTTAAAGAAGAAAAGTTCCAAACAAATCATGATTTAAAAATTGGTGACCAAGGTCCATTTAATTACGAAGGAAATAGAGTTTATAAAGTATATGTACAAAAAGATAATAATAAGATCTGGATACATTTTTCAAAAAAAGGCTTATTCTTATTTAGTTCTCATTATTTTGAATCCTCAACTTCAGAAGATTTTATTAAAAAGCTAGAAAACTACTCTTTTAATAAAGAAGAACGATTAATTCTCGATGGTACTAACGAAAATAAGCCTGCTGATGAAATTGTTGAAATTTTCATAAAACAAGTTACATTAGCAATTGAAGCATTTGAGAAAAATATGTAGTTAGTATAGGGAAGCAAGACGAGTTGGTTTATAAATGTGAAGAAACATTTGGCAATAATTACCAATCAATTTCTAAATAATTAAAAAATTTATCAACTCAGACATATTTTGGCGGAGCATATGTTTATCTTTACTTTAGATTTTAAATAAATTAAAAAAATGAGCATCTGAACTGATTAAATAAAGTCTTTTAAATTACACATTAGTTTAACAAACAGATCCCCATAAAAAGACTTTATTAAAACAGCGAATAACAGAAGACGTAATCCAAGAAAGATTACGTCTTTTTTTTTGCTTATACTCTCAACGTTTTTCTCTCAGCCATAATTTGACTTAGGCAAACAATATCTTTGACAAAAAGAACTTAAAATGGAAAACAAATCAGTAAAAGAATTAATCTCTACCAAAGAAAGTATTGATAATGTATTGAATAATCATATCCGGAGAAAAGTATTTGAAATAGCATTAAGTCTTCAGAAACAAGTTTTAGATGAAACGAATAATCTTAGTGAATCAATCGATTATGCTAATTTCGAGTTATACAGGTTGGGACGTACAAATATTAGTATTCCAATAGAAAAGGTGAGCTCAATTCTCAGTCAAGCAATAGATCAAATTGAAAAAGCTGCAATGGATAAAGAAACAACTTTTGGGATTTCAAGTGGTTATGATGATTTAGATAAGTTTACTCAAGGATGGAAGTCTTCTGACTTAATTATTATCGCTGGACGACCTGCTATGGGTAAAACTACATTTGCATTATCTATGGTTAAGAATATTTCTATAGATAGTAATAAAACTATAGCATTTTTCTCCCTTGAAATGTCAAAAATGCAAATTACACATAATCTAATCTCTATACAAACAGGAATTGCAAGTAATAAACTTCGTGATGGTGATTTAAGAGATATTGAATGGCAACAATTAAAAAGTAAAATAAAAAATCTAGAAGATGCCCCAATTTATATTGATGATACTCGTGCTATTTCGATGCTTGAATTACGATCAAAATGCCGTGAATTCGCTCTAAAAGTCAATCTTAATTTAATTATTATTGACTTCTTACAGCTTTTAATTCCTAAAATTGATAATCAAAGAGAAAAAGAGATAGAAGTTGATGCTATTTTTCGTGAGTTAAAAGCTTTAGCAGAAGAATTATATGTGCCAATTATTGTTTTGTCGCAGTTAAGTAAATCTTTGGAAAAACGACCTGAAGATAAGCGCCCAAGAATTTCCGACTTTCATGAAGCTATTGCAGTCAAAAGATATGCAGACAAAGTACTATTTCTTTATAGACCAGAGTACTACAATATCAATGTTGATGCAGAAGGTAAATCTTTAAAAGGTGTAACTGAGGTTATAATTGTTAAACATCCTAAAGGTAACACAGGAACAATAAAGCTGAATTACAATAACAAATTAGGTAAATTTGAAAATGTCTCATAATGATATATTTTGAACATTGTTGTCCGATAAAAATTTAAGAGAAGGAAGATCTGATAATTTAAATTTAACATGATTTAAAGCAATTGTCAAACTCAATAAATAGTTGGACTATAAAATTGGTTTTAACAATAAAAATTGTTAGATTTGATAAAAACTTCTGAAACTAATTTTTATGAAAATTAAAAGCCTAATAGTAGAAGATGAAATTTCGGCGAGAGAAGTTCTAAAATCTTACCTCACAAAATATTGTCCTCAGGTTGAGATTATTGGCGAAGCATCTGACGCAAAACAAGCTATAGAAAAAATCAAAAGTTTGGAGCCTCAGCTTGTTTTTCTTGATGTAGAGTTACCTTTTGGAAACGCATTTGACATTTTAGACGCAGTTGCAGATAAAAACTTTGAGACAATTTTTGTAACAGCATTCTCGGAGTACTCAATAAAAGCTTTAAATCAATCAGCTGCATACTACATACTTAAGCCTGTCAATATCGAAGAACTGATAGTTGCGGTAAATAAAGCACACGAAAACATCATTAAGAATGATAGTTTTAACCGAAATCGCATTGTGCTTGAGAACTATAAAGAAAAAGAAACTGAAAAACGACAAGTAGTTGTTCCAACTCTGGAAGGTTTTGAGTTAATAAAAATGGAAGAAATTATCAGACTACAAGGCAATGGTAATTTTACAGACATTTTTCTTATTGATGGTACAAAAAAAATGGCGTGCAGATTCCTTAAACACTACTCAGAAATACTCCCCTATCCATTTATTCGAGTACACAAATCGCATATTATAAATCTCAATTTTGTTCAATCATATCATAAAAGTATGGGTGGTTATGTTATTTTAAAGGACAAAAAAGAAGTTTACATATCTGCAGCATATAAACAAGAGTTCCTTAAGCATTTTAGCTAAAGCAGATAAAAACAAATTGCATCATAAAAATTTAGACTTATATTTGCAGTTAGAAAAATCGAAAAAAATGGAAGAAAAAAAAGAATCTCTGAATTTTATCGAACAGATAATCACTAATGACTTGGAAACCGGCAAACATGAGAAAATTATTACACGTTTTCCACCGGAGCCAAACGGATATTTACATATTGGACATGCAAAGTCGATTTGCTTAAACTTTGGTTTAAAAGAAACCTTTAAAGGCAAAACAAACCTCCGATTCGACGACACAAACCCATCAAAAGAAGAGACAGAATATGTTGAATCGATAATGGAAGATGTAAAGTGGTTAGGATTTGACTGGGACAATCTTTATTACGCTTCTGATTATTTTGATCAACTATACGATTGGGCAGTGATGCTGATTGAACAAGGCAAAGCCTATGTTGATGAGCAGTCGCCCGATAAAATTAGCGAGCAAAGGACAAACCCCACTACAAATGGAATCGAAAGCCCGTTTAGAAACCGACCTATTGAGGAAAGTTTAAAGCTTTTTGCCGAAATGAAAGAAGGCAAACACGACGAAGGCTCAATGGTATTGCGTGCAAAAATCGACATGAATTCGCCAAATATGCACATGCGCGATCCTATTATGTACAGAATTATGAAAAAACACCATCATCGTACAGGTGACAAGTGGTGCATTTATCCAATGTACGATTACGCTCACGGACAAAGCGATTATATCGAAGGAATTACTCACTCTATTTGCACATTAGAGTTTGAAGTTCACCGTCCGTTGTACGACTGGTTTTTAGATCAAATTGACACTACAGGCAAAAGACCACGACAAATAGAATTCGCAAGATTAAACTTGACCTATACAGTAATGAGCAAGAGAAAACTACTCGATCTTGTTACAAACAAATACGTTAGTGGATGGGACGATCCAAGAATGCCAACGGTTAGTGGTTTACGTCGCAGAGGATACACTCCAGAGTCTATTCGCAATTTTGCCGAAAGAATTGGGGTTGCAAAACGCGAAAACATGATTGATGTCGGATTGCTAGAGTATATGATTCGCGAAGACCTCAACAAAAAAGCTAATCGTTATATGGGTGTACTCGATCCGCTAAAAGTGGTGATTACAAATTACCCCGAAGACAAAACAGAAGAATTTGATGCTAAAAATAATCCCGAAGACGAAACAGCAGGAACGCGTAAAGTTAGTTTTAGCAATACAATTTACATAGAGCGTGACGACTTTATGGAAGATGCTCCAAACAAGTTTTTCAGATTAAAACCAGGAGGCGAAGTTCGATTGAGATACGCATATTTTATTAAATGCGAAAACATAATAAAAGACGCTGATGGCAATATTACCGAATTACACTGCACATACGATCCCGAAAGCCGTGGGGGACAATCGCCCGACGGACGAAAAGTTAAAGGAACAATACACTGGGTTGACTCAAAAACTTGCGTCGATGCAGAAGTAAGACTTTACGACAGACTTTTTCTTAAAGAAAATCCAGATGATTTGGACGAAAACGAAACATATTTAGACTATTTAAATCCTGATTCTTTGCAAATTATTACTGCAAAAATCGAAAACAATCTTGCCGATGCAGCTGTCGGAACAACAGTGCAATTCGAACGCAAAGGATATTTCTGTGTTGACAAAGACTCCAATTCAGACAAACAAGTTTGGAACAGAACCGTAGGATTAAAAGATTCATGGTCAAAAATAGCAGGAAAATGACAAACAAATCCGCAATATTTCCGGGATCATTCGACCCATTTACAGCAGGGCATAAATCGGTTGTCGAAAGAGCATTGCCACTGTTCGACAAGATAATAATCGCGGTTGGAGATAATATTTCTAAGACGACCTTGCTTAATCTCGATAAAAGAATTGCAATAATTAAAAAGGTTTTTGCAGCAAACCCTAAAATTGAAGTGGTCTCCTATAGTGGTCTAACAGTTGAGTTTGCAAAAAAGAACAATTGTGGTTTTATTCTTCGAGGTTTACGAACATCGGCCGATTTCGAATTTGAAAGAGCCATTGGACAAACCAACAAGTTGCTTAACGATGAAATCGAAACTGTTTTTATTCTTACAAAACCGGAACACACATTTATTTCCAGCAGTATTGTACGCGATGTTTTTAAAAATAATGGCGATTTAACTCAGTTTTTACCAGAAGGAATTAGTAGAAGGGATTTGGAGTAGAACGGTTTATCGGTTTATCGGTTAATCAGTTTATCAGTTAATCAGTTGATCGGTTGATTGGTTGATTGGTTGATTGGTGCCTTCGAGACAATTTCGATGAAAAATCGAAATCCCTCAGTCACCTTACATTAGCAATCTAAGGTGGCTGAGCGCCGTACTGAGGGAAAACAAAGTAGGATTCGAGGTACGAGAATCGTCTCGAACAATCTGTCAACAGGGAACTATTATATAAGGTGGCTGAGGGATTCGAGGTACGAGAATCGTCTCGAACAATCTGTCAACAGGGAACTATTATATAAGGTGGCTGAGGGATTCGAGGCACGAGAATCGTCTCGAAGCCACCGACTCCTGCCAACATTACTCCGGAATCACATTTTTATAGTGCTCGTATCTTTCGGCGATACTATTTGCAAAGTTTACTGCATAAATACCGGAGATATAGCCATGTTTAACGCATGTATCGTTAAAATATTTTGGATTTGAGAGGTTTGACATGTAAAATGAGATTACATCCCAGGATGCAGAATTTTCATTATATTTTTCTGCCAGTCTAATTGCATCCTCAACATGCCCAAATCCGACATTATAACCTGCCAGAAGCATTTTTACGGCAGTTGCTGAGTCTTGAACATTTTCGGGGATCTTTGTATATAAAAAATTGATGTAATTTGCTCCTGCAGCAATATGAGCTTCGACACCACTAACCGAATCGGGAGCAAACTTTGAGTAAATAAATGGCATCAACTGCATTAAGCCATAAGCTCCTGCCCAACTAACAATCGACTCATTAAATCGCGATTCTTCATAAATCAAAGAAGCCATTAAGCGCCAATCCCAGCCAGGAATATGACTATACTTTTTAATAATATCGTCATAATTGCTTATTTTACCCTCATTCCCGGAATAAAATTCACTGTTAATATCAACTAAAATTCTGTTGTTGTTAAAATACCTTAAACTATACTTTTCATATTCGGGGGATTTGACAAATCGTTCGAGCCAAGCATTAACAGTGTCGAGTAAAACTGTCGATTCGGGTCGTATTCCCCAAGCAATGTTCTGAGCTAAGCTTAAATCGGTTTTAATATCAATATTTGGATAGTAGGCTTGAGCTATTTTAGCCATACTTTCATCACAAACAGCATAATCGAAAACTCCCTTTGAAACATAATATATTATTTGTTCTACCGATATGCTATCTATCTCCTCAATAAAAAAGTTATCAGCAATATCCATAGACAAGCTTTGTGAACTTTGCAGATTTACACTCCCTTTAAATGTGTACAAAGTCTTACCTTTTAAACCTTCGGGACTTCTGATAAGAGAATCTTCAATCTGTTTATTAGTCAGCAAATAAAAAGAGTCGGGTTTTCTCTGAACCAAAACTTGCTTTGTTTGTCGAACCGGAATGCTAAATTCGTGAATAAGGTCTCTTTCGGTATTTACGACTAGACTTTGTGCAAGAATATCGCATTTACGACTCATCAACAACTCCATGCCTTTGTATAAATCGTTCTCGACAATAACCTTCAAAACCAGATTATGATCCTCGGCAAAGTGTTGTAATATCTCGAGTTGAAATCCCATAGGACGACCATGATAGATAAAATAATCGATGGGATTTGTACTAAGAACGGCCACTATTGTATCTGAGGCAACAATCTCTTTGTAATCTCTTTTTTCAACTATAGCCTCTTTCTGATTTGTTAAAAAGTGAAATAGCAAAAAGATGAACAATAATGAAATTACTGTAATGATAATGATTGTGAGTTTTTTAAAGCTTTTCATTAAAAATTTGCGATATTCCTGAGCACAAGATACTAAAAATTTTTATAAACTTCGATCTGCTACCATAAAATAGTAGAATCTGCAATCCGATTTAGTCGTAAAATTCCCACGAAATCCCAAAATTAATAGAAAATGGATTATCGGGAATGCCATAAAGTAAATAATAATTTTTTGGCATCACCATACTATTGATATTCCCTGCTTTAACAAAACCTCTAAGTCTTTTAATTTTTACACCGGCGTACACTGCTGCATTTGGGTAATTTCCGGTTTCTTTAACATCTTGCAAATAAAATGCTCCAATTGCAGGCATATAGGCGTAGCCATAAAAACCACTATGATATTTCACATCAAATCCTAATTGTAGCTGCATTGCATTATGAAAAATCCATTTCTTATAATAGAAATTCGAATATCCAACAAATTCGGGCAAAGGAACTTTTTGCTCATCGCTTATATACTGATAAGTAAACTTCACAAACCAATGAAACTTACCAAAATCAAATTGCTTTGCCACAAACGCGTCGGCAATAATATTTGCCTTTGCCACTTGAACAGGCATTGCAAACTCATTAAAAACAAAATAGTTTTGCAAAAAGTTAAAATTGACGCCAAAATTAAGTTTTAGGCTGTCCAATCTAAAATCAATACCTGTAGAGGTGGATAAAACCTTTGCCGCATCAATATCCCATCTAAAATGGTTTGAATTATAATTATAGAAAAATATTGCAGGGTTTTCCAGCGAATAATTAAAGTACGAATCGAAAGCAATTTTTTTAGAAATCCTTTGCGAATATCCAACCGACATATTCATATCAAAAGCATCTGCACCAACAAAGCAATAATTTAATTCACTATTAAAACTTGAATTATTTGTCTTGAAACTAAACAATCCTGTTACATAATTAGACAAATATGTTTTCGCTTTTACTGAATCAGGGAAATGGTAATTATACAAATAATTTGTAATTCCGGCCATTAAGTGTAAATTATTAAGCTTCCCTTTACCTGTCAAATTAAAGTTTAACAAAAACTTATTATCAATAGTTTTATAAGCAACAGAGTCGAATGTAAGAGTATCAGTTTTAAAAATATTGGAATAAAAAGCAGATGGTATATCCTGATATATTCTGTAAAACCTATCAACTTTTAGATCATGTATAATCGAAAAATTACTATTTACATTTACATTAATTGCAGTATCTGATTTATAAATAATCGTATCTGTAGTGGTTGTTCCAAAACGATATTCCTGATTATACTGAATGCCAAGCTGCGAAATGGTATTGTTTGCGTTTGTAAGATTTGTTGCATAAGCGTTAGCCGGATAATCTGACGATTCGTAAACCGCCATATCCTCTAAACCGCCATTTTCGTTATTATTAATTTTATTAAACACAAAATTAAAATGCGATTGATATTTATGCTTTGTATATGCTGTTGCCAGGCTGAGAGCATTTATTTTTGTTTTAAGAAATTGGTAGTGTCCTGTCGAGTTGGTAATATTGTAATCGAAGGCGAAGCTCAAACTCGGGTTGATGTTTTGAGTGTGCAAGAATTTTACCTGCTCATACTCATTTGCACCACCGGTAAAATTGAATAATGTAAATGGCTTTTGAGTATCAAAATAAATTATATCATCATGATTTAAAATAAAGCCGTCATAGTTACTAAAAAACCAAAAAGGATGCTTTGCAGGCTGCTCTGAAAAAACAGCAGTTTTAAATGGTTGTCCCGGGTTCATCCAACCTAAAGTATTATATGAAATCTTTTGCTGAGCATAAAAGTTGTGAAATTCATCCAAAAGAGTATCTTCAATATAAAAATTATCTTCACTTTCTTTTAAATAAATTTTATAGGATTTAAAGTGCCTCTCTATCCCCTCGTGCTGCGACATAAGGTTAAAAGACAGACATCCTAAAAGTGCTATTAAAACAATTTTTTTCACGTTGTAAAGATAAAAACAAAAAATTAAATTATCCATAAATAAGTATTTCTTTGATATTTTGTGTTTTTCTGCTTTTTGTTACTATTTTTACAACGTAATTTTAAATTTTAAATTTTAAAATATCTTAGATTATGAACAAAGAATTATTCAAGAAGTGGACTCCCCATGCGATAGCTGTATTATTATTCATGTTAATTTCGATTATTTACAGCAAGCCTTTACTTGAAAACAAAAAGCTTGCAACCCATGATTATAATGTTTACACAGCAGTATCGAAAGCAAATACAGACTACGAAAAAGAGAATGATCGTTTAGTTTTTTGGAACAACTCCATGTTTTCCGGAATGCCCGACTATGCAATTACTACAGCAAAAAAAGAAAATATCTTTTTCAATATTTATATGACCCTTATTTTTGGTGATTCTGTTCCATTTAGTTTGATATTTTGGTACCTTCTGGGTTTTTATATTTTGCTTTGCGCTTTTAAAGTCAATCCATGGATATCGATGCTCGGCGCCTTAGCATTTGCTTTATCCTCGTATTTCTTTATCATTATCGCGGCCGGACATTTTACAAAAGCCATAGCTATTGGTTTTATGGCACCAATTTTTGCAGGTATTTATCTTGCTTTTGACCAAAAACGACCGTGGGCGGGCATGTTGCTAATGACGTTTTTTATGGCCTTACAAATTCTTAGCAATCATGTTCAGATAACCTATTACACTGGTTTAATGATTTTAATTTACGGAATATTTGAGCTTTATTCTGCTTTAAGGGAAAAATATATCCTTCGATTTGCAAAAACTACAGGGATATTGACAATTGGTTTAATTCTAGCAATTGGGATTAATGCAGCATTTATTTTAACTACACAGGAATATATTGAATACTCTATTCGGGGTAAATCGGAATTATCTTCAGCAGCGGGCGACCGAACAAGTGGTTTGGACAAGTCTTATGCAACAGCCTGGAGTTATGGGATAGACGAGACATTTACATTGCTAATTCCTAATGCTAAAGGAGGTGCCTCGCAAAGCGAATTAAGCGAAGAGGCTGCTTCGTACGATGTTATTGCTCCAATATTTGGACAGCAAACAGCAAAAGATATTATGAAAAACATGCCAACTTACTTTGGCGACCAACCATTTACAAGTGGTCCTGTATATATCGGTGCTTTTATTATGTTTTTGTTTGTATTAGGGCTTATGGTTGTTAAAGGCAAAATCAAATGGTTCTTGCTTACTGTAACAATAGTATCAATAGTGCTTTCGTGGGGTAAAAATTTAGATTTTGTTACTCACTTCTTCCTCGATTATTTTCCGGGGTACAATAAGTTCCGTACAGTTTCTATGATTCTTGTTTTAGCCGAATTTAGTATCCCTCTTTTAGGGATTTTAGGTTTAGTCCAAATTTTTAAAGAAAAAATCGAGAAAAGCAAGTTAATGAATTACTTCTACATTGCACTGGGCACTACCGGATTAATCACAATGATTTTTATTGTAGCTCCAACAGTTACCGGCATTAGTGGAGAAGGTCAGAGCGAAGTAGAAATGGCAAATTATCTTGCCGGAGCTTTTCCCGACGATCCTCAATATGCACAAGCAAAAGAAGATTTTAAAAATGATTTTATTAACGCAGTTTACGAAGACAGGGCATCTATGGTGCGTAAAGATGCAACGCGTTCATTAATCTTTATTATTTTGGGAGCAGGTGTTGTTTATTTGGTAATACGAAAAAAACTAAACCCTAACATCGCCGTAATTGCAATGGCTGTAATTGTTTTAGGAGATATGTGGTCTGTAAACCGGCGTTACCTTAATGATGATAATTTTGTCGCAAAGCGAAAATTCGAAATCCCTTACGAAAAGTCAAATGCCGACAATATTATCCTTAGCGACAGTGATCCACATTACCGCGTTTGCAATTTAGCTGTTAGTACATTTAATGATGGAAGCACTTCGTTTTACCACAAATCGATTGGTGGATACAGTGGAGCAAAAATTCGCAGATATCAAGAACTTCACGATTCGATTATGTGGCGCGAAATGCAAGCAGTAAACTACCTAGTTAATGTTGGCTTTCAGAATGGATTTGACGAAAAACAAGTTCAGGAGCTATATGATCAAGAAGCAAAAACGCCTATTCTCAATATGCTAAATGCTAAGTATTTTATTTACAGTCCACAATATCCTCCATTGGTAAACAATCATAATTATGGAGACGCTTGGTTTGTAGATGAATTTGAGTTGGTTGAAACAGCAGATGACGAAATTATTAAACTAAAAACTATCGATCCTGCAAACAAAGCGATAATAAATAACAAATATGCAGAAATGGTAAAAGGGTTAAACCCAACATCTGATTCTACAGCAAATATTACGCTTACCGAAGTTGCTCCCGATTATGTTGTTTATGAATCAAATGCAAGCAGCGAACAGCTAGCCATATTCTCCGAAATCTATTATCCACATGGATGGGTAGTAACTGTTGACGGTAAAGAAGTTGAACACTTTAGAGCGAATTATGTATTAAGAGCCATGAGAGTGCCTGCAGGTAAACACACAATCAAGTTTAGCTTTGAACCCGACAGCTATTACACTGGAGTTGCAATATCGTATGCAGCCTCTGCGATCTACTTCTTGTTATTGTTAGGTGGGATATTTTTGGAATATAAGAAGATTAAGAAGAATAAACAAACAAGATAAAACATTAAATGCATAAAACTATTTAACCTTTTGCTTAACAGTCAAAAAATATCAATCTAAATTGACATGATAAGTTTCCCAAACATAAAAATCAATATCGGTCTGGATATTTTGGAACGGAGACAGGATGGATATCATAATATTGAATCTGTTTTTTATCCGGTAAACTTAACCGACATTTTGGAGATTCTACCTTCCGACAAATTTGACTTAATAAACAAAGGCATTGAAATTGATTGTCCCGTTGAAAAAAACCTATGTTACAAAGCATGGAAACTTCTAGTTGACACATATAATATCGGATCTGTAAAAATAATTCTTTACAAAAATATCCCATTCGGTACCGGACTAGGCTCAGGATCATCCGATGCAGCTTTTACATTAAAAATGCTAAACGAGATGTTTAATTTAGAAATAAGTGAAGAAAAACTAATTTACTATGCTTCGCAAATTGGAGCAGACTGTGCTTTTTTTATTAAAAACAAGCCAGTCTTTGCAAGCGGTATTGGAACAGAATTTAAGAAAATTGATTGCGATTTGTCAAGATATTACCTATTGCTTTGCTTTCCTGAAGTTTCTGTTAACACTGCAAATGCCTACAAAAATTGCAAGCCACATTTCCCCAATAAACCGCTAATAGAATTAATTAGTTTACCAATAGAAGAATGGAAAAGCGAAATAAAGAATGACTTTGAAGAATCTATTTTCCCTGATTATCCGATTCTTTCAATAATCAAAAAGGAACTTTATGCAAAAGGTGCGATTTATGCCCAAATGTCGGGCAGCGGAAGTTCTATTTTTGGTATTTACAAAGATAATCCCAACAGCATTAAAATTAATTCCTGTAAAAAACTAATAATAAAAAAACTATGAAAACAAGTCTAATCGTTATTGTATTTTTTTGTCTGTGGACGCTTTTATCATGTAATAATAGCAGCAGCGATACAGAGAATAATGATGAATTATCAACCGAAACGGTATCAAAGACTCCAAATAATAATCAGCCAAACGGAAACGAAGATTTGAATAAGTCTGACGAAACCCCCGAGACTTTAGAGTTAATAAATCTCACCGTCTATCTTTGCGACCCTGATGATTCAGGAGTTACAAATCTACGTTCTAATCCAAATGGTAAAATACTTAAAAGTTTGGAACATGATTATGACTATATCATCAATTTAGATGCTCAGCAAAATGGTTGGTTCAGAATCGAATCAATAGAAGGTATTGACACTAGAATAGATGTTCCAAAATCAGAACTTTGGATTCATCACTCTGTTGTTGGAGTGGATTCAAAAAACTATGGAAATCAAACACTAAATTTATATTTACTTGCCGATTCCGACTCTGATGTTTGCGGACAAATAACACAAGAGACAACTTTACGTGTCACAAAATTGGCAGGCGACTTTGCATTCGTTTTTTTCCATAACGCTAATGGCGAGAAAATCTCCGGGTGGATTAAAAAAGAATGGCTTTGTGGAAATCCTGTTACCAATTGTTGCTAGTTGTCTTCCACACTCATATTTTAACTTTGGTTTCACAAAAAAAATAATCCTAAAAAAGCGAAAAACAAAGAAAATACATATTTTTGAAAATATTTTTTTGAAAACTTGTTGAATAAAAAAAATATAGTATATTTGCAGTCCGATTTTAGGAACGATATTTAAGAACAAATTTATAGAAAGAACAGATATTATGGCACATCATCAGTCAGCAAAAAAAAGAATCAGACAAACTGAACTAAGAAGATTACACAACAAGTATTATGCACGTACTACACGTAATGCCGTTCGCAAACTAAGAAGTTTAACAGTGAAAAGTGAAGCCGAAGAAATGCTTCCTACAGTTACTGCTATGCTTGACAAACTTGCAAAAAAGAATATTATTCATACTAACAAGGCATCAAATTTAAAATCTTCTCTAGCTAAGCACGTTAACGCTTTAGCATAACAATAAGATTTTAATCAAAGATACTAACTGTTCCCTATGGGGAGCAGTTTTTTTGTTTATATATGTCAAAGTATGCAAAAATTAGTATTTTTACGTTTTATCAAATCCCAAAACGATGAAAGACAAAAAATCAATAAAGTATTGGGCAGAATCAGATCGTCCACGAGAAAAACTAATGCAAAGAGGCACAGAATCATTAACAGATTCGGAACTAATTGCAATTTTAATGGGCTCGGGAAACTCGCAACAATCTGCAGTTGAACTTGCTCGCGACATACTTAAAGACAATAGCGACAACCTTAACACTCTTGGTAAAAAATCCTATAAAGATTTGATGAAGTTTAAAGGGGTTGGCGAAGCCAAAGCAATAAGTATTGTTGCCGCTCTTGAACTTGGACGACGACGCAAACAGCAAGATGTATTAAGGCAAAGAATAATAACAGGAAGTGTTGATGCTTTTAATTATTTTCAGCCTCTAATCGGAGATTTACCACATGAAGAAATTCACATTTTATATCTAACCAGAGCAAATGGAATAATTGATAGTATTAGAGCAAGCTCAGGAGGCACTATTGGTACAGTAATGGACATTAAGATTATACTTAAAAATGCTATCGAACGCTTAGCTCAAAGTATAATAATTGCTCATAATCATCCATCGGGCAACCGCCAACCCAGCGAAATGGATATC
The DNA here is from genome assembly GCA_016937855.1 of Bacteroidales bacterium. GTDB lineage: Bacteria > Bacteroidota > Bacteroidia > Bacteroidales > ML635J-15 > Bact-19. Next base: position 34,902 of record JAFGVU010000015.1, on the reverse strand, counting down.
GAAATCACGAAAAAACTAGTTGATGCTGCAGCTCTCATGGATATTTCAGTTATCGATCATATTATAGTTGCAGATAAGTCATACTTCAGTTTTCGGGACGAAGAAATAATGCCACAAAAAAAGGAAAAAAAGGATAAGTAAGGAAAAAGGATAAGGTAAATTTTCGAGTAACTCGAAAATTTGGGTTTGTGTTAAGGAAAGGAAATATAAGGTAGATTTTCGATTAACTCTAAAACTTTATTAGGAGAAAAAAACTGCTAAGGCCCAGTAAAAAGAGAAACACAAGTAATGAAAAAAAGGTAAGTATTTAGGTCGATCTTATTTGTGTATTTGATCACTATTAAGCAGTAAAATTTAAACCTTAGTCTTTTTGCATAGCATAGAGCATGAGGTTCTAATATTGTGATTAGCAAAACATTTATGCAAAATGATAATTTTACATAGCACAAAATGTTTATAATTGCTACACAAAAAAGCCCGGAGGGTTTATTGTAATACAAATTCTTATCTAAAACCAGCTAAATAATTACAAAAAGGGTTAACATCAGGATAAACTTTTATCCATAAATCGCCAGGGTTTTTCTGCCCACTCTTTTCCGGCATAATCTATTCCTACTCGAGGGGCGACAATAATCTCGGGCTGGTATAAATCGTCGAAAAGCATAATTTTACTATTATTGCAGATGCTTTGATTATTGTAGGATTTATCTATTTGCAAGGCTTTAGTTAATTTTCCCGGGCCATTAAAACCCTCAACGGCACGAATTAGAACTGCCTGTGGAATATTTTCTCTTTCGCAAACAAAATTAAGCATCCAATACATTCCATAAATCAAATAAATGTAGATTGTGCCGGGCTGTTTATACATAACATCGGTTCGAGGTGTTCTTCCTTTATGGGCATGGCATGCTTTATCCTCCACACCTCTATATGCCTCGGTTTGAGTAATACGAACACGCATAATACGATCATTATCAAACTTTCTGACAATAATTTTCCCAACTAAATCGGGAGCGACAATTAAGACATCTCTATCGAAAAAATCTTTATCGAGCATCATACTAATACTCAATTTTATCGTCCTTTTCTTTCCATCTTTTAAAGGCTTCAAGCGCCTCATCACGCATCAAAGATTCTGTTTTAAGGTAACGTTGAGTAAAGTCCTTATCTATTTCGTCGTAAATAAATTTATCACTAAACCCGATTTTGTCTGCATCCACTTTATTATTACCAAAGTAAAGAGAATCAATTTTTGCCCAATATATTGCACCTAAACACATTGGACAAGGTTCGCAGGATGAATATATTTCGCATCCGCTAAGATCAAAAGTCCCTAGTTTTTTTGCAGCTTTTCTAATTGTGTTTACCTCTGCATGAGCAGTTGGGTCGTTATCTAACGTAACACTATTACCCGATTCGGCAACAATTTCACCATTTTTCACAATGACAGCTCCAAACGGACCTCCACCCTTTTCAATATTTTCGATTGAGAGATCAATTGCTCTCCTCATAAAATCTTGTTTGTCCATAATCAATTGATTTATTTTTCGCCCCACAAAAATAGCGAATAAAAATAAGATATAAAAACTACCCCTGTTGTGGTCTCTAAAGTATCGTCTGAGAGCATCGACAAAATCGCAATTAATATAAAAACAGCAAAGTAATAATTATTAAGTTTAAAATCGATTGCAATAGGAAAGAAAAACCCGATAAAACAAAATAACGCCCCAATTGCACCAAAGCTAACAAATAAAGTTAGGAATTGATTATGTGCTCTATGTCGATATTTTGAGTCTAATTGCGATTTCTTTTCGATATACAATGCTTTGTAAGCATCGTCAAGGTCTCCGGTTCCTGTTCCAAAAAGCATATTCCTCTTCGACAAAATCAAACCATACTTTAGGTACTCAAATCTTTGGGTAATAGAGTGTCCACTAGGATTCCCTCCCTTAGCATATACATCGATTTGCCAAATAATATTATAAATTCTTTTGTTAAAACTATTCTTTTTAACAAACCGATAATTGGTATGCCCATTTTCAATATGCATTATATCTTCATCACTAAGTTGAGAAATTCCTTCGGCATCTTTAGTTAGTCCTTTTGAAGCTAAATATCTGATAAGCGAGTGCAATAGACTTTGCTCCCGACCATCTAATCCATCAAGAGTAAGATTACTTCTCTTATTCCATTCAGAGTACAACTCCTTTTCGCAAATGTTAATATAAATCAAATTTCCGTTTTCGATGAGCCTAGCCTGTTGATCATGATAATATTGATTTCCATTTTGTGTATAAGTTTTTATCTCATCAGCTCCTTCAATTGGTGTGTAAAAGGATTTAATCTGTACAGTCAAGTACCCGAGAATAAAAAATGGTAATCCAAAAACCACAATATAATATATATATTTTCTTGCTTTGTGATTCTCTCTATGTGCTTTTACGCCAACACTAACTAAACCGGCCACAACCAGCGACATTAATCCGGTAATCCCCTGAATCATTATTAAAAACCCGACAAACCAGATAATTACAAAAGTCAATGGAATTATTCTATATCCAATAATAACTTTATTTTCAATAATAAAATAAAACAAAACTAAGATAGACAGCGCAACCATAAGCGAAAGTCTGATATGACTAACAAAGTATGCTATGTTTCTTACATTATACGGATTTGGATTCTCAACTACACCAAAATACACGAACAATCCTGCTAGTGTACTAATTAAAACACCCAGGATAAAAACACCAACAATCAAGTCGATAAGTTTCCTTGAAATTGCTTTTGATGTACCTATAATTACAGGTAAAGCAAGCAGAGGCAACTTGATTTTCAGGTCGTGAAAACCATACTCCATGTTTTTTGAAGCAATCAACCAAACAAAGTGAGTTACAAAAATCAGCAGAAATAATGGAATCGAAATGTTTCGTCGAATCTTATTCCATTTCTCTTTAAAACCAAGTTCTACAATCCAATTTGTTAACAACAAGAATATTGCAGCATTAGAGATATACTCGCTAAGAGGTAGGAAAAATGCAATAATACACAATCCTACTAAATAGATATATTTATGAATTTTCTCTCTCACGAAATGTCTTCGAAAACTATGTCCTCATTGACGCACTTGATTTAATCTTTTTGTAACCAAATACAATATTGCAACCCATTCTTATGTTAACATTTGTAGCTTTTTGAGGCCATATAAGATTTGTAAAGCTATCGGTAACAATATACCAACTAACCGGACCCAGTCGTGTTGACAAACCCAACCCAACATGATTAAGAGAATGATGAGCAAGTGAGTATGTTAAATGAGCTGAAAGCCAATTAGTAAGATTTGAGTTTACACCCAAAGTTAGAGATTGCATATAGCTTTTGCGATAGAATTCGCCTCTATACAATGCGGTAAAATGCAACAATTCATGAAACTTGTATTTTCCGCCAAGATATATACTTGAAGGCAGCCATGTAATATACCCAGTTTCGAGCAAACTTGGTTTAAAAGTGTTAAATATTGTATCTACAAACTCTTGCATCGACTCTTCCATTTCCTCTTCGTTTTCCCACAACTCAATTTCAATACCTCTATAATCATATTGTCCTTTAGAAACCATATTTTGAGGATTTGTGTTCCAGCTTATAAAGCCAAAATCGGTTAGTGATGCAAAAAGATCTATTTCGGGAGTTAACTTATAAGAAGCACCAAGATCGAAACCTAAACCAATGTTCTTAAGATTAACAAAATAACCAACAGGATTATCTTCAAAAGCCTGTAAAGAAGCTTCATTAAAATCAAAATCTATCGAATCTAAACTGCCTTGTGCATTTGCATGTACAATGTAGTCATAATAAACGGGCAAGGATGTTTGAATTTTCATATCCGTAGAAAAGGTCATTGAATAATCGTCGGGATCGGTATAAAGCGACAACTCATCGATGTTAGTATTAACATTTGCCATGCCGAACAATATCTTTACTCTTCCACCCAGATTTAACTTATCGTTTGCTTGCATAGAGCCGCCCACAGCCAACTCACGATAATGAGTAAAATTCACTCCAAAACCACTAAAATCGTGAGGTTTATTTTGCTCCATGTAAGGGATATTTCCATTTAGCACAAACTCAAACATATCGTAAGGCAAAGACATGCCATACTTAAATTTTTCTGTCAAAGCTACGGAAATAAACATGTTTTCGGTATTTATACCAATGTTAAATAGTTCAATCTGAGTGTCAAAACGCATGTGAGTAGTCTTTCTAAGCTTACTCATAAACAATGGCAAATCAACCATATAGGCAGTGTCTGCAACTGTATTTGGTTTTTTGTGGTATAAATGATTCCAATTAAATGAATTATTGGCATAATTAAAATAAATAGGAGGTGGCAACTGCCCTGCTATAGGCAGCAATACTCCACCAAGATGTAGTTTATATGGCACATCGATAGCAGGATTCACAAATTGGCTCTGCATCACCCTGTCCATATTATATAATGTTAATGCCTGCTGTGCACTTGCACTTGCAAAAACTCCAAACAATGCTATAATTAAAATATATTTCTTCATCTTCATGGCTTTTTAGTCTAACTCATTTGCAATAGAATCAATATTCCCGTCAACCTCTAGATCGACCTCAAACCCGATATCGAATTTGATTCTGTAATCACTATATATCTTTACAACCTCGTCAAGATTTGCGTTTGTTGTATTTGCTTGTCCGCCATACACAACATATTTGCATGTTTCCAGTTTTTTCAGTCTTTCGTCAACATATTCAATTTCCGTAATTTTACGACTAAAATCCAGAACTCTACCGTTTGCATCAACTTGAGCTGCCGCAAGGAGTCTTTCTTCATTAGTATAAAACAAGGAATCAAGGATTACATAATTTTCGTCAGTAAAATATACCTGCCCATAAGCCTCAATCGGAAATCCGTTTTGGATGTCTATACGCACCAACACTCTTTCGATTGGATTGTAGTCTCCTTGCAAATCGGACAGATCGACTTCTGTTGTGTCACGTGCATGCCAGTTGTAAATGTATCCCCACATTGGAAGCTCCATTACAACTTCGACCTCTATTTCGGAATCGTGAATTACAAAATTATGGTGATCAAGACCAGCAGGATTTGTTGTTGCCTTAGCCTTAAACTGAATCCACTTTGGTCTTTTGTTTACTACATCTGCAATATTTGAGTTAGTTCGGTCTAGACGTAAAGAGTCTTCCATTTTATCTCCAACAACGGTTGCATAACTAACATCATAAGGATTTGTTTCTCCAATTGGTAATCCAACACCATAATCAATAATATTATAATCTAAATCATCTAATGCAGAGTTTGCCATTAGGTGAGTAAAATAAAACTGCGATGGAACACCATAAGAATTCCAATAATATATTTTAAACTTAGGATCCATAAACAAATACTTTTCGATATCCCACATATCATTTCGGAATAATGAAATATCAATTGTATCACTTTCGAAAAACAGAGTATTTTCTCCAAAATAACCGTGCATTATTTCGTATTGCATATCAACCATATCAGCTTGAAAAGAAACTGTCCCGCTGTTATTTGTTGTACCCGACCAGAATAATGTTAGTCGAACTTCAACTGGAATTTCGTTAAAATTGGCCGGTGTTTGTGTCATATCTACTTTGTAACCGGTAAAGTCATTATTTAAACTTACAGCATTTCCGCCACCCGGAGTAAAAATAAAGGTTGTAGAAAATGGCACTCCATTTTTTGTAACAGTTGGAAATTTAACATACAATTTTGCAGCATGCAAGAATGATGAATTTGTAGCAAGATTCATTACTCCTGTTCTCAGGGTTAAGCTATCAATTTCCGCCGCCGGGTTAAACATTGTGAAAGGCATTAACTCTGTATATAAGAAACTAACAGTATCTCCGGTATTATCAAATCCTGCAAAATCAAAATCGGGACTTTGCACGGATCCGCTAACGGATTGATTTTCCAGATAAATAATTTCGTTCACTTTATTTGAAGAAACTTTAGTCAAATACTGCAAAGAGACATACCCATCTTCATTTTCAATTAATAAACCCGACGAATCATACAACTCAACAGCATCAGAGAATGCTAAATCGCCCCAAACAACCGGACCGGCAAAACCAGCGTCGTATTGAATTTCTCTGTCCCACCTATCCAAGTTAAAATTATCTTTCACGCAGGAGTACACCCCAGTGAGCAATACTAAGACAATAATCAGGTACTTAAATTTACTATCCATAATAATTAGTTTTCGTTTACTTCGTAATTATACAATAAATTTTCTTTCCCACCAACAATTAGATTAAACTTATTTGCTTCACTACTGAGATAACCTATACTAAAAGGTGTTACACCAAACAGAGGAAATCCTTCAAATAATGTTCCGTCGCTGTTGATTAAGAAAATTTTATTCACTTGACTACAGACGATACCAATCTTTATTTGGTTGCGTGGAAAAGCATAAAAAACAGGCTCAAAGTCTGCATCGGATTCTAAACTATAGGTAAATATCGGTTTTTCGTTTCGATTAAAAACGACAAGTTTATTTTGATCTAAGAAAACATAATCAGATTTTCCATCTGCATCAATATCTCGAAGTGCAAAAAAATGAGATTCAGAAAAATCGTCCAATTTTAATGAATCTTGGCGTCCGTCGGGGTAAAAATAGCGCAAGCACCCCTTATTATCGGTTGTAACAAAACGTGGTGTCGGATAAGAATAATCAAAATATATTCTATTATTAGAGAAATTGAAAGCAGTTAGAAACTCGATACGAGCCTCTCCTTTTCGATTTATAAAATAGGCTTTATACTCATCGTGAAAAGTAATATAATCCTCACCCGATATAGCATAATGCATTATTTCAGAACTTACTCTATTTTCAGTTGACTCGAATTCCCAACCTTTTACAATATTTCCATCGGCATCGTATAAATAAACCTTGTTATCGCTACATGGGATTACTATCCTGTAGTTCTTATCTTTATTATAATCGAAAAGTGAAAGAGGAGCTGTTGCTGATGCTCTTAATCTAACAGGATACTTATCGACATAATTCCCTAACCGATCAATTAAGTGAATTTGGTTTTTTGTTGAAAATAGGTATTGTAATTTTCCGTTTTTAAACTTATCGATTTGATAAATTTCACTTGTAATTTTTTCGTCAAGATTTATTCGCCAAATTTCTCTTCCACTATTACTTAAAAGATAAAGTTTGTTATTGTAATCCTGTACCATTATCTCTTTTGAGTTATTATCGTGATTTATTACTAGTGCAGGTTTATTTACAACGATAGAATCGAGTCTGCTTTCCCATACAGTTTGAGGCTTTTCGGTTATTGTCTCGGTTCCTTGAATTACAATATTATTATAGAGCATGTTTTTACTCTTATTTATTTGGAATCCAACATTTCCTAAACGACAAATATCTTGTTCAAATTTATCAAAATCTGCAAATAATTCGGGTTTAAACAAGTCTTTAAACAAATCGTAACCATAAACCATTGAGTAATAAAGAAACATACCCGAGTTTTCAGAAAAGTTTTCAAGAAACAAATTATGTTCTAAACTAGTATCTAATGTTTTATTCAAGATTACCGCATAAGCCAATTTGTGTAAAGACTGCTTAGAGTTTGCAAAAACCATAAAATTATTAATGCATGTTACATATTTCCCAGAACAATTACTAAAATATGGTCCAAAAAGCATTTCCGGTAATCCTTCAAAAGGCAATATATAAACATCTAGAGAGGTTTTTTCATCAATTCTTATTTTATCTTTCAGATTTTCGTCCAACAGTCCTGTTTTTAACTTGATAGTACTAAAAATTCCTTGCAATTGCATTTCGGCAGCAGATTGTGACTGCAATCCAAACAAAACATAAGAGTTTTGAAAGATATCAGCATCGTTTGATTTAGTTACAGCGAAGCAAACTTCGTTATTTACTAAAGGATAAAAAACAGCATTTACATCAATCCCTGTTGAGGTTTTAACCTCCGAATATTTATCAAGATGTTGTTGTTTTAGTCCAAATTCGTCAAGATATGAAGTTAAGTTTTCTTTGTACTGGTCGGCATTAGAAAAAGCCAATCCAAAATAAAGAGCAATATTGTCGGGTAAAACTTCTGTAACTTCAAAAAATGATGGCTCTTGAGCATAAATAATATTTGTGAAACCTGAACTTGTGTCGCATAATTGAGAAAATCCATTAAATTTAATCACATCAGAGTCGGCATTAAAATCTAACTCCATCCACGAAGAAAAATTATTAAATCCAGCTAAAAATCCATTAAATTTTGGGTCAAAAGAACTAAACAAAGCGTTCGAGAACAAACCTGGATTTATATAAAAGTTAGCCACTTCCTTTTTGCCTGCAGTTTGATAAACAGCTTCAAAATTTTTATCAATCACGCACAATGATTTATCACTCGATAGTTGGTCAGCAGATCGTTCGAGTAATCGTTGCGAAAAGCTTATAACCACAAGCCCTTTGTTCATGTAAAAATGCAAATTTGGTACTCCCGAAGAACTTTTAAATTCATAAAGCACTATCTTCTTGTATTCTCTCTCGCTAATTTTTCCAATGGGAGCTAGTTTATTTTTAAAATTTTCGAGAATTTTACCATCTTTTTCATCGCCACTATTAGCAATAACCAACAATTGCACAAAAGAATCGGCACCTTCGGGATGAAAAGACCAAATCAAACGAGTGTTTTTAACATTCTCAGCACTAAATGCTTCGAGATTTAAACCATTGACTAAGTACAATAATGAATTTTCAGAATTCAAGTTTAGTATAGAAGCAAAATTTGATGCTATCCCAATTGAATCAGAAATAATTTGGTAAAAATCCGTTGGATAATTAATTTCAACAATCATTGCAGCTTCGATGGGAACCGCTTCTATTGGTTCTGATTTTAACTTTTCGCTAAAGTCAACAAAATACAAAACAGCAAAGGTAATTATTCCCAAAACTATTGCGATTCCGGCTATCAGAAAAACTTTTTTCTTCATAAACCCAGTAATATTTTAGTTTAATCTTGTAAAAATAATATACTTTGCAACACAAAAAACTTGATAATAAATTATAAATTAACATTCGGTAGTTAAAAAATTCGTTTACTTACAAATTGTATGTTATTTATAATTACGATATTAGCATCGAAAAAATAGCATTTCTATGTACCGAATAATTTCGACACTAGCCCTATCAATAGTTTTTAGTACAATTTCTTACGGATTGTCAGATGGTGGCAAAGACAAATACAATAAGAATATATCAGAATTGAATAAAACTTCACACGAGGCATTTTTGTACAATAGTATTGATAAACAACACAGTGCAATATGCGATTCGGTGAATATTTGGTGGAAAAATCAGGCACTTGTAAGCGACAGCATTCTCTCGATACCTTATCCAATTTATCCGACCTACATATACGAACAAAGAATCAATTATCTCAATGAATTAAGCCCTATTAAACTAAACTATAATGAGCATGTACAGGTTTACATAGAAGCCTATGGACTACGCAACAGGGAAAAAATGCAAATTGTCATGAGTAAATCGATGTATTATTTTCCAATTTTCGAAGAATATCTAACAAAATATGGATTGCCACTAGAACTAAAATATTTAGCTGCTGTTGAATCGGCATTAGATCCAAATGCTATTTCAAAATCGGGAGCAGTAGGCTTGTGGCAATTTATGAAACCAACAGCCGATTTATTTGATTTACAAATCACTTCATACATTGATGAAAGAAGAGATGTTTATAAATCGACCGAAGCTGCATGTCGATATTTAAAGCATTTGTTTAACACTTTTGGTGATTGGCAATTAGCTTTGGCTGCATATAATGGTGGTCCCGGAACGGTAAAAAAAGCTATTGCTCGTAGCGGAGGCAAAACTTCATATTGGGAACTAAGACCATATTTCACAAACCAAATGCAAAACTATGTGCCTGCATTTATTGCTATGAATTATCTAATGGAATATCACGCCGAACACAATATTTTCCCTAAAGAAGAATTTATTGAAGCTTATAAGACTGACACTTTACAAGTTTTAGGACCATTAAGGTTATCACAAATTGCAGAAGTAATTGAGTACGATGTCGAAGCCATAAAAGCACTCAATCCAATGTATCTTTATGCTTACATCCCTGCCGACGGAGAGCACCATTCGCTTGTTTTGCCACATGAACTAACACACAAATACATTGTAAATGCCGAAAAAATCTACAAATCACAATCATCTGACAGTACCCTCTCAGATTCGATAAGTCTCGATTACCAAGTAGTAAGAAAAGAGAGGAACAAAGAAGTTTTTCACACAGTAATTTCAGGAGACAATTTCTTTAGACTTTCGCTAAACTACAATTGTTCGGTTCCTGAGATTTACGAGTGGAATAATTTAAATGACAACTATATTTTGAGAGTAGGAGATCGCTTAAAGTTTTTTGTCGAATAAAAAAAAGCCACTCGATAATGAGCAGCTTTTAATTCGTTTATATTGTATTTTTAGATCAATGTAAAATCCCATTCTTTAGCAAATTCATCCTGATACTCAGCAAATTCATCATGAGCTTTTTCATATTTTTCCATCATACTATCATTTAAAGAATAGTAATAATCCCATTCCTCATCAGTAAGATCTTCAAAATAAATAGTATAATCTATCATCTCTGTAATCTCATTTTTAAGAATATCTTCGTACATTGCCAAAAGCTTAAGCATTTCTTTTTTGTACTCATCTTTTCCGTCAAAATCGTCCATAGCCTCAATATCTTTGATTGCTTTTTTCAGTTTCGTGTCGGCAACATCCTTTGCATCAAGAATCTCGGTTTCGTCTCCCCAATCCATTGCATCCATTAAGTCAACAAAAGCATTGTCAACAGCAGTTTGAAGATCAATTAACTCTGAATGATACTCTTGAGCAGTTTCTGATGTTTCCATAGGTCCACAAGCAAAAATCACCAATGATAATGCAATAATAAAAAGTAAAGTCTTTTTCATAATTATAATTTTAAGTTTAACATGTTACAAATTTAATAAAAATATTTATTGAGTTAAAATTAAAGTAAATGTTTTTTTAACTTTTTAGGATAACTATCTTTTTGTATATGATTTATATTAACGGGGTGATAATTTTTATTGCTCCGGGTATTCTTTTTGGTAACATTCTATTACTTTTGTTGGAATAAAAATTTATGGCATACACAAAAAAGCAAATATCAATTCTCGGAATAGTATCCATTACATCGTTTATGGGTACATTTCTTATTTCGTCAATCAATATTGCATTGCCCGATATCGAAAAAACATTCGACTTAAATGCATTGGAATTAAGCTGGATTGTTACGGCTTTTTTACTTTCCAGTGCCATGTTCTTGTTGCCGGTTGGGCGTTGGGGCGATTTGTCCGGAATTAGACGACTTTTTAAAATTGGAGTAATTGTATTTACTTTATCATCTTTGATTTGTGGTTTAGTGGGTAATGGCTTTTGGCTTATCTTTTTCAGGTTTGTACAAGGTATTGGCGCTGCATTTTCAAGCACTACAGGTCCTGCAATTCTGGTTTCTGCTTTTTTGCCAAAATATCGTGGTAGAGTTCTGGGAATGTCGGTTGCAGCTGTTTATCTCGGATTAGCTTTTGGCCCTTTTGCTGGAGGATTTTTAACTCAATATCTTGGCTGGAGATCGATTTTTATTCTTTCATCCATACTTGGATTATTGGCAACAATAGTTGCATTTTTGTTTTTGGGAAAAGACGAAATTGTTGCCAAACAAACCAAGAAAATTAATTTGAAAGGGACTTTGTTTTATATGTTAGGATTAGTGAGTCTAGTTTATGGATCATCGCAAATACCTGCTTTTTTAGGTTGGGGATTAATGATTTTGGGAAGTTTGTTTTTGGTTGTTTTTTGGATGTTTGAAACTCGCTCATCTTTCCCTGTAATTGACACCAAGCTTTTTACAGGAAATCGACTTTTTGCATACTCTAATATTGCAGCCCTTATTAATTACAGTGCAACATTTGCAATAGTATTTTTATTGAGTTTGTATTTACAGAAAATACAAAACCTAAATCCGCGAGATGCAGGGTCGATACTAGTAGCTCAACCAATAATTATGGCTATATTTTCGCCAATAGCCGGAAGGTTATCTGATAGAATTCAACCACGATTTTTAACAAGCATTGGAATGACAATGTGTACATTGGGTTTAGCCGGGTTTGTGTTTTTAAGTTCAACAACTCCTATATGGATAATTGTTATACTGTTAATTTGGTTGGGGCTCGGATTTGCACTTTTTTCATCACCAAATATGAGTACTATTATGGGATCTGTCCCAAAAAGTGCTTACGGACAGGCATCGGGAACTGCATCAACAATGAGAGTACTTGGGCAAATTGTTAGTATGACTATTGTTACTCTATTTTTTGCTGGATTATTTGCTAAAACAGCAGTAAAAAATGTTGACAGTGAAGTTTTTATCTCAGCTGTTCGATATGGTTTTGCCAGTTTTGCTCTGATAAGTTTGATAGGTATATACTTTTCTTTCACCAGAGGAAATGTTAGTAAATGATTTTTTGCTACTTTCTGAAAAAGCAAATGATAAGAATTAGTTTTATGCTCAATCGCCATATATCCCGGTTGAGTATAATATCAAAATTTTCATTTTTCAAATTATTTCCAAATTTGTCAATAATTTGGAAATATTAGGATTTATTGCTGTATATTTTTTTAGTAAAAAACTGCGATCGACAATATGCTTTTGTTTTTTTATTGATGTGTATTAATTCAAGATAACCTTTAGCAACTAAATCTGTAAGGTCTGTTCTAGCTGTTTGGTTAGAAATTGTAAAACGGGTTTCTATTTCTTTTACCGAAAACAAAAGATTAGGTTCCTCTACAAGCCATTTTATTATTAAAGCCTGACGTTCATTGATGTCCTTAATTTTATTAAAAACTAATGCTGTTCTTTTTTCTTTGATTTTGCGTTGAATGTAAATTCTTAAGTCGTCGTATGCCAACTGCATTGTTTTTATCTTGTAATCCAGGAAATATGTAAGATCGTTTTCATCAATTTCTGTATATTGAAAAGACCTTGCGTATTGAGCCTTACTTTTTACAATTAGCCTAGATATTGATAAATATTCAGTGAGCCAATATCCGTTTTTTAACAAATACCAGTAAAAAAGAGCTCTTGCTGTTCTGCCATTTCCATCTACAAAAGGGTGAATATAACCTATTATGAAATGAATAATACAAGCTTTAATAATTGGATGAATGAAGAATGACTCATCGTTATTATTGAAGAAATTGAAAAGCGCATTCATTAGTTCTGGGAGTTCTTTATAGTCTGGTGGTTGATGTACAACTTTGCCATCGGTTGTGTCCACGAGTTTAATGTCATTGTCATAACGGAAAACACCAGAATCTCTTTCATCTGACAGCGTTGAATTTGAAATTAACTTGTGAATTTCCAGTAGTTTCGCAGTGTCGATAGGTTCGTGCTTTATTTCTACTATATGTTTTATTGTGATATAATTATTTAATACCATTTGTTCGGATTTGCTTTTTGGTTTAGCATTTTTCCGAAGCATCTCTTTTGCTTGCTTTCTGGTAGTAACTGCACCCTCTATTTGACTAGATGCAATAGCCTCTTCCATTATCGAACTTATCAGATATATTTTTTTATCATCTTCGGGTATCGTGCTTTCAGAACTAAGATTTCCACCAATATATAAATCAAAATCATGAAGGCCTTTTTGTATAAAGTCAGTTAAATTGTATTTAAATTTATAATTTCCAAAGCTTATTTCTTTTGAACTGATTATACGACTTAGCTTTACAGCCGACCATAAGACTTTGGGGTCAGAAATAGTCTCATTTGTATGATATTTTACTTTATCCCAATAGAGATATTTTTCATTAATGCTTTTTATCTGTTTCTGAAAAGATTCTAAATGCCATTGCTTGTTTACTATGTTTAGCGTTTTTTTGTTTTGCCAATTTGGTGCTGGTTCAATCTTTTTCATAGTCTGATTTTGTATTTTACAAAGATAGAGTTTTTTCAAAATATTTCCAAATTTATCAATAATTTGGAAATATTAGTTAAATTTATAGTTTACAAATTATTCTAATTAGGAATAATTACACTTATTTTTATTTGTTTTTTTGAGTTCTCCAACTTGCGAACTTATTTATTTTAGCCTTGACATAACGCAGTGAAAGTCAGGAGTAAGATATGCTTCTAAAACTATTTTGGTGTTTCTTTGGAGCGCAGGCAATCCAAAAGCCACTTTTGATGAGGTACTCGAATTATGACAAAAGTAAATGTTTAATAAAATTTCACTACTTTTGAAAAAAAAACAAATTATGAATAAAATATTTATCTCCGACATGGAATTTTTCGCCTTCCACGGTCATTATCCAGAGGAGAAAACCGCCGGAAACAAATTTCTTGTCGATTTAACAATGTATGCAGATACCCGAACTGCAGAAATTTCGGATAGTTTGGACGATGCAATAAATTATCAAGTAGCGTATGCATTAATTAGGGATGTCTTTAAAAATACAAAGTCGAATTTGTTAGAAAAAATTGCATCTGATATCCTTGATGTTTTATTTATTGAATTTTCTGAACTTAAAAAAGCATCTGTAAAAATCAGAAAAATCAACCCTCCAATGGGTGGTCAAATTGGTGCTGTTGGAGTGGAGATATGTAGGGAAAGATGATCTTTTATTAGAATATTTTAGTTAATATAGATGAAGATTAAGAGAATAATATTACTTAACTTTCTTGGAATTTTGATTTCATTAAATATTAATGCCCAACATTTATTTGAGTATTCTTTAGTAAAGCAATCAAATCATGAAAGTCTTATCGCTGATAGTATTCTGTTTTCAGAAGCACAGTTTTATCTTTACAGGGGGATGTCCAATATTGCTATCCCAAAATTGCTCGAGTTGCTTGAACAAACCCAAGTAAACTCCAAGCTTTTTTTCAAAACTCAAATTGCGCTATCCGAAGCTTATAGACAAAGAAGAGAATATGAAAAAGGGTTTGATATGCTTTATGATGCTGTAAAGAGTCCATATATTGAAGATGAGGAGAAAGCAAGTGCTTATACAAGAATTGCCGCACTATTTAATGAATCTAGAAAAACGGAGTATTATGCCGATTCTGCTTATAAATATTCAGAAATGGCATTGTATATTTCAGAAAAAAATTCTTTTGATTTTGTTACAGCAACAGCAAAAAACGAAATAGGATGGATACTAAAACAACGTGGAGAACAAGATCAAGCATTACTTTTATTAAATGAATCAATGTATTTGTTTAAAGAACTGAAAATGTATCTTCACATGTCTAATGTAGCGATTAATATTAGTAGTGTTTACATGACATTAAACCGGTTTGAAGAAGCAAATAGGATTATTGATTCGACAATGAATTATTGTGACAAAACAAATGATCAATACATGCTGATGCGACTCTATTTGCACAAATCGAAACTCTATAAACTAGTTGAGAATTATGAAAGTGCATTTTACTATCAGGAAGAAGCCCGTAGATTACAACTTGTTTTTTTGAATAATCTTCTTGATAAACAAATCATGGAAATGGCTGCAAAATATGACCTTGAATTGAAAGAAGCGAAAATCTTGGAAGGACAAAAGGAAAGCGAGTTAAGAAGGCAGGATAATGTAATGCTAATCATAATTATTATCATACTTATAATTTCATTATTAGCTGCTATTTCTATTTATCGGCTTAACAGAAAAAATCTTTTGCAGGAGAAAAATATTGCAAAAATGAAAGCGAAAATACTGGAAATAGATTATGCAAAAAAGAATCAGGAGCTTTCTGGAGCAATTGCCAATGTGGTATCATATAACAAAGTGCTTGAGTCTGTAAAAACAGCAATTTCTCAAAAGAATCAGCAAGAGGCCATTTCAATATTGAATGCCAATATTAATACTGAGCAAAACTGGCACAGCTTCTTATTAAGTTTTAATCAAAGTTTTCCCGATTTCTTTTCTCAGTTAAAGATAAAGCACCCAAATCTTTCCGAGAATGAAATTAAATTATGCGCTTTGCTTAAAGCCGGATTTAAATCTAAGGATATAGCAGGAATTTTAAGCATTGCTCAAACATCTGTAGATAAAGGCCGACAGAGGTTGAGAAAAAAGATTAATGTCGATGCCGACATCGACTTGATAGAGTATTTTAAAAACCTCTAATTATTCAAATGTCTTACCTTTTGTCTTAGCTTATTTTGCCAATATTGTTACTAAAAGCTTTAAATTTGTTTTTTATAGTAAATTTAATAGCATTTAGTTATGAGAATTTTTAAGCCCTATTTTCACCTTGTTTGGATTTTATTACTCTTTTTGTCGAATAGTCTTTATTCTCAGACCTGTATAGACGAATCAGAAACAAGGACAGCCTGGACAAATATACCATATTTTGATGGTGCGGATAGCTACATTAATGTTAATGAGCTAAACGCTACAGAAGCAAATAATGCAAGTTATTGGTTTACAGGAAGTTTTACAATTGATATGTGGTTAAAATGTACATGGCCGGATGATAGTTCATCAGATAATACGTACTTCTTTTTTGCAGCTGGACCCTGGGATGATGATTTCAATAGCCTGCTCTTGTATTTTGAAGAAACCTCTGAAGGAAACTGGCGTATCAGAATCAGTGATGGTAACGATTCAGGAGGAAATACAGACATAATGTATAATATCGACTACGATGGAGATTTTATGAACCAATGGAGACATGTTGCTCTTACTTATGATGATTATACAATGAGGTTATATATTGATGGAGTAAAAGTAAAGGAAGGTTCTTTTGTTTTTAATAAAATCCCATCATGGCACTGTGTGCTTGGAGGACATGACAATAATCATTCTGAAGATTTTCGTGGATATATTAGTGGTTTTCGAGTATGGGCTGAAAAGAAACTAACAGATTCTGAGATATCCTATATCTGGAACAAAACATTTGACGAGGAGGAAACATTTGAAGCTTCCTATCTTTATAACTATTTGAAGATCAACATGTTTACTGATGTTGATAATATTTATTCTCTGGTCTCAAATAAATCAATGGTTGAATACGGGATAACCAGAAGTACAAGCAGAAACCATCCTGGCGGACCTGTAAATGCATACGGGGCAACAATTACCACTGATTTTGATAATATTAGACTCGATTGGGAATCAAGTTCGTCATATCACACTAATTATATTTACCGCAGACTTGATGGTAGCAGCACTTGGGATTTATTATGCCGGACCAATGACACTTATTATATTGACAACGATCCATCCCTAGTAGGAGATTCCCCTTATGATTACAAAATAAAGACCTATTGGAAAAATCCGGAAACAGGGCAGTATCTGGATGCCGGAAATGATATTACTTTTATTGATTATTACCTCAAAGAATTTAACAATGTTACCGGACTTAGTGTAGTGGAGGATGCTGCTTCTGTTTGCAACGGAACTGTCAAACTTGCTTGGAATCAAGTGACAGATCCATCTGTACCCGAAGATTATTCTCTTTATTGCAATATTAATGAAACAGGTTGGATTTTACTCGATGGGGCAGTTTCCGGAACACAATACACACATGTGGTAACAGGGGGAAATCAAGGAAAACCAATTCAGTATCGTGTTGATGCAAATGGAGATGATTACTTAAACTATAGCTCAATTAAAACTGGTACAGCCAATACAGAATGTACAACGGCACCTACAAATGTAGTTGCTACACTGGATAGCGATGTTTTTAATATTACTTGGGATTTTACACAATCAGGTGCTCCTGCAACTGCATTTAGAATATATCGAAAAGTAGGTGCTGGATCCTTCGAGGTCATTGAAGAAGGAATAGATGTAGATGAAAGAGAATATATTGATTTTGCCGAATCTTGCGTAAACTACGAATATAAAGTTGAGGCCTATAACCAATGTGGTGAAAACAGCTCTTTATCAACAACTTCGGGAGTGGTATATAAACCAATGGTTTTTGATGATGTTTTTACATATACTGATGTTGAATTTAATCATCGTGCCGATTTTGATGCGTCTAAAGGATATTATAGTACAAAAGTTTTATTGGAGTGGACAGTAAATCCAAACAAGATTGCTGATGTTGACGAATACGAGATATATCGGAGAAAGTCTGGACAATCGTACAGCTTGTTAAGTACCATTACAAATGCAAATGCCACTTATTATGAAGACAATAATACTGAAGCAAATGTTTTTTATGAGTATTTGATACGAGCAAAAGGTGAATGTAATTCTGTGATAGAATATTCTGATACACTTGAAGCAACCGGATTTAGATATAGTTCGGGAATTGTATCAGGTAAAGTTAGCTATTCGGGAGGAAATGCAGTTGAGAATGTGGAAGTTAGAGTTTCTACAGATGAAAACTTAATTTCAGGCTCATTATATTTTGATGGAATTCAAAGGTTTTGCTGGCCTGACGAAATCGCGGATGATTCTCTTTTGCATAATCCTTTTAGCCTAGAAACATGGATAAAACCTGAATTGATGATGTCGGGTCAAAGAAATATTATTTATAGTATCTACTACGGAAATTTTTACGTAGGTCTTCAAAACATGAAACCTATTGCTGCAATAAATGAACATCGCTTTAATTGTAGTGGAGGCGATAGTGAAGATCCAATAGCTCAACTTGAAGGAGATACTGTTCTTATTGCTGATACTTGGTATCATATTGCAGTTACTGTCGATCCTAATAACGGTACATTTATTATGTATTTGAACGGTGAGGAAATCGCTGCCAATGTAATTCCCGTAGGTCAATTTCCTTGGATACCACAAGATACCGAAGGTTCCGACTGTGGACCTAGTTTCCATAATTTGAAATCTTCTTTTGGAATTGCCTTGGGGGTTAATACTCTCTTTAAAGGCAATATGGATGAAATTAGGATTTGGCAAGTTGTGAGGACTCCGGAACAGATAGCCAGAGATTATACCAGAATACTTACTGGAAGCGAGCAAGGGCTTATTAGTTATTACAGGTTAGATGAGAGCTACGGATATGGAGCTTACGATTTGTCGAGTCAAAACTCTGTGTTCAATAAAAATGATATGGTAGCCGATCCCGGATATGAGGACTATTGGCCAATTTGGTCTGATGAAACACCTAGTTTTGAGCAATTACACCCAAGCGGAATAACTGATGCAAATGGAAATTACATTATTAAAGGAATCAGATATTCTGGAAATGGAAATGTTTTTTCTGTTAGCCCTTTCCTTGGTGTCCATGAATTCAATCCAACAGATATTACACTTTTTATTGGAGATGGAACGCCGGTACATAATAATATTAATTTTATCGACCAATCAGCTTTTGATTTTACAGGAACTGTTTACTATGCCGGAACCAATTTTCCTGTAGAAGCTGCAAATATATATATCGATAATACTCAGCAGTTTGATGCAGGTGGAAATCCTATACAAACTAACCAATATGGGCAAATTTCAATCTCTGTGCCTATTGGGCAGCATTACATTTCTGTAAAAAAAGACGGGCATGTCTTTACTAATAACGGGCAATGGCCTGCACCAACTCAAAACAATGACTATCCAACATTTAACTTTCAGGATAATGTTAATAATATCACTTTTTATGATCAAACTACCGTTATCCTCGCAGGTAGATTTGTTGGTGGGGATGTTGAAGGAGATAAGATAATTGGGTTTAATAAGTCAAATGCAAATATTGGTCAGGGGCAAATAGTTTTTAAAAATGAATCAGGGTATGATATTGATCCGGATCCAAATAATGCAACAAGTGCAATAACCATTTTTACTGATAACGAAAGTGGTGAGTACGAGATTGAACTAATCCCCGGGGTTTATAAAATTGACTCTGTTTGGAACGAGCATTATCAAATGGACAATCTCGATTTAGGCACAATTGATTTGAGAGAAATACCGGAACCAACTGTTGTTACAGATACAATATTTACTGAAGAAGTTATTGATAATAATACTATCATTACTAGCGATGTGCTTGTTTATCAGTACGATTATCTCAGAAATTTCATTTACTATAATGAACCGTCGATTCATATATTTGGAGAAGACGGATCTCAACTTATTGGTGAAACTGAGTACTACTACTCAAATCCCGATACTGAGCTTACAGATACAATTGACCTTGTTTCGAACAGTCCTTTTAATTATCCGGTATTTGTTATGGGTAAAACCTATGATATTGATATTCAGGTATTAGCTGTTTACACCAATTACGATGCTGTCGACCCTGTATATGACACCGTTGCGGTTAAAGATGCTCAGGTTTCTGTTGTAAACAATCTGGAGATAAACGAACCCTCATATAATCTGGCTACAGATGATTATGGAAGAGTTAGTGATTATACTGAATTCAAAGTTGGATTACCCAACATGAACATGAATACAGGTAATCAAACATCGTTTACAAAAACTATGACTATTACTGCACAGGCTGGAAGCTACAGTATTGCTTGGAATGGTGGAGATGTTTATCGGGCATACGTATTAGGGGGCATAGATGCCGGGGGTGTAAATTATGTAACCTACGGTCCTGATATCCCACAATTTGTCTTGCACGACCCACCTGGCGACAGATCATACACTACTCTTGAGCAGGGTAGTTCGATAAGTACAAGTCGTGATTTTAGTTTTAACCTCGGAAATTCAAGTGTATATGATAATGTTTTAATGCGAGGAGTAAAATTTGAAGCAGGAGGTGGTTTGGCCGGACCTGTATTTACTTCAGAAGTACAATCGGATGTCAATGTGGGAATTTCGACAACATCCTGGGTTGATCGCAGTGGAGAATTTGTCGAACAATTTAGTTTTAGTCAGTCCTATTCAACAAGCTCAGATCCTAACGCTGTCGGAAGTATGGCAGATGTTTATATTGGAAAGTCTGTGAACCTTTTCTTTACCGAAACAGAAAACTTGAGAATATATCCAAAATCGTATTGTACAGAATCTGGCCTCGATTATCTTGATGATCCTGAACTTGCGGACGCCTCTGCTGAGTATTCCATTGGTAAACGACCAGGATTTGCTGTTACTGACGATCCATCGAGCACTTTCTTTATTTATTCGCAAGACCATATTTTAAATAATCTGCTACCCACATATCGCGATATGATTTATGTTTTGTTGGCTACACCTAAATACGATAGTAAGATACCTTCAAACCACCTTTACTATGGATTCAGTAATGATAATCCTTTATGGGCAGATACCATTGCTTTGAGCGGTGACAATATGCCAAGTTATGAATTCCTAGGCGAGCAAAGTGAAATTGATTCTGTTGCTTTCTTGAACCAACAAATTGCAATATGGATACAAACAATTGCATTAAATGAAGCATCAAAATTCCGGACTAATATGGATGTGGTCGAAAACATTTCGTTTGATGGTAATGCCGGTGAATATACAAACTCTATATCAAGCACAACTACAAGTGTTACAAATAAAGATTACTTCTATCGTTTCGAATTGTTTGGAGGGGCTGAGTCTGGTTTTAGCATAAATAAAACAGGTTTAATGACCTATAGTCAAAACTATCGCAATGTTGACCAGTCGATTGGGCAAACAGATACCGAAACAGAAACTCTTACATGGACCTACGTTATTGATGATTCTAATCAAGGAGATTATTACAGTGTCGATGTTATGCAATATAGTTTAGGAGCATATAGATACGGTAAAGAATCATTTTTAAACGCAAATAACTATGATGACCCGGGTTATAATATGGGAAATCTTGGGATTGGTGTCGGCACTGGTGCTATTGCATCATTTGTCATTTCTCAGGCTCTAACGCAACTTGTTAACCCATTAGCTGGAAATATTTTTAGCATGTCATATGCTATTGCAACTGCAGGAGGATATATGGGGGTTATGGCTCATTACTCAACAGATATTTCCGATTCGGATGTTTATTATGGTCTAAAGGGGGCTTCGCCGATGTTTAGAATTATGGGAGGACAATCCCGTTGTCCATACGAGGGCGAAGAATATACAATTTTTTATATTGATTCTGTTACTCACGAGCCATTCTTGCTCCATCCTGGAACTCAGAATCACGAAGCTCCAAAGATAGAAATAGAACCTGCAACAATTGTTAACGTTCCTGAAGGTAGTGCTGCCACTTTTCAACTACTATTAATGAATGAATCTCCAACCGGTGCCGACCTAACTTATGAACTTTGGGTTGATGAGGCTGCAAATCCTGATGGAGCAGTACTAAGAATTGACGGGATTAATCCAAACAGACCTTTCTTTATCCCTGCCGGACAAACTCTCACTAAAACATTGACTGTGGAAAGAGGTGCTTCAGGTGTTATGGATTTTGAAAACTTGCAGTTGATTCTTCATTCGTCATGTCAATATGATCCTGATGACCACTATCCTGATATTGCCGACACTGTTGCTTTCTCTGTGCATTTTATTCCTACCTGTACAGAAGTAAATTTTGATAATGTTGAAGATGACTGGGTGATTAATTTTTACAATAATGACATTAAACCGCTAACGGTAAGTGGCTATAATATTAACTTGTCAACATTTGATAAAGTATTTGTACAATATCAGCAATCGGGAGCTACTCCAACAACATTCATGACATTATATAACGACACCATAGACACTGATTGGGAAGAGTTTACAGGCCAGAAACTATATATTGATGGACAATCAGAAATTAGTTTCAATTGGGACGTTAGTGCACTAAATGACGGTACATATACTTTATTCCTGACAACTATTTGTTCGGATGGCAGTACATATCAATCAGAACATCTAAATGGTATAATCGACAGAATTACACCTCGTCCTTTTGGAACTCCTGAGCCTGCCGACGGAATATTGTCTTATGGTGAGGATATTTCGATTTTATTTAATGAGGATATAAATAGTGGAGAACTTTACAATTTCGGACAATATGGTTCGGAAAGTTACATTAAACTAAGAGGTATGTTAAATGGAACAGACCTTATTGATAGTCCTACTTTACTTCATGATGCAAGTGTTCATTTTGATGGCCTTGATGATAATCTAACTATCGAGCACATTAATCTAGATCATACAGATTTTTCAATTGAATTTTGGGCAAAACGTAATGGTATAGGTCGTGAATGTTTAATCAATATTGGAAATCCAAGTCTTGGTGGTTTATGGATTGGTTTTGATGAAAATAATCATTTTATTGTTGAGATGGATGGACAAACTATGGTTTCACAAGATGCTTATCCAACACTTGACGAATGGGCTTTTTATTCACTAGTTTATACAAGGGGCGATGATGTTTACGAACCTCAAATGACAATGCTTGTTTTAAGCGGCGCCAGTGGATCTCCCGAAGTGCAGGAATTTGATATGTATTTTTCTCTTGAGGGAATCATGTACGTAGCTTATTGTCCCGAAGATGCTTCTGCATTTTATGGTAATATTCATGAGATGAGAATCTGGAATTATGCACGTCAGACAACCGAAATATCTGCTCAAAAGGGACAGATATTAAATGGATACGAAGAAGGACTATATAGTTTATGGCCTTTAAATGAAGCAAGTGGTGATTATGCAAAAGATATTGCATTTGGTCGTAATGCCGAGATGAACGGAACATGGCACGTATCAAGAGATGGAAAAGCACTTGATCTGCAAGGCAATAATTGTTTCCCGGTACCGGCTGGCTCAATGGTTTACTCCGACCAAGCTGACTTTACAATTGAGTTTTGGTTTAAATTAGCTAGCCCTGCTTCAGATGTTGCACTTATTTCTAATGGATATTTAGAAAATGACTTTAACGAACATGGATGGAATATCACAGCAACGTCTGACGAGGAAATAATTATCTCAAATAACGGAAATTCTGTCGCAGTTTCCGCAGAACAATATCTCGATAATTCATGGCATCATTTTGCACTTTCGCTAAACAGAATAGGTTATTTGAGTATTTATCTTGATGGTAACCTCGTTGAAACAGAAAGTCCGACAAACTTCGAAGGCTTTGGAGCTTCTCAATTTGTTGCAGGAGCTCGTTGGTATAATCTTGCAATGATTGATTATTATGATCAATATATGACTGGACAAATGGACGAAATCAGAGTGTGGAATGCTGCCAGAACTCAGGATCAGATTCAACGTTATATGAATTATACCCTTACAGGTGACGAGCCCGGATTAAAAGGCTATTTCCCATTCGAGGACGTAACAATTGAGGATCCTTCAATATCAAATGAAAATTCAGGAAACTTTACACTAGATACTATTGGTGTTGCCGGAGATACGTTGTTGCCGGTTAATGTATTTACATCTGAGACTCCAAACATGAAGCTTCAAAGACCTGAGATTTTAATACCGCATACAATTGTTATTAGTGATGATGAGGTAATTATTTCACCCAATGTTGATGATAATGAAATTGAAAATCAGATTTTGGATATCTCCATAAGTGGAGTAAAAGATTTACATAATAATGTTTTAGCTTCAACTGTTACCTGGCCGGCTTTTATTGATAGGAATAATGTTGTTTGGGATCTTCAGGAACTCGAAATAGAAAAGTTTGTTGAAGAAGAAACGATTATTACAGTAAATATTAGAAATAAAGGCGGATTAAATGAGTCGTATCAGATAACAAATATCCCTGATTGGATGGAAGTTAATCCATTAAGCGGAAATTTAACACCACTGGAAGTTGAGGAAATTGAAATTACTATTAAGCCAGAATTAAATATTGGTGAGTACGAAAGAGATATTAATCTTGTGGCTTCAATGGACTATAACGAACGTTTAGGTATAAATGTCAAAGTCAATGGACACACTCCTGATTGGTCGGTAAATCCAGAAGACTATTTAAATACTGCAAATATTATTGGTCAATTGAGTATTGGTAATGTTTTATCAACCGATGAGGAAGATATTGTTGCTTGTTTTGTTGATGATGTTTGTCGTGGCGTTGCAAATGTTGAATATCTTGATAATTTGGATATATATCTTGTGTTCTTAAACGCTTATGCTAATGGTAATGGAGAAACTATGGAATTTAGAGTTTATGATGCAAGTACTGGAGAAATATTTGCAAATGTAACACCAAGTTTGGAGTTTGAAGCAAATGAACTTTATGGTAGTATATCAAACCCATTACCTATAAATGTAACGAATTATGTTGAACAGAATATTACGATAAATTCAGGATGGAATTGGGTTTCTTTTAATGTTTATTCAGATGATTTTAACGATATCAATATTGCTTTATCTGATTTTGATGCCTACAACCGTGATTTAATGAAATCTCAGACTAGTTTCACACACTATCGAAGTAATGGAAATTGGCATGGATCTCTAACTTCACTGGATGTTATGTCAACTTATAAGTTAAAGGCAAGTAATGCTCAAACCTTTAGTATGTCTGGTTACAGAGTTATTGCTGATACTGTTCAGATTCCTATTTCAACAGGTTGGAATTGGATTGGATATCCATTATCTGTTCAAAAATCACTTATGGAAGCACTTTCAAGTTTATCACCAAGTGATAATGATATAATTAAATCTCAGTATCAGTTTGCGGTTTATAGCGAACTTCAAGGTTGGATTGGTAGTTTGACATATATGCAGCCAGGAAAAGGCTATATATTATATTCATCATCAGACGGAGTTTTAGAATATACTTCTGGAGTAACATCCAAAACATATATTGAAGTGGATGATGATTCTGACCTTCCTGCAACTGAACAAAATATGACTATAATTGCAGAGCTTGAACTTGAGAATCCCGAATTATACGATGTTCTTGCTTATGATGAAAATGGTGTTTGTGGTAAAGCAAAACCAATAAAACTTGTAGATGGAAGTGTAAGATTCTTTATCACTATAAACAGTATAGCTCCTGAAACAATTCGTTTTGAAGCAAAAACTCTTTATGGTGGGTTGTATGCAAATGAGAAAATCAGTTTTAAATCAAATCAAATGGAAGGAAGTTTGGATAACCCAATGCTACTGACTTTTGGTAAAGAAGATGCTTCTGTATTTGCAGATGTTTATCCAAACCCATTTAGAAAAGATATTAATCTAAATTTCTATTTGAATAATGATCAGGAAGTACAAATTAAACTTTTTAATGGATTAGGGACAGAAATTAGCATTGCTCAAATTGAATTGACAAAAGGTTCGCATCAACTTGACTTAATGCATGAGCTTGGACTTGATAAGAACCTTAGCGATGGAGTTTACATGCTTAAAATAGAATATAACGGAAAAGAAGAGTTAATAAAGATAGTTAAAAACTAGAAAGGATGACAGATGATAGATGTAATAAAGCATTTACCACCCGTCACCGCTCACCGGTTAAAAAGAAACACATATGAAAAAGCAATTTTTAGTTTTGGTTATAATAGCAATATCATTTATTGGCTATGCTCAGCCTTGGTCTGTTAATCCTGCTGAATTTGAGTTTACAATGAATATTGTTGGACAAGTTTCTATTTTAGGAACTATTGAGGATGATGCATCTAATTATATCGGAGCATTTGTTGACGATGTTTGCGTCGGTGTTTGTTCTCCTATAGAAGATGAAGGAGAGTTTAAGCTGTTCTATTTGACAGTTTATTCAAACCAGTCGAGTGGTGAAATAGTTGAGTTTAAATTTGTTGATGAATCCGAAAATGAAACATTGATTTCTAATACAGTGGTTTTTGAATCTGATGGGATAATTGGTGATGCAGATTCGCCTTTTATTTGGTTTGATACAGAAGAATATGCTTCAACGGATATACTCGAGTTTACTATAGAGGAGCAGGTGTCAACGGCTGAAATAAATTCCACATCAAAAACAATTAGCGTATTAGTTGAGCATGGCACAATAGTTAATAACCTTATTCCTTCATTTGTTCTTGCACCCGGAGCTTCTGCAGAAGTTAATTCTATTGAACAGGAATCCGGAGTAACAGCAAATGATTATTCAAGTGATGTTATTTATGTTGTTACAGGAGCAGACCAATCAACAGCAAACTGGACGGTTAGTGTTACTGTTGACAATTCGGATGTCGCACAATTTGACTATGAAAATATCTCAGTATATCCTAATCCAAATGCAGGACAATTGTTTTTCGATGGTGTAGAAGATAATGTAAGAATTGAGATATATAATTTAGCAGGCCAAATGATGTGTGAAACATACTGCGATTTTGATTTCTCAATTTACATTTCTGATTATCCTGCCGGAACTTATGTAGTTAGAATTAACCACGCAAATTCAAATATGATAATAAAAAGGATTGTTAAAGAATAATCTGTTTTAATGTTTTAATGTTACCACTTAGGCTTTTCGCAAATATGCGGTTAGCCTTTTTCATTTACTGTCGTTTTAATGCGGATTAGGATAGTACAAAATAATTGAATTATGTCTAAAGCAAAAAGAGGTTATAGGATTTCGCATTTTTTTTTATCTTCGCACTATGAACATCACAATAGTAAATCCATCAAAAATTCCTGCTCTGCTTTACGGAGGGACAGAGAGAGTTATCTGGTACCTTGGCAAAGAGCTCGCAAAAATGGGACATAATATCACTTTTCTTGTTGGAGAAGGTTCGTCTTGTGGGTTTGCTGATGTCAAAATTTTAAATCCAAATGAGTCTTTCGATTCTCAAATTCCTAAGGAAACCGATATTGTCCACTTTAATTTCCCGGTAAAAGAAAATATATCCAAACCATATATTACAACAATTCACGGAAATTCATCACCCGGACAACAGTTTGATTTAAACACTGTTTTTGTCTCACAAAATCACGCCCAACGTCATGGATCAGAGAGTTTTGTTTATAATGGTTTAGATTGGGACGACTACAGCAAGCCAGATTTTGTTAAAACAAATGAGTATTTTCACTTTCTTGCAAATGCTGCCTGGAGAGTAAAAAATCTTAAGGGAGCAATGCTGGTTTGTAATAAAGCAAGGAAACGTCTCGAAGTCCTCGGAGGTTATAGGTTAAATTTAAAAATGGGTTTTCGTTTTACTCTTAACCCTAAAGTGGGTTTTCATGGAATGGTGGGCGGAAACAAAAAGTTTAACCTGTTAAAGGGGTCGCGCGGGTTAATTTTCCCGGTTTTGTGGGATGAACCTTTTGGCCTGGCAATTACAGAAAGTATGTATTTCGGTTGTCCGGTTTTTGGAACTCCATACGGGTCATTGCCCGAATTAGTTAACGAAAACTCAGGATTCCTTTCATCGAACAGCGACGATCTGGCTGATGCAATTAAAAATGTGAACTATTTTAAGCGCAAAATGATCTCTCAATATGCTGTAGATGAGTTTAATTCTCGAAAAATGGCCTTGCGATATCTTGAGAAGTATGAAAAAGTTTTGTCCGGGAATACTCTTAATCAGACGAAACCGGTATATTTGCATCAAATGCATCGAAGTGTTTATAAATTTGACTAATGGATATTTTTGCAGCAATTATAACAGCATTGATTTTAGGAGCAGGGATTTTTTTCTCCAAATTATTTCGTCATAATGGAATAAAAAAATATGTTTTTGTTCTGCTTTTTGCTGCCAAAATAATTGGTGGTATAGGAGTTTATACTGTTTATACCTATTATTATGATCCGGCAATGTCCGATATTCATAAGTTTTATCGTGGAGGACTTGCATTATACGATGCTGCTGATGACAATTTTGGAGACTACCTCAGGCTTGTGACAGGTGTGCAGGGGGATCAGCCTCAATTACAAAAATATTACGATAATGCCGACCATTGGACACGCGAATTTAATTACGGACTTTTTAATGACAATAGAACAATTATGCGCTTTAATGCGATAGTTTGTTTAATATCAGGAGGTAATATCTTTGTGCATATTGTGATTATGGCTTTTTTGTCTTTTTTAGGTGCTTTTGCGCTTTTTAAAGCGTTTGCTAAAGTCATTAGGGTTAATCAATATTTGCTGATATTCGCTGCTTTTTTAGTTCCTTCATGTTGGTTTTGGACTTCAGGTTTAATGAAAGAAGGACTAACAATGTTGGCAATTGGTTTTGCGTTTTGGTTTTTAGTTAGAATGGACGAAAAATTCAGGTTATTACATCTTTTGGGTTTTATAGTGGCATGCTCATTAGTCTTTACATCAAAAGTTTATGTTTTGCCGGCATTTTTACCTGCGGTTTTCTTTTTGATTATTAGTAAAAGGATGAAAATCAAACATCAGATAATTAGTTTTGCCGGGATAATTGCTCTGAGTGCGATTTTGGTAATCTTTAGTGGAAAAATTTTAGGTTATGATATTGTCTCCACATTGTCGGGTAAACAAAACGATTTTATCAATTATATCGAACTTCAGGAAGATTCAGGCAGTACATACGATTTAACTCGTTTAAGTCCCGATGTGATAAGTTTTATAAAAATCATTCCGGAGGGATTGCTTAACAGTTTTTTTCGACCATTCCCGGGTGAAGTTAATTCTGCGTTTATGTTTTTTTCGTTTTTAGAGATAGTTTTGTTCTGCTTTTTTGCAATTATTGCCATAATTTACTTTAAAAAACCCGATACAAAAACCATTCGCTATGTATTGTTTTGTGTCATGTTTATTTTATTTCTTTATGTTGTAGTGGGTGTATATACACCAAATACCGGCTCAATTGTAAGATACCGAACTCCTGCGCTACCTTTTTTAGTTGTGATGTTGTTTGGTATTACTAATTGGAATAGAGTAGGGGGTAAGTTTGGGCGAGTGAGGAGAATGTTGTTTTGAAATTTTGTTTTATGAGTTTTTTACTATTATTTATCTGTTTCAATTCCAAGATGGTACGATTATAAGGTGCTTTTCCTGTCGCCTTTTGTCCTGCCTTCAAGGTTTCAATTCCAAGATGGTACGATTATAAGCTTGTAAAGATCTGACATAATTATGACATTATAAGTGTTTCAATTCCAAGATGGTACGATTATAAGTTTATAGTCAATAATTTGAACTTCATAGAGAGTAGTTTCAATTCCAAGATGGTACGATTATAAGTAATCGGTAAACAACGCCCCTAATTTTTCAATCTCCTGTTTCAATTCCAAGATGGTACGATTATAAGTGGAATCCCAAATTTACCGAACATTGGATATTTTATGTTTCAATTCCAAGATGGTACGATTATAAGAATAAAAACGGCACATAACACCGTGTATAAGCAAGTTTCAATTCCAAGATGGTACGATTATAAGTTTGCTTTGGGTTATCCTTGCAAGTGTTACATATGTTTCAATTCCAAGATGGTACGATTATAAGAGAATTAGACGTTGAAGAAGATGTTTTAAAAGATGTTTCAATTCCAAGATGGTACGATTATAAGCAAAGTCGATTGCATAACACGCTGTATAGTGCATGGTTTCAATTCCAAGATGGTACGATTATAAGTACCAGCTATTGTATTTAGCAACGATAACTTCAACGTTTCAATTCCAAGATGGTACGATTATAAGGCTGAACAGGCAACAAGAAAAGGACGATATATACGTTTCAATTCCAAGATGGTACGATTATAAGTAATTTGTTTGTTTACTTCAACTTGCTTTAATAACGTTTCAATTCCAAGATGGTACGATTATAAGCTGCAACAAATTTAGATGCCATACCTCCAATCCCGTTTCAATTCCAAGATGGTACGATTATAAGGTCAAGGGAACTTGTGGGAGTATGATACTTGCTAGTTTCAATTCCAAGATGGTACGATTATAAGGGTGCATATAAAGCAATGAGGGAGTTTTTAGCTAAGTTTCAATTCCAAGATGGTACGATTATAAGGTTTCGATGTAGATACTGTCTTTTATCGTTTCTGTGTTTCAATTCCAAGATGGTACGATTATAAGTAATAAAAACGCACCATAACCTTATATATAAAACAGGTTTCAATTCCAAGATGGTACGATTATAAGTGTTCTTTCATGATAAAAAATTAAAAAATTATAAAGTTTCAATTCCAAGATGGTACGATTATAAGTATAATTGGTTAAATGGAAAAGATCTAAAAATGAGGTTTCAATTCCAAGATGGTACGATTATAAGTTATCAAGCACGAAATGGAGCTATAATGTTATTGAGTTTCAATTCCAAGATGGTACGATTATAAGCAATTGGCTTTTGTGCTTTGAATGGGAGTATATGCGGTTTCAATTCCAAGATGGTACGATTATAAGTGATTATAAACACTCCCTATTTTCTCAAACGAATAGTGTTTCAATTCCAAGATGGTACGATTATAAGCCTGTGCCTCCTTTCGCTATGGTGTCCTATTTTTATGTTTCAATTCCAAGATGGTACGATTATAAGCTAAACAATTTAAAGATTTTAACGGTTTTACCTTGTTTCAATTCCAAGATGGTACGATTATAAGAGATGCAAGCGGAATATCTTCTTTAGCGCTATATAAGTTTCAATTCCAAGATGGTACGATTATAAGAGTAATTCAGAATGTTAAACAATACATTGTTAAATATGTTTCAATTCCAAGATGGTACGATTATAAGATAAAAGATTTGTATCAATTAGGAGTGCGTGGTTAGTTTCAATTCCAAGATGGTACGATTATAAGTTTTCCGTCCCATGGTTTTATATTTTTGTTTCCTCCGTTTCAATTCCAAGATGGTACGATTATAAGAGGAATGCGACTCAAGCAATTGCTGGAGCTATTCCGTTTCAATTCCAAGATGGTACGATTATAAGTGAGCCAAAACCTAAATTTATCGATAAGGTCAAAGATGTTTCAATTCCAAGATGGTACGATTATAAGCATTTAGGTAATGGATTTAAAAAACACTTATCAGAGTTTCAATTCCAAGATGGTACGATTATAAGTGAGCGTAGGGCAGCTACCGCGCGATTCCATCGCGGTTTCAATTCCAAGATGGTACGATTATAAGAGTTTTTGCACTTTCAAAAGTTTTCGTTCCTTTGTAGTTTCAATTCCAAGATGGTACGATTATAAGTAAGATGTCAAAAGATACGATGTGTTTAAATCATTTTTGTTTCAATTCCAAGATGGTACGATTATAAGAAATCAACTGCACGACCTTTTCCATGTTGTGTTGTGTTTCAATTCCAAGATGGTACGATTATAAGCATCCTGTTTCAAGTACCACTTGCGACAAAACTATGTTTCAATTCCAAGATGGTACGATTATAAGAGGCAATTTTCGTAAACGTAAATTAGATGCTATCACGTTTCAATTCCAAGATGGTACGATTATAAGATGCGTTGATCTTAATTGCAAAATCCGTGATAATGTTTCAATTCCAAGATGGTACGATTATAAGAATATTTTGGATGAAGGCGTTTATTATAATTTCCCGTTTCAATTCCAAGATGGTACGATTATAAGAAACCTCAGAAAGAATCAATTAAGATTCAATCTGGTTTCAATTCCAAGATGGTACGATTATAAGAGAGCCGATCAAGTTGCATCATTCCCTGATATTATTAAGTTTCAATTCCAAGATGGTACGATTATAAGCTCAAATGAGTTTGCAAACATGAATTGTAGCCGTGTTTCAATTCCAAGATGGTACGATTATAAGCAACACAAAAGAACTTAATTTGATTTTAGATTCTTGTTTCAATTCCAAGATGGTACGATTATAAGTTCCCAACTTTTGATAGAACATAATTCTTATAACTTGTTTCAATTCCAAGATGGTACGATTATAAGATCCTCCTCATCTCCCCACAGCTTTAACGCTGTTTGTTTCAATTCCAAGATGGTACGATTATAAGCTATACCACGGGTTATAGCCAGTATTTTATTTATCAGTTTCAATTCCAAGATGGTACGATTATAAGAAATTGTCTGTAAATTTCCTGAATAGGTTTTAAAGAGTTTCAATTCCAAGATGGTACGATTATAAGAGATTCCCAACCGGCTGTCATGGCAATGCGAAAATAGTTTCAATTCCAAGATGGTACGATTATAAGCCCCTTTGTTGTAAATAATTCACTTTTAGGGTTAGTTTCAATTCCAAGATGGTACGATTATAAGGTAGCCTCAACTAATGCATCGGTTGTGGTCTCGTGTTTCAATTCCAAGATGGTACGATTATAAGCAATAGTTTGCTTAAAAGTGTTTTCCTCTTTTTTGTTTCAATTCCAAGATGGTACGATTATAAGCACGTTGGGAAATGCTAAGTATGAAGTTTTAGGAAGTTTCAATTCCAAGATGGTACGATTATAAGTAAATATAAAGGTCAAATATTCTACTACGGAGACAAGTTTCAATTCCAAGATGGTACGATTATAAGATTTGAGGAAACAATAATGGAAGCATTCTCGAATGTTTCAATTCCAAGATGGTACGATTATAAGTGAACAAAACCGAGAATAATATAATTGCATTTGTCGTTTCAATTCCAAGATGGTACGATTATAAGCTTCGGAACTGCAAAAAAACTTATTTATTGCGAAGATGTTTCAATTCCAAGATGGTACGATTATAAGGAGCTCAAACGAGAGATTCGCAATTTTCAAAACCTGGTTTCAATTCCAAGATGGTACGATTATAAGAAGACCTAGAAAGCATGTTGACTAATTTGGAGAAGTTTCAATTCCAAGATGGTACGATTATAAGAAAGGGCAGAAACGCAAATGTCTCAACTAATTTTAGTTTCAATTCCAAGATGGTACGATTATAAGAGATTATGACGATATTCTAAAAGAAACACAAAGCAGTTTCAATTCCAAGATGGTACGATTATAAGGCATCCAACAGATGAACAATTGCATTCATTACGTGTTTCAATTCCAAGATGGTACGATTATAAGCTTACTCGTAAAGCAGAGTATAATCAACAATCTCGTTTCAATTCCAAGATGGTACGATTATAAGCTATATATCAAGTCAATCAAATTGATGATATTTCTGTTTCAATTCCAAGATGGTACGATTATAAGAGCATCCAACAGATGAACAATTGCATTCATTACGTGTTTCAATTCCAAGATGGTACGATTATAAGATGAGTTTTGACAGCGGTTATAAAACCAATAACGAGTTTCAATTCCAAGATGGTACGATTATAAGTATTCATCCGAGCTCACTGAAGCATGTATAATAAGGTTTCAATTCCAAGATGGTACGATTATAAGTTTGTTTTCAAACATTTTTCTGATTCTCTTAATCAGTTTCAATTCCAAGATGGTACGATTATAAGTCTAACTCTGTCTATTGATTCCATTTTTTAAAATTGTTTCAATTCCAAGATGGTACGATTATAAGGATTTGTTAAGAAAAGCAAAGCAGTATTGTTTTAGTTTCAATTCCAAGATGGTACGATTATAAGGTATTGGCAATAAATGAGCTGTTTCGTTACAAATGTTTCAATTCCAAGATGGTACGATTATAAGCTACCGAAAAAACGTCGCTCAAAGTGGCGTTTTTTGTTTCAATTCCAAGATGGTACGATTATAAGTCAATTTCAGATAGCCCTGATGCTACTGAAAAGTGGTTTCAATTCCAAGATGGTACGATTATAAGTTGAGTTAGTTGCATAGTTTTGTGGTACTTTTGGGTTTCAATTCCAAGATGGTACGATTATAAGCAACATCTAATATTAACATTCAAATCTCATACTTAGTTTCAATTCCAAGATGGTACGATTATAAGGGCTTGTTTACAATAGAAGATATCGCAAATCATCTAGTTTCAATTCCAAGATGGTACGATTATAAGATCGGTTGACAGTGCATCGCTCCGTAGTCCTTTACGTTTCAATTCCAAGATGGTACGATTATAAGAACTCTGTTTCACCTTCCCACCTAACAAATCTTACGTTTCAATTCCAAGATGG